>NZ_JBFUJK010000023.1:0-51133 GCF_056401395.1 Arthrobacter sp. P4_F11
GCTGCCGAGGTCCTGGCCACAGTGGTGTAGCCGGTCCGGAACCCAGTGACCCGGACCGTGAGGGTACCGGCGACGTCCCTGGCGACGGGAACGTAAGTGGATGCGGTCGCCCCGAGGATGGCCACGCCCGAACGGTACCACTGGTAGTCCAACCTGACCCCGACAGGATCGGAACTGCCCTCATCGACAGGACCCCAGACACCCGGATCCGCCGTCAGCTTGGACCCCACCTCGGCGGCCCCCGTCACCTTGGGGACGGGTGAACCCTCGAGTTGAGCCGCTGCGAATGTGGTCTCGAGGAGATGAACGATGCGTTCCCCGGGCGGTTCGTACCCTTGCGCCGGCAGCGCCCCCGCCAGGAGCGAAGTAAGAGTTAGGGACAGAGCCGCAGTCAGGGCAATGGGCACAGCAAAGGTAAAGCCTTTCAAAGTTCCCCCAAATTTAGCGCAACCAAGCTTGCCGAAGTCTAGCTGCAATTCAGGGCTGACCTCGCACGACAGGTACCGGCTGGCCTCCAGCGGGAACTTTTTTGGTTTCCCCAACCGGCTAGGCGCGAAGTCCGTGCAGACGCAGGCAAAACAAAAACCGCCCCACCTCCAGGAAGATTCCCAGTGATGGAGCGGTTGTCTGTTGGTCGGGCTGACAGGATTTGAACCTGCGACCCCTTGACCCCCAGTCAAGTGCGCTACCAAGCTGCGCTACAGCCCGCTGGTTCCACCGTTCTCCGCCCGGAAGTCTTCCCGGATTCGCTCCAGGTTTTCTTCCAAGCAGTCCGGCCGAACCACCTCCAAAAGCTTACACGATCCGGGAGGGTGCCTGTGACAATTTCAGGCTGTGACGGCAAGGTGTGTCGGAATTAACGTTTCTTGCCACGCTTTTCGCGCACGCGCATGTTGACCTCGATCGGCGTGCCCTCGAAGCCGAAGGTCTCCCGGAGGCGTCGGGTGATGAAGCGGCGGTATCCCGGATCCAGGAATCCGGTGGTGAAGAGGACGAACTTCGGCGGCCGGCTCGAGGCCTGGGTGCCGAACAGGATACGGGGCTGCTTGCCGCCGCGGACCGGGTGCGGGTGCGCTGCGACAAGTTCGCCCAGGAACGCGTTGAGGCGTCCGGTGGGGATGCGCTTGTCCCAGCTTTCCAGGGCGGTGTCCAGGGCCGGGACGAGCCGGTCTTTGTGCCAGCCGGTCTTGGCCGAGATGTTCACGCGCGGTGCCCAGGCCACGTGTGCCAGGTCCTGCTCGATTTCGCGTTCCAGGTAGCGGCGGCGCTCGTCGTCGAGGAGGTCCCATTTGTTGAAGGCCAGCACCAGGGCGCGGCCGGATTCAACGGCGAGCTGCAGGATGCGGACGTCCTGCTCGCTGAGCACTTCGTCCACGGCCAGGAGCACGACGGCGACCTCGGCCTTTTCGAGCGCGCTCTGCGTGCGCAGGGAGGCGTAGAAGTCCGCGCCCTGGGCCATGTGCTGGCGGCGCCGGATGCCGGCGGTGTCCACGAAGCGCCACGTGCGTCCGCCGAGTTCGATGAATTCATCGACCGGGTCGCGGGTGGTGCCGGCGGTGTTGTCCACCACCACGCGCTCGGAACCGGCGAGCTTGTTCAGCAGCGATGACTTGCCGACGTTCGGGCGGCCGATCAGGGCGATGCGGCGGGGGCCGCCAGAGCGCTCGAGGCCTTCAATCAGGGAGTACTCCGGGAGGGTGTCCATGACGTGGTCCAGGAGGTCCGCCACGCCGCGGCCGTGCAGGGCCGAGACGGGGTACGGTTCGCCGAAGCCCAGGCCCCAGAGGGTGGCCGAGTCGGCTTCCTGGGCGAAGTCGTCCACCTTGTTGGCCACCATGATGACCGGCTTCTTCGACTTGCGCAGCATCTTCATGACGCCTTCGTCGGTCGCGGTCGCGCCCACGGCGGAATCGACGACGAACAGGACGGCGTCGGCAAGTTCCACGGCCATCTCGGCCTGCTCCGCCACACGGGCGTGGATGCCGCGGGCATCGTGCTCCCACCCGCCGGTGTCCACGACGGTGAAGTTGCGGCCGTTCCAGTTTGCCGAGTACATGACACGGTCGCGGGTGACGCCGGGGGTGTCCTCGACCACTGCCTCGCGGCGGCCCAGGATCCTGTTGACCAGGGTGGATTTGCCCACGTTGGGCCGTCCGATGATGGCCAGGACCGGGTCCAGCTTGACCGGGCCGTCAAAGTCCTCATCGTCGAAGTGGCCGCTCAGCAGGGCCGCGTCGTCTTCGTCGAGCTCGTAGTCGTCCAGCCCGGCACGCAGCGAGGCCGCGCGGAGTTCCGCTTCGTCATCGTCCAGGGCGGCAAGGTTTTCAGCCACCTGGTCGGTGCCGGTGGGCGTGTATTCGTCTTCGCCGGCGCCAAAATTGCCGGAGGTTTGAGTCGTATCGCTCATTGCACTTTCCTTAGGTGGTGATCTGCCGGCGTCCCGGCTACTGCAACATGTCGTTCATGCGGGGATTCCGCGTGGGGCAGGGGCTGCCCGGTCCTTAGTACTGAGTCCTGGACATGGCGCGCTAATGCGGCCCGGATTTCGGTTCCCGCCCTGTCCATTGAAACACGCCCGCTCTCGCCGGGCCTGCGGCTGACGTTGATGGCCCCGCCGAAGCTGACGTGCAGGCGCCGGCGCGGTGCGGGCACCGTGTCCAGGTGTTCGCCGCCGATTCTTGTGCCCAGGATGGCCACGGGAACCACCGTGGCGCGGGAGTTAAGCGCCAGCCAGGCGACGCCGTTGTTGATCGCGGCGGCCTCACCGCTCCCCCGCGTGCCTTCGGGAAGAATCCCGACGCACCGTCCGGCGTCGAGCAGGCTTCGGGCCGTGGCCAGCGCCGCACGGCCACCGCGGCGGTCGACGGGCACCTGGCCCGCCGCCGCCAGGACGCGGCCGAGGAACCCGGTGAACATCTCCTGCTTTACGAGGATGTGCATGGGCCGGGGCGAGGCGCCGAACATGACGGGCCCGTCCAGGAAGCTGATGTGGTTTCCCGCGAAAATCACGGGACCGGCCGCCGGGACGTTGGAGCGTCCGCTGACCGAGGTGCGGTAGACGAGGTGGTCCAGGAGCCAGCCCACGGGCCGGCTCCACGCCGTCGTCCACTGGCCGGGCAGGGAGGCGGGCGCTGTCCCCGGCAGTCCGGCGCGCCCCTCAGTCACCGTGGACGGCCCGGAGCGGAACAGGAGAATGGTTGACCACGGTGTCCACGATGTCGAGGGCGGCCTGGACCGTCTCGTCAAAGTCCAGGTCGGAGGAGTCCAGGGTCACGACGCCGTCGGCGGCCGTGGTGAAGTTCACCACGGTGGAGTCCTTGGCATCGCGGTGCGTGACCTGGGCTGCCAGCTGCTCGGCATTCTGGCTGCCGCCCAACTGGATGCCGCGGCGGCGCAGCCGGGCTTCCTCGCTGGCGGTCAGCAACATCCGCACCTCGGCATGGGGCGCGACGACGGTGGTGATGTCCCGGCCTTCGACCACCATGCGGCGGTGGTGCTTTTCGATCAGCTCGCGCTGCCGGCGGATCAGTTCAGTCCGCGCGCCCAGCGTGGTGGCGACGGCGCTGACTGCCGCGGAAATGGCGGGTTCACGGATGGCGAGAGTGACATCGTGCCCGCCGACGCGGACGTACTCTTCCTGCGGGCTCGTGCTGATTTCCAGCGGCAGGGTCTCTGCGGCGGTCTCGACGGCGGCCCCGTCGTCCAGGTCTGTGCCGCTCTGCAGGCAGAACCATGTCAGGGCGCGGTACATCGCGCCGGTGTCGAGGTAGGCCAGTTTCAGCCGGCGGGCCACCTCTTTGCTCACGCTGGATTTGCCGGAGCCGGAGGGGCCGTCGATGGCAACCACAAGGCTTTTTCCGGGGCGGACTACGTCCACTGTCTCAATGAGTTCCTGGGTCATTACTGGAGTACCCGCCATCCACGGTCGTTGAGGGCTGCTATCAAAAGGTCGTGCTTGTTGGGCAGGACGGAAATTTCCACCATGCCCACATTCTGCCCCGAAGAGTGGTCGAGGCGGAGGTCTTCGACGTTGACGCCGATCTCGCCAATCTCGGTCAGCAGCTTGGCGATCTGTCCGGGTGTGTCATCCACCAGCACCGTCAGCCACGAGTATGCCTGCGGGGGCCCGCCGTGCTTGCCCGGGATCCGGGACTGGCCGGCATTGCCTTCGCTGATCAGCTGGGCAAGGTCCAGCCGGGCGCCGGGAGCGGCCGGTGCCTCCAGGGTGCCGATCAGCCGGTTGAGGTCCTCGCGGACTCCGTGCAGGATTTCCACCACTTTTTCCGCGTTC
Organism: Arthrobacter sp. P4_F11; assembly: GCF_056401395.1. NCBI lineage: Bacteria > Bacillati > Actinomycetota > Actinomycetes > Micrococcales > Micrococcaceae > Arthrobacter > Arthrobacter sp. P4_F11. The sequence continues at coordinate 4,292 of NZ_JBFUJK010000023.1, forward strand.
GCGCCCAGGATCTGGACCCAGAGCGTGGGATCGCTTGCGGCGATCCGGGTGACATCCCGCAGCCCGTTGCCGGCCAGGGACAGGGCGTGCAGGGGTGTGCCCTGCAGGCGGCTGGCCACGAGCGAGGACATCACCTGCGGCAGGTGTGAGACGAGCGCCACGGCTGCGTCGTGTTCGTCGGCAGCGAATTCGGACACGACGGCGCCGAGATCGCCGGCCAGCGCACGCGCCACCCGCAGGGACTCAGGCAGTGTCTCTTCCGCCGGGCACACGACCCACGGCATGGAGGTGAACAGCTCGCCGCGGGCGGCGACCGGGCCCGATTTCTCGCGCCCGGCCATGGGGTGGGTCCCCACGTAGCGGCCCAGGTCCGCGCCGCGGCTGCGGAGATCGGCCAGGATCTGTGCCTTCACGCTCGCGATGTCCACCACGACGGCGTGCGGGTAATCCTGGAGCGCTGTGGCAACGACGTCCGCCGTGACATCCGGCGGCGCGGCCACGACGACGAGCTCCGGCGCCTCCCCCTCGAGGCGCGCCAGTGGCAGGCCGGCGCCGATGTCGACGGCGACGGCCTGGTTGGTCGGCGAGGGATCCGAGAGGAACACGGGGACGCCCCGCCCCCGCAGCCCCAGCCCGATGCTGGTGCCCAGAAGCCCGGAGCCCAGGACGAGCACCGGGCCGTTCAGGTGGCCGCGGCCGTGCGTGCGGAAGGCGGACATGCTTACAACCCCACGGAGGCCAGCAGGTGGCCGACTTCCTGCTTGCCGAGGTTGCGGATGCTGCCCTGGCGCTGGTCGCCGAGCCCGATGGGGCCGACCTTGACGCGTACCAGGCGCAGCACGGGGAAGCCGACGGCGTCGAACATGCGCCGGACGATCCGGTTCTTGCCCGAGTGCAGCACGACCTCGATCAGCACGTGGCCCGGGGTCGAGTCGACGAGTTTGAAGGAGTCCACCGAGGCGATGCCGTCCTCGAGTTCGACGCCGCCCTTGAGTTCGGCGCCCACGCCCTGCGGGAAGGGCCCGCGGACCTGCACAAGGTAGGTCTTGGGCACTTCATAGGACGGGTGCGTCAGGCGGTTGGCGAGCTCGCCGTCGTTGGTCAGCAGCAGCAGCCCTTCGGTGGCGACGTCAAGTCGGCCCACGTGGAAGAGGCGTTCGCCGTGGTGGTTGCGGACAAAGTCGCTGATGCACGGGCGGCCGTCCGGGTCCTCCATGGTGGAGACAACGCCCTTGGGCTTGTTGAAGACCATGTAGACCATGTTCTCGTCCAGCTGGATGCGCAGTCCGTCGACGTGGATCACTGCCGTCTTCGGGTCGACGCGCACGCCGAGTTCGGTGACCACCTGGCCGTCGACCTCGACGCGGCCCTCGGCGATCATTTCCTCGCAGACCCGCCGAGAGGCGACGCCGGCGGAAGCCATGACCTTCTGGAGGCGGGTGCCGTCGGCGTCGTGCAGCTCAGACTGCGGCACCTCGGCGCGGGGTCCGCGCTTGCGGGCCGGCTTGCGCACGGGCCCGAGGTTCTGGCCGAAGCGTTCACTGCCGAAGGCGCGGGAACCGGTGGCCTTGGCCGCTCCGGCGCCGACGCGCGGCTTGGGCTTGAGGGCGCCGGGAGTGCCGGGAGCCTTGCCGAAGCCGGGCTTGCGGGCGGCTGCCTTGCGGGCTGCCTCCTTGCCGGAGGGCGCTTTCGACTTCCAGTCAGCGGAAGCCGGGCGGGCAGTCGACGGCGCGCCGTCGGGACCCTGCAGGTCCGGATCGATGAAGGCCTCTTCGCGAGGCTTGGGGTGCTTGAAGGGGCGGTCTCCGCCGCCCTTGTAGCCGGCCCCGCCGCTGCGGCCGGCGCCGCCCTGGGAGCTGCGGCCTGCGCCGCCCTGTGCGCCGCGGCCTGAACCGCCTTGCGCCGGCTTTTGGCCGGAATAGCTTTGTCCGGCACTGTTGCGTCCCGAACTGTTACGTGGTGAACCCTGGCGTCCCGCCTGTGTCATGACCCGTCCTTACGTTGGTGGCCCGCGGCCGCTGTCTCCCGACAACACCCGCCGGCCGGGCAAATGGTTCTGCCCGGTGGATACTCTCGTGCAGACGTTGCGCCTGCACAGATTCTGCATTAAATACTGCTTACATTCTTCCTGCGTCGTAGTATTCCTCGATGCCTTCCAGTCCAGGAAGGTGGGGGGAAAGCTGTGGCAATTCAGCCACAGAGCCGATTCCCATCCGCTCAAGGAAATACGATGTCGTGCGGTACAGGATTGCTCCGGATTCGGGTTCTGTTCCCGAATCCTCAATCAGCCCCCGCTGCGTCAGCGTCCGCACGACAGAGTCAACGTTGACTCCTCGAATTGCAGACACCCGCGCCCTTGATACGGGCTGGCGGTATGCGATGACGGCGAGCGTTTCGAGCGCCGCCTGCGTCAGCCTGGCTGTCTGGCCTTCCAGCACGAATCCGCCAACGATCTCGGCGAACTCCGCGCGGGAATAGATCCGCCAGCCTCCGGCGATATTCCGCAATTCAAAACCCCGGGGGGCGGCACTGCTGCCGCCATTGTTGCCACCGTTGGTACTGCTGTTTTTACGGCTCTGGCTGGTGACGTCCGCATCCGGGGCATTAACAGTATAGCCGTTATACTCCCGCTGCAGTTCAGCCAGCAGGGTCTCGACGACGTCGACCGTCAGATTCAGCCCGGCTGCCAGGGCCGGGGCGGTGGCCGGTTCATCGATCACCATCAGGACGGCCTCGAGGGCCGCGCGGGCGCCCCCTGGCAGGCTCGCGACGTCCGGCCCAGCGTCCGGCCCGCCCTCGCGGGCAGCGTCGGGGAGTCGTTCGTTCACGGTTGGTCCTCATATTCTTCACTCAGGTTTTCGCTGCTCCACCCCTGGGTATCGGCCGTCCAGTGCACCGTCAGCTCCCCCAGCGGCAGCAGCTGGTCAAAGCCCACCGCCCGGTCGCGGAACAGCTCCAGCAGCGCCAGGAACCGCGCCACCACCACCAGCGTGGATTCGGCGTCGGCGATCAGGGCCCGGAAGCTCAGCGGCGTGCCCAGCCGCAGCCGGTTCCCCAGCAGCTCGGCCTGTTCCTTGACGCTGACGGGCGCGCCGTGCAGGTGCGCGAGGCCTACTTCGGTGGGGGCTGCCTCCTTGGGTTTGAGGGCCGCCTCGGCCAATGAGGCGAACTGGGCAGGGGTGTGCCGCCACAGCAGTTCCGGAAGCAGGGCAGCGAAGTGCCCCTCAAGGGCAACCTGCCGGGGATAGCGCCGGGCCTCAAGCTCGAGCGAGGAGCCGATCATGCCGGCCACCTGCTTGAAGGCCTTGTACTGCAGCAGCCGGGCGAACAGGAGGTCCCGGGCCTCCAGCAGGGCAATGTCCTCATCGTCCTCAACCTCGCCCGCGGGCAGCAGCCGGGCCGCTTTGAGGTCCAGGAGGGTGGCCGCAATCACCAGGAATTCGCTGGCCTCATCCAGGGCCCACTCCTCCCCCAGCTGCTGCAGGCCCCTGATGTACTTGATGAATTCGTCAGTGACCGTGGACAGCGCCACCTCGGTGATGTCCAGCTGGTGCTTGGAGATCAGGCCGAGCAGGAGGTCGAACGGGCCGGTGAAGTTGGCCAGCCGCACTTCGAATCCGGGCTTTTTGACGCGCGGTTCTGCTGGGTCCTCCGGCCCCGCGGCCCGCGCGGATTCCGCGCGTGTGTCGAGCTCCGCAGGCATGTCGAGATTCGCTGGCGGAGAAAAGGCGCCTGCCACGATCCTGGCTAGGGCGCGCCGCCGCGCGAGATCAGCTCTTTGGCCAGGCGGCGGTAGGCGTCGGCACCGACGTGGTTGCCCGCGTAGGTAGTGATGGGCTCGGCCGCGACCGTGGCGTCGGCAAATTTGATCGAGCGCTTGATGACGGTTTCGAAGACCTTGTCGCCAAAGGCCTCCACCAGACGGGCGATCACCTCGCGGCTATGCAGGGTCCGGGCGTCGTACATCGTGGCGAGCACGCCGTCGACCTGCAGGCGCGGGTTGAGGCGGTCCTGGACCTTGTCGATGGTTTCCACGAGCAACGCCACGGCGCGCAGGGCAAAGAATTCACAGATCAGCGGGATGATGACGCCATGGGCGGCGGTCAGCGCGTTGACGGTGAGCAGGCCGAGCGAGGGCTGGCAATCGATCAGGACGACGTCGTAGTCGTCCTCGACCTTTTTCAGGGCCCGGTCCAGCACCTGTTCGCGGGCCACTTCGTTGACCAGCTGTACCTCGGCGGCGGAGAGGTCGATGTTGGCCGGGAGCAGATCCACGTTTTCCACGCCGGTCTTCTGGATGGCGTCGCGGATGTCCACCTTGCGGTCCATCAGCACGTTGTACACGGTGAGGTCGAGCTCGTGCGGGTTGGTGCCCAGGCCGGCGGACAGGGCGCCCTGCGGATCGAAGTCGACCAGGAGCACGCGGCGGCCGTATTCGGCCAGGGCTGCGGCGAGGTTGATCGTGGACGTGGTTTTGCCGACCCCGCCCTTCTGGTTCACCATGGCGATGACCCGCGCAGGACCATGGGAGGACAGCGGCGCGGGCTCCGGAAAGTCGCGTTGGGGCCGCCCGGTGGGGCCCATGACGGCGTCTTCCAGATCGAGTTCGGTGCCTTCCAGAGTTGCTGAACCCTGTTCGCTGCTCACGTATCTATCCACACTTTCGATGACGGTGATTGTCGTGCTTCATTGTGCCGCTTCCGGGCTCCCGGAGCCCAGCGCGTTCCTCCCAAGGTTACAGCGCCCGACACGGTATTCGCCGGACCTTGACACTGCGCCGGAGGCTGTGCCTTGACGTTCGGGTTGAAGTCGAAGGTTGCTACCGGGCTGTCACGGCGTCCCGGGCGTGCCGGCAGGCACGCCCGGGGGGGACGCCAAGGGCGAAGCCCGCAGGCGCGCAGGGACGGAGGCCCGCAGGCGCGCAGCGGGGGGCTGAAGCAGGCAGGCGGGCCCGCGCTCCGGCGGCCCCGGAGATATTGAAGTTTGGACCCCGCAGGCCTACATTGAAACGACGAGGTGGCAGCGGCTCATGCACGAACTTTCGATCACGCAAAGTCTTGTGGAGGCGGTCCTGGACCGGACCGGTGGCCGCTCCGTGACGGGCGTCAACCTGCGGATCGGACCCTTGAGCGGCGTCCTCCCGGACGCCGTGCGCTTTTGCTTCGAAGTCGTTTCAGCTGACACGCCGCTGGCCGGGGCAACCCTGACGATCGATGAATCCGAGGGCCGGGCCAGATGCCGCAGCTGCCGCGACGAGTTCGTCCTTGAGGACATGTTTCTGCTCTGCCCCTGCGGCAGTGCCGATGTCGAAGTCGTCAGTGGCCGGGAACTCCTGGTCACCTCGGTGGAGGTTGCGTAGACATGTGTGCGACGTGCGGATGCGGCGACGACGCCGGCACCAGGGTTTCGGACCTCGACGGCACTGTGCACGACATCTTGCCCGCTGCTGCGGCCCCGCACGAACATCCGCACCCGCATCCGCACGATCACGGCCATCCCCACGATCACGACCACGATCACGGCCATCCGCATCCCCAATCGCCCGGGACAGCCGGCGCCGGGCACAGCCCCGCGGCGGAGGGACGGACCCTCATCTCCCTGGAGGAGAACCTGCTCGCCAAGAACGACCTCCTGGCCGCACGGAACCGGGGTTGGCTGGAAGGACGCGGCATCCAGGCCTTCAACGTCATGAGTTCCCCAGGGGCCGGCAAGACCACGCTCCTGGTCCGGACCATCAGGGAACTTGCCGGTGAGCTGGACATTGGAGTGATCGAAGGGGACCAGGAGACCTCGCTGGACGCCGACCGGATCCGGTCCACCGGGCGGCCGGTGATCCAAATCAACACCGGGGCAGGCTGCCACCTGGATGCCGGGATGCTGCAGCGGGCGCTGGGCGCGCTGGATCCGGTCCCCGGATCGACACTCTTCATCGAAAACGTGGGCAACCTGGTGTGCCCGGCATTGTTCGACCTCGGCGAATCGGCCCGGGTCGTCGTGATCTCAGTTACGGAGGGCGATGACAAACCGCAGAAATACCCCCACATGTTCCTGGCTGCCGACCTGGTAATCATCAACAAAGCAGACCTGCTCCCCTATGTGGAGTTCGACGTCGAACGTTGCGTGCGCCAGGCGCGTCTGCTCAATCCCGGCGTCGACGTCCTGACCCTGTCAGCTACCACCGGCGACGGCATGGACGGCTGGCTGGAGTGGATCCGGAAGAATCCCCACCCGGCGGCGGCTGCCGCCGGGAGTGCGCCGCGCTCTGGCGGACTACGCGTTTGACCGTTGACGCAACATTCGAGCCGCGGCCACAGGGCGGGCTCCGAAGGAGGCAACGATGCCTACAGCTACTGCATTGAAAGCGGAAGAAACCTTGATCCACGTCCTGTGGATCAATGCCGGACTCAGTTGCGACGGTGACTCCGTGGCCCTGACGGCGGCAACCCAGCCAAGCGTCGAGGAGATAGCCCTTGGGGCACTTCCCGGACTACCCAAGATTGCCATGCACTGGCCGCTGATCGACTTCGAATGCGGCCCGCAGCAAGGCGCCGACGACTTCCTCGAGTGGTTCCGCAAGGCGGACCGCGGCGAGCTGGAGCCGTTTGTGCTGGTGGTGGAGGGGTCCATCCCGAATGAAAAGCTGCACGCCGCGGGCGGCTACTGGGCGGCCTTCGGCAACAACCTCGACACCGGACAGCCGATCACCACCAGCGAGTGGCTGGACCGGCTGGCGCCCAAGGCGACGGCGATCATCGCCGCCGGGACCTGTGCGACCTACGGCGGCATCCATGCCATGGCCGGAAACCCTACCGGCGCCATGGGGGTGCCCGACTATCTCGGGTATGACTGGCGCTCCAAAGCCGGGATCCCGATCGTGTGCGTCCCGGGCTGCCCCATCCAGCCGGACAACCTTTCCGAAACCATGACGTACCTGCTGTATCAGGCCACCGGACAGGCCCCCATGATTCCCCTGGATGAGGCGCTCCGGCCGACCTGGCTGTTTGGCCAGACGGTGCACGAGGGATGCGACCGCGCGGGGTACTACGAACAGGGCGACTTCGCCACCGAATACGGGTCCCCGAAGTGCATCGTCAAGCTCGGCTGCTGGGGACCGGTGGTCAAGTGCAACGTGCCCAAACGCGGCTGGATGAACGGAATCGGCGGCTGCCCCAACGTAGGCGGCATCTGCATCGGCTGCACAATGCCGGGCTTCCCGGACAAATTCATGCCGTTCATGGACGAACCTCCCGGCGGCAAGCTGTCGACCGCGTCGGTCATGCCGTACGGCAAGACCATCAGGACACTGCGGAACATCACGAAGCACACGCTGGACCAGGAACCCCGCTGGCGCAAACCCGGTAATGATCTGCTGACCGGCGCCAAGCGGACCTGGTAGGGACGCTAGGCAGAGAGGCAATGCAATGACTTCGACGATTCCGATGCCCTCGGCGGACGGTACCGCGGGCGAGAACCTGGTGGAGATGGCCTGGGACCCGATCACAAGGATCGTCGGCAGCCTCGGCATCTACACCAAGGTCGATTTCAAGAACAACCAAGTGGTGGAATGCCACAGCACGTCCTCGATTTTCCGCGGCTATTCCATCTTCATGCGCGGCAAGGACCCCCGGGACGCGCACTTCATCACGAGCCGGATCTGCGGAATCTGTGGCGACAACCATGCCACCTGTTCCTGTTACGCGCAGAACATGGCCTACGGCGTGAAGCCGCCCCACTTGGGCGAATGGATCGTCAACCTGGGCGAGGCCGCCGAGTACATGTTCGACCACAACATCTTCCAGGAGAACCTGGTCGGCGTGGACTACTGCGAGAAGATGGTCTCCGAAACCAACCCGTCGGTGCTGGCCAAAGCCGAGAACACGCCGGCCCCGCACGCCGCTGAGCACGGATACCGCACGATCGCGGACATCATGCGCTCGCTGAACCCGTTTACCGGGGAGTTCTACCGCGAGGCGCTGCAGGTGAGCCGGATGACCCGGGAAATGTTCTGCCTGATGGAGGGCCGGCATGTCCATCCCTCCACGCTTTACCCCGGCGGCGTGGGCACCGTGGCGACGATCCAGCTGATGACGGACTACATCACCAGGCTCATGCGGTACGTGGAGTTCATGAAGAAGGTCGTGCCGATGCACGATGACCTCTTCGACTTCTTCTATGCGGCCCTGCCAGGGTACGAGCAGGTCGGGCTGCGGCGCACCCTGCTGGGCTGCTGGGGGTCCTTCCAGGACCCGGAGTTCTGCAATTTCGCCTACAAGGACATGACGGAGTGGGGCCGGAAGATGTTCGTCACCCCCGGCGTCGTGGTGGACGGCAAACTCGTGACCACGGACTTGGTGCGCATCAACCTGGGGATCCGGATCATGCTGGGCTCGTCCTACTACGAGGACTGGGGCGACCAGGAAATGTTCGTCACCCGCGATCCGCTGGGCAACCCGGTGGACCGCCGGCACCCCTGGAACCAGCACACCAACCCGCGGCCGCAGAAGCGCGACCTCGAGGACAAGTACAGCTGGGTGATGTCACCGCGGTGGAATGACGGCGAAAGCAACCTGGCGCTGGATACCGGCGGCGGCCCGCTGGCCCGGCTCTGGTCGACCGCCCTTGCCGGCTTCGTCGACACCGGCTACCTCAAGTCAACGGGCAGCAGCGTCCAGATCGAGCTCCCCAAGACTGCGCTGAAGGGCCCGGTGACCCTGGAATGGAAGATCCCGCAGTGGAGCAACACGCTGGAGCGGAACCGCGCCCGGACCTATTTCCAGGCCTACGCGGCGGCCGCCGCCCTGCACTTCGCCGAAAAGGCGCTCGAGGAAATCCGGGCCGGCCGCACCAAGACGTGGGAGTCCTTCGAGGTGCCGGAGGAAGCCATCAGCTGCGGCTTCACCGAAGCCGTCCGCGGCGTGCTCTCGCACCACATGGTGATCCGCGACGGCAAGATCGCCAACTACCATCCCTATCCGCCGACGCCCTGGAACGCCAGCCCGCGCGACTCCGAGGGAACACCGGGCCCGTATGAGGACGCGGTGCAGGGCCAGCCCATCTTCGAGGAGAACGACCGCGATCATTTCAAGGGCATCGACATCATGCGCACCGTCCGCAGCTTCGACCCCTGCCTGCCGTGCGGCGTCCACATGTATCTCGGCGACGGGCAGACGCTGGACTTGCTGCACTCCCCCACACAGTCGCTCACCGGTGAGTAGCCCGCCATGGACCGGGAGAATCTGTTGGGCTCGGCCGGTGAACGGATCAGTTCCCTCCTGGACGCACTGGGCTCCGGCGGTCCGGTGGCCCGGGACCGGGCGGAGGAACTGGTCCGGCAGGTGACGGAACTCTACGGTGCCGGGCTGGAGCGGATCCTGCACGTGCTCGATTCGCAGGGTGCGCTCGGGCCCGGAACGGTTTCCGCCCTCACCTCCGACCCGTTGGTGTCAGGCCTGCTCCTGATCCACGGGCTGCACCCCGTGGACCTGCCCGGCAGGGTCGCCGGTGCCCTGGACTCGGTCCGGCCCTACCTCGGCTCGCACGGCGGGGATGTGGAACTGCTCGATATCAGCGAAGAAGGCGTCGTCCGGCTGAGGCTGCTGGGCAGTTGCCAGGGCTGTCCGTCGTCGTCGGTGACGCTCAAGCTCGCCGTCGAGGACGCGATCGAATCTGCGGCGCCCGAGGTGACCGGCATCGAAGTGGAGGAGGCGGCTCCCGCCGCCGTTCCCGCCCTCATCCCGGTCGGCGCCCTGCGCTCGCGGCTGGACGGGTTGGGCGGCCCGCCCGACGGCGGCATTCGCAGTGCCGCGCCGGACTGGGCGGTCCCCGACGCCGGCACGCCGGCCTCAGGCACGTGGCAGGCGGTCCCGGCCCTCGCTGAGCTGGAGTCCGGAGCCGTGGCAGGCTTCCTGGTGGCGGGTGTGGAGGTAATCACGTGCCGGATCGGCCCGGACGTCTACGCGTTTGTGGACCGCTGCCCGCGGTGCACCCACTCCATGCCGGGCGCCTCGCTGCAGCGGGCTCTGGCTGCCCCGGTGGGCGGGGGGCTGTTGCGCTGCCCGCACTGCCGCAGCCACTTCGACGTCCGGAAGGCCGGGGCCTGCCTCGAGGACAAGGCGCTGCACCTTGATCCCCTCCCGCTGCTGCTCCGCGACGGGGTTCCCTCCGTGGCCGTCCCCACCACCGCGGACCCGCTGTGAGGTGCCGGCACATGAATTCCGCGGCCCGGGAACGGAGCAGGGCATGACGGCGACGCCGGGAACCGGGAGTCAGCCGGCCGGCAGCGCCGGAAACAACAGGGCCGGAAACAGCGCGTCGGCGCTCGCCGTGCTCCGCCGGATAGCGTCCACCCGCCCGGCCCAGCCCGCCGGCGAGCGCTGCGAGATGTGCGCGGAGCCCATCCCGGACGCCCACCAGCACGTGGTGGATCTGGAGAGCCGCTCCCTGCTGTGCACGTGCCGGCCCTGCTATCTGCTGTTCACGGACTCGTCGGCCCATCTGCGTTACCGCTCCGTCCCTGACCGCTACCTCTCGTTCGAGCCCTTCGAGCTCGGCCAGGCCCAGTGGGACGAGCTGGAAATCCCGGTGGGGCTGGCATTCTTCTTCTTTAACTCAGCTCTGGGCCGGACGGCCGCTTTCTACCCGAGCCCCGCGGGCGCCACGGAGTCCGAACTTCCCCTGGCTGCCTGGGCGTCGGTCGAGGCGGCCAACCCGGCCATCACCGTGCTCGCACCCGACACGGAAGCCCTGCTGATCCGCGCCCCCGGCCCCGACCGGGACCGGGCGGACTGCCACCTGGTCCCCATCGATGCGTGCTACGAACTGGTGGGCCGCCTGCGGCGGGTATGGAAGGGCTTCGACGGCGGCCAGGAGTCCCGCCAGGAGCTCGCGGGATTCTTCGACCGGATCAGCCGCCGCAGCAGGCCCGGCGCCCCCGCGGCAGATCTGGAGGGACGCCATGGTTGAGCTCGATTTCAGTGTGCTGGACATCGCCCCGGAGCCCTACGCGGCCGCACCCCAGCTGACCGCCCGCCTGCGGATCCAGGAGAAAAGCGGCGCCGCCGTCCATGCCATGGCCCTGCGGTGCCAGGTGCGGATCCTGGCCCAGCGCCGCGGCTACAACGCCGACGAGGAAACCGGGCTGCTGGAACTCTTCGGCACCCGCGGACGGTGGCCCACCACGCTCAAGCCCTTCATCTGGATGCACAGCGGCGTCCTGGTCCAGGGATTTGCGGACAGTGCCGACGTTGACCTGCCGCTGCCCTGCACGTTCGACTTCGACGTCGCAGCGGCAAAATACCTGAACTCCCTGCGGGACGGGACGGTCCCGCTGGAGTTCCTCTTCTCCGGGACGGTCTTCACGCGCGGCGCGGCGGGCTTCGGCGTCGAGCAGATTCCCTGGGACCGGGAAACTCGGTACGCCCTGCCCGTGGCGGCCTGGCGCTCGCTGATGGACGCGTTCTTCCCGAACCAGGGATGGATCCGCCTGGACCGCGACGTCCTCGCGGCCCTGGCCAGGTACAAGGCGGTCCACGGCTTGATTTCCTGGGAGGCCGCCATCGAGGGGCTGCTGGCCGGGGCGGGTGACCCGGTGCCGTGAACACCGGACTCAGCCTGGCCCGCGCCGTCGCCGACGCTGTCCTCTACGAGGGGTACCTCCTGTACCCCTACCGCGCCTCGTCCGCCAAGAACCAGGCCCGCTGGCAGTTCGGCGTGCTCGGGCCGCCGGGCGCGGCTGAATCCGGTGCCGGCGAAGAGCCGGACATGGCAGCGGATTGCCTCCTCGAGCCGGGACCCGCGGCCCGGGTCGACGTGCACCTGCGCTTCCTGCACCTCCAGAGCCGTTCCGCCGAACGCGCGGATGCCGGCGGTTTCACGCCCGTCGACGAACTCACCGTCGGCGCTTCCCGGTGGCTTAGCTGGGACGAGGCAACGGATCAGGAGATCACCCTCGGGCCGTACAGCCTCGGCCAGCTTGCCGCGGGCGTGTGCGCGCCGGTGAAAGTGCCGGCGAACGAGGACGTCGAGCCCGTGCTGGATCCCGCCGGCGCCATTGCCGGCCGGCTTGTGCGCCGGCGGCGGGAGCTTCGTGGCGAGGTGCGCCTGCTGGCGGCGCAAGTGGCGGCGCCGGGGCAGGCCGCCCAGGCCGGCGCCGCGGCCGGGCCGGCCCACGGGCCGCTGTGGCGGCTCAGGGTCACGGTGGAGAACGCGGCGGCCGCCGCCACCGACACGCGTTCCGCCATCGAGTACTCGTTCATCGGAGCCCATGTCCTGCTCGCCGTCCACGATGCCGATTTCCTGTCGGTGATCGATCCGCCGGAATGGGCAGCAGCGGCGGCGGCTTCGTGCAGCCAGCACCGCTGCTGGCCGGTGCTCGCCGGCCCCGAGGGGCAGCGCGATGTCCTGCTCCTGTCCCCGATCATCCTCTATGACCATCCGGCGGTGGCACCGGAAAGCACCGTGGAACTGTTCGACGCGACGGAGATCGATGAAATCCTGACCTTGCGGGTGCTCACCCTGACCGATGCGGAAAAGGCGGAGGCCCGGTCAACCGATGCCCGGGCCGCGGCGATCATCGAACGCTGCGAAAACATGACGGCAGAGGAGCTCCAGCAGTTGCACGGCATCCTGCGGAACCCGAACGCCGGTGCGCCCCGTGGACCCGGGAGCATCGGAGGCGACGGCTTCCCCGGCCCCGCGGTCCCGGCCTATCCGGAGTTCTCGGTTCCGGAATTCTCGGTTCCGGGCGACGCCGAATCAGGTACCGACGCTGACACCGGTGCCGGCACGCCGTGGTGGGATCCGGCCCGGGACGCCGCCGTGGATCCGGGATCGGACACCGTCTTCATCAACGGCGTCCCGATCTCACGCGGCAGCAGGGTGCGGGTTGTCCCGCTGCGCCGCGCCGACGCCCAGGACCTCTTCTTCGCCGGCAAGTCGGGGCGTGTCACCGGAGTCCACTTCGACGTCGACGGCGGAACGCACATCGCGGTGGTCCTCGAGGCCGACCCCGCCGCCGAACTGCAGGAGTGGTACGGACGGTATCTGTATTTCGCCCCCGAGGAACTCGTCCCGCTCACCGCGGCGCCGGCCCCGGACAACGGAAAGGAACCATCACCATGAAAGCTCTGGGCATCATGACAGTCGTGCTCTTGCTGGCCGCAGGCCTGGCAGCAGCCGTCGTCGGCCTGCGTTCAATTCCGGACATCAAGCGCTACGTGCGAATGCGGAGCATGTGAGGCCCGGTGTGATCGGGGTTCTCGTGGCGGGCGTGGGGAACGTGTTCCTTCGCGACGACGGATTTGGGCCGGCCGTCGCCCGCCGGCTGGCCGAGGAGGTGTCCGGCCTGCCCGGCTGGGCGCCGGAGGAGGTCCAGGTGCGGGACTACGGGATCCGCGGGCTGCACCTCGCCTACGATCTCCTGGACGGGGTGGATGCGCTGGTGCTCGTGGATGTGCTCCCGGCCCCGGCCGACGGGAGCACAAGCGCGGGAACGCTCCGGATCCTGAAGATCCGGGTGGAGGACCTGGAAAGCGGCGGTCCGCTGACGCCTGCCGGCCTGCGGGCCAATCCGGCTTTCGATCCGCATGGCATGGACCCGCTGGCTGTCCTCCGCCGTCTGCGTGTTTTGGGCGGATCGCTGCCGGAGACCTACCTGGTGGGCTGCGTCGCGGGGCGAACGGACGAGGGCATGGGACTGTCCGAGGACGTGTCCCGCGCCGTTCCGGCAGCCGTGGAAGCAGTCCGCACCCTGGTCACAGCCCGCATCACGAACGCAGATGCAGCGCCCGCGAGCGCGGCTCCGGATGAAGCAGGCTGAGGAGGAACCACGGATGTGTCTGGGAATACCGGGCCGGATCATCGAAGTGATCGACGGCTACAACGGGCAACTCGCCCTCGTGGATGTGGCCGGAGTGGAGCGCAAAATCAACGTTGGCCTCCTCGATGACGGCCCTGTGGAGAGCGGCACGTGGGTGCTGATCCACATGGGCTTCGCCCTGGAACGCGTGGACCAGGAAGGTGCCGACCGTGCGATGACGGGACTTGAGCTCATGGGACGGGGCCCGGATCCCACCGACACGGTCCCGTAGCTTTCACTCCCCCACTGGCTGGACTCCCCCACTGAAGGAACTCGCCACTGAAGGAACTGCAAGGCGCCCGCTATTCGAGGGCGATCGCGGCGCCGCGGTGCTCCACGCCGGAATTCGCGATCTTGAGGTGGCGCGCAAAGTAGTGCTGGAGCCGGTGGAGCTGGGCGGGCGAGAGCCGGTCGCACACCCAGTCCCAGTGGAGGGACACCATGTCCCCGGGCGTGAGGTCAGCGATGAAGCCGGACCCGGCCACGGCGTACTTGGCCGTCTCGATCACGGGTTCCCCCAGCGACAGCGCCATCCCGTCCCACGCCAGGGGCCGCGAGCGCACGAGGGCGCTGTCCCCTTCGACGGCCACCACCTCGCCCCACCGGATGCGGCATTGGTCAAGGACGTTCAGGGCCGTGGATGAGCGCCGGTCATCGCGCAGGAGTCCCGTCCACGGATAGATTTCCAGGACGTGGAAGCTGTGATGCGGGACGCCGCCGGCCAGGACCCCTTCCATCAGGTGCGGGAACTGATGCCCGGTCCGTGCGCGGAACCGGTCCTCCATGGAATTGCCGATGCTGCGCACACCCACGGAGTCCAGCAGCGTGTTTCCCACCCAGTAGGCCTCCACCACCGCGTAGTCCAGCGGGTCCGGGATTCCGGTGGCACCGGCGATGAGCTCCAGGTACGGCCAGGCGCCGGCGAACCCCTTCGCAAGTTCGCGCAGGCCCGCGTCGGTCACCCCGGACTGGCCATAGTGCAGCAGCGCGTCGCTGTCAGGCGGCCCGCAGCTGCCCCGCGAATTCGGCGGATACGCGTAGCGGACAAACAGTTGGGCGCCGTTGATTTCCATCCCGTGGCCTCGTTTCACAGGGGATATCAGCGAGGCTAGCACCGGCGCCCGTCGGCGAACAATGCCCGGCGTGACCGGCATTGACACCCCTGCGCATTCGGCGGATGCTGTGAGGAAATGCCGCACCGGGACCATTGCTGTGGCCGGCGCGGAGCGAAAGGCCGTTGCGCGCGGTCCTTCCCGGGAGGTAGGCCGATGAGCATCCCCGAAGCCAACCGACGATCTGTACTGGCAGCGGCCCTCTACGGCGGAGGGGCGCTGTTCCTCGCATCCTGCGCCGCGGCCGGCACGGCGCCACAGTCGTCGCCGCAGTCAACGCCGCCGGCAGGGACTGCCGGTACAGCGCCCCCGGGTTCCGCCTCCGGCCCGGCCGGGATCCAGGTGACGGACCAGCGCGGGACCGTCCTGAGTTTCGACCACCCGGTCACCCGGGTGGTGACCATTCCCATGCCCGCCGCCTCCCTGCTCGCCGCCGTCGACCAGGGCGCCAGCCATCTCGCCGGGATGCACAACGCCTCCTGGGTCGCGATGCGCGACGGCGCCATGGGCGCCATGTACCCGGAGGCCCTGAACATCCCGCACGACATCGCCACGACCGACTTCACGCCCAATGTCGAAAGCATCCGGGCGCTGAACCCCGACGTCGTGGTCCAGTGGAGCGATGCGCAACTGACGGCACCGTTGGAACAGGCCGGGATGAAGGTCCTGGGCATCACGAACACCGGCACGCAGCAGGACGTGGACACGTGGACCGCGCTCTTCGCAACGATGCTGGGCCGCCCGGACCGGGCCGTGCAGATGAAGGCCCGCAGCGACGGGCAACAGAAGGCCATCCAGGCCGAGACCGCCGCCCGCGGCACCGGCGGCCCGGGCATCGTCTACTTCAACAGGTTCAGCGGCGGCCTCAAGGTGGCCGGAAACGGCAGCTACAACGACTTCTACATCAAGCTCATCGGGGCACACAACCCCGCCACCGGCCCGCAGGGCCTTCAGGGCAAGGGCATGGTGGGCGTGGACGTCGAACAGGTCCTGGCCTGGGATCCGGAAATCATCCTGCTCGGGAACTTCGACGACGCGATGCCCGCCGACGTCTACGCCAACCCGGTGTGGCAAAGCGTCTCCGCCGTGCGCTCCCGCCGCGTCTACAAGGTCCCGCTGGGCGGCTACCGCTGGGATCCCCCGGGGCAGGAATCGCCACTGATGTGGCGCTGGCTCACAGATGTCAGTTTCCCCTCCGGCAACCGCTCCACGCTGAGGAACGAGACAAACGACTACTTCGACTTCCTCTACCGCTACCGGCCATCGGCTCCCGAGCTGGACAAGATCCTCTGGACCGAAGCCAACGGCACCTCGGCCAACTACCGGCAGTTCGATGCTTCGTGAGGCCCAGCCTCTGACCACGGGACCCCCCGGCGGCCGGGGACCGGGGCTGCGCCAGGTCATCGGTCCATGCCTGCTCTCCGGAGCAGTCCTGGCGGCCGTGTCGGCGGTTGCACTCGCCAGCGGCCGCTACAGCGTGCCCCTGGACCATGTCGTGCAGATCCTGGCCTCGCGAATAGTTCCCTTCGGCCCGGGCCTTCCCGCGGCCGAGGAAAACGTGGTGCTGCTGGTCAGGTTGCCCAGGGTCCTGCTGGCGCTGCTGGTCGGTGGCGCCCTCGCAATCGGTGGCGCGGCCCTGCAGGCCGTGTTCCGCAATCCCCTGGTCAGCCCGGAGGTCATCGGCGTCTCCTCGGGCGCCTCCTTCGGCGGTGCCCTGGCCCTGCTGCTGGGCCTGGGCCCCGTCGCCCTCGTGGGCGGATCGTTCGGCTTCGGGCTGCTGGCACTGGGAATCGTCTTCCTCATCACGTCCGGGCGGGGCGGCGCCCACATCCTCATGGTGGTCCTCGGCGGAATCGTCACGGCCTCGTTCTTCTCCGCCCTGGTGGCCCTGGTGACGTACCTGGCGGACCCGTTCACCACCTTGCCCGCCATCGTTTTCTGGCTGCTTGGCAGTGTCTCCACCGCCACCTGGGCGAAAGTGCTGGTGGCCCTCATTCCGATCGCTGCCGGCGGCGTCGTCCTGCTGGCCCTGCGGTGGCGGATCAATGTGCTCTCGCTCGGCGACGACGACGCCACCGCCCTGGGGCTCCGGCCGCGCCCCCTGCGCTGGGCGGTCCTCGCCGCCGTGGCCCTCATGGTCGCCGGGGCCGTCGCCGTCAGCGGCGTCATCAGCTGGGTGGGGCTGGTCATCCCGCACCTCGCACGCATGTGGGTGGGACCGGACCACCGGGTGCTGCTGCCGGTCTCCTTCCTGCTGGGCGGGGCCTACCTGATCGCCATCGACACCATCGCCCGCACCGCCACGGCCGGGGAAATCCCGTTGGGCGTCCTGACCGCCCTGATCGGCGCACCGGTCTTCTTCGTGCTCTTGCGCCGGAACCGGGAGAGGATCTGGGACGGTGCTTGAGCTGCGCGGGGCCGGCTTCGGCTATTCACCGCAGAACTGGGTGTTCAAGGATCTCAGCTTCTCGGTGCCGCCGGGCACCGTGACCGCGGTCCTGGGGCCCAACGGCAGCGGCAAGACGACCCTGGTGCGCTGCGCGGCCGGCATGCTGGCCGTACAGGAGGGTGCGGTGCGCAGGTCCGAGACGGCGGGCTATGTTCCCCAGGCGCGCGGCAGCACGTTCGGCTACCCGGCCCTGGACATGGTGGTCATGGGCCGTGCCCGCCACATCGGCGTCTTCCGCTCCCCCGGCAGCCGGGACAGGGCCGCCGCGCTCCGCGCCATGGACCGGGTCGGGATCGCCGCCCTGGCCGGCCGGCTGTTTCCGACGCTGAGCGGGGGCGAGCAGCAGCTGGTCCTGATTGCACGGGCTATCGCGGGCGGTTCGCGGCTCCTCGTCCTGGACGAGCCGTCCACCGGGCTGGACCTGAAGAACCAGGTCCGGGTCCTCCAGCTGCTGAGGGAACTCGTGCGGACCGGGATGTCGCTGCTCGTGAGCACCCATCACCCGGACCACGCCCTGTTCCTCGCGGACTCGGTGGTCCTGATGGGCGCCGCGGGTGTGGTGACCGGGCCTGCCGGGCCGCTCCTCGCCGATGCGCAGCTTTCGGCGCTGTACGGCGTACGCGTCAGCACCCTGAACTACGACGACGCCGGGACGCCCCGCCGCACCGTGGTCACCCCCTTCGGCGCCGACGAGGGCTGAACCGAACGCCCAAGCGCCCGGCAGCTGGGCTGCCGGGCGCTTGGGGCGTCATCGAGCGGTAGTGCGTCCGGTCAGTTTAGGGCCGGGGTGCGGCGCCGGACCGGTTCCGGCGCGGGTCAGGACGGTGCAGGCGTCGGTTCAGGCGTGTGCCAGGACCGGTTGTGCCGGCTGTGCGGGCTGTTCGGCGGCATCCTGTGCGCCGGAGTGGCCGGCCAGCATCGTCTCTTCGTCGAACGGCTCGGCACCGGCCAGGACACGGTCCACGCGTCCTCCGTCGATCTCCTTGACCCAGGTGCCGATCAGCACCGTGGCGACGGCGTTGCCGGTGAAGTTGGTCAGGGCGCGCGCCTCGGACATGAACCGGTCGATGCCGACGATCATGCCCACGCCGCCCAACAGCTGGGGTGCGTGCGCCTGGAGTCCGGCGGCCAGCGTGGCCAGGCCGGCGCCGGTGACGCCGGCGGCACCCTTGGAGGCGATGATCATGAAGACCAGCAGGGAAACCTGGGCGCCAAGGTCCAGCGGCGTGCCCATGGCGTTGGCGACGAAGAGTGCTGCCATGGTCAGGTAGATGGCGGTCCCGTCCAGGTTGAAGGAGTAGCCGGTGGGGACCGTGACGCCGACGACGGGCTTGGACACGCCGAGGTGTTCCATCTTCGCGATCAGGCGGGGCAGCGCGGCTTCGGAGGAGGAGGTCGAGAAGATCAGCAGGTATTCGCGGCCGAGGTACTTCATAAGCTTGAAGATGCTGACGCCTGCGACCGCCTTGAGCAAACCGCCGAGGACCACGACGATGAACAGGGCGCAGGTGATGTAGAAGGCGCCCATCAGGGTCGCCATGCTGATGATGGCCTGGAAGCCGGTGGCGCCGACCACCGCGGCGATCGCGCCGAAGGCTCCGACCGGGGCCAGCCACATGATCATGATGAGGATGCGGAACACGAGGGCCTGGCCGTACCCGACGGCCTTGAGGATCGGGGCTCCCTGGGGGCCCATCTTCTGCAGCGCGAAGCCGACCAGGATCGCGGCGAGGAGAGTCGGCAACACGGGAATGTCGCCCGGGATGATGCCCAGCAGGAAGTCAACGGTGCTGTCGACCGCCGCCTTCTTGTTCGGATCATAGGGGGCGAGCTTGAGGCCCTCGCCCGGGTGGATCAGGTTGCCGACCACGAGGCCGATCGCCAGGGCGAAGGTGGACATGACCACAAAGTAGGCGAGCGCCAGGCCGCCGACCTTGCCGACCGTCGCGGCCTTGGCGATGGAGCCGATGCCGAGCACGATCGTGCAGAAGATCACGGGCGCAATCATCATCTTGATGAGTTTGATGAAGCCGTCGCCGAGCGGCTTGAGGGATTTGCCGACCTCGGGGAACAGCAGGCCAATAACGGCACCTGCGATCACGGCGACGATGACTGCGATGTAGAGGTAGTGGGACTTGTCCAGTCCCTTGCGCTTCTTGGCCGGAGCGGCGGCCGGTGCTGCTGACTCTCCTCGTTGAGAGGCCATGGTGTTCTCCTTGGATAGGCTGGACTTGGTGCGGTCCTGGCTGTGGTCCGCTCTTGTCCTTCTTGCGTGTAACTTCATCATTGATGAGAAGGTGACGCGCATCACCCTTGCGTTCATATTGGTCATGGAAGGTGTTGATGATCCGGCGCTGGAGCATCGCCCGCAGGCTGTTTGCGGCCAACCTGCTGTTCGTGGTTGCCCTGACGGCCATCGTTGGCACGGCCGTGTTCGTGGACGCGCGCGATCACGCCTACGACGAGGCCGGACGCCGGATGACCGGCATCGCCACGGCCGTCGCCGACGCCCCCTTCGTCCTGGCGGCGGCGGACACAGCCGATCCCACGGCCCTGCTGCAGCCGTATGCCCTGAAGATCATGAACGACGCCGACGCGGATTTCATCACGATCATGGACCCGGACCGCACGCGCTGGACCCACCCGCGCGATGAGGAACTGGGCAAACCGTATATCGGCTCCATCGACGCGGCCCTCCATGGCCAGGTGTTCACGGAAGTCATGGCCGGCACCCTCGGCCCGTCGGTGCGCACCATCGCCCCGGTCAAGGATGCCCACGGCAAGGTACGGGCGCTCGTGGCCGCGGGCGTGACGGTCCGGACGGTGGACGTCGCACTCTCCGGCCGGCTGCCGGCGCTGCTGGCCATCAGCCTGGCGCTGCTGGCCGGCGGGTCGGCGGCGGCCTGGCTCCTGGGACGGTATCTGCGCCGGGTGACCCGCGGCTGGGGCCCGGAAGAGCTGGGCCAGCTCTTCGCTTACTACGAATCGGTGCTGCATTCGGTGCGTGAGGGCGTGATCCTCATCGACCCCAAGGGCAAAGTGGTGATGTACAACGACCAGGCCGCCGAACTGCTCGGGCTGAGGAAACAATCCGCCGACGGCGGTCCCACCTCCGGCGCTGACGGCGGCGTTGCGGGGGGCGGGCGCCAGGCGGCGCCCTCCCTCGCGGAGTTGCCGCTGGCCCCCAGCCTCAAGGAGCTCTTCGAATCGGGGCGGACCGCCCTGGATGAGATCCACCTGACCGGCTCGCGGATCCTGGTGGTCAACCAGGGCCCCGCGGTGGGACCCGAATCGGCCGGCGCCCGCCCGCGCGGAGCGAAGTCCGGCGCTGCCGCCGCTGGCACTCCTGTTTATGGAACGGTCGCCACCATCCGGGACCGTACCGAGATCGAATCCCTGGGCAGTGAACTCGAGACCATGCGCACGCTCTCGGACGCGCTCCGCGCCCAGACCCATGAGCACGCCAACCGGCTCCACACCATCGTCTCGCTCATGGAACTGGGCCGGGGCCCCGAGGCGCTGGACTTCGCCACCAAGGACCTGGAACTGAGCCAGCGGCTCACGGATGACATTGTGAGCTCCATCGAGGAACCCGTGCTCGGCGCCCTGATCATGGGCAAGGCGGCCGAAGCACACGAACGCGGTGTAGAACTGACCCTCAATACCAGCGGTTCCACGGCCGTGACCGGACTGGCCGTGCAGGACCTCGTGGCCATCCTGGGGAACCTGCTGGACAATGCCATCGACGCCGCGGCCGAGGCGCCGGCACCCAGGCTCGTGGAGCTGACCGTCGAGACCACCGGCTCCGCCCTGGAGATTACCGTGGAGGACAGCGGCCACGGGATCGATCCCGCGGCCGTGGAGGACGTCTTCCGGCACGGTTTCAGCACCAAGGCCCCGGGACCGTTCGGACGCGGCCTCGGACTGGCCCTGGTGCGCCAGGCGGTGCAGCGGCTGGGCGGTACCATGACAATCACCAGCCCGGCCGGGGCGCTGTTCCGCGTCACTCTGCCCGTCACATCACCGCCGGTCACTACGCTGCCGGTCACTACCGAGGGACAACCATGAGCGAGATCCGGGTGCTCGTCGTCGAGGACGAGCCCATCGCTGCCGCAGCGCACGCCGCCTACATAGAAAGACTGGACGGTTTCACCCTGGCGGGCTCCGCGCCCGACGGCCAGTCCGCCCTGCGCCTGCTCACCGAATTCGCCGCGGCAGGCAATCCGGTGGAGCTGGTCCTGCTGGACATGAACCTCCCGGACCTGCACGGGCTGGACATCGCACGCCGCATGCGGGCGGCCGGACTGTTCGCGGACATCATCGCCATCACCGCGGTGCGGGAACTGAACATTGTCCGCAGCGCGGTGGCCATCGGCGTGGTCCAGTACCTGATCAAACCGTTCACCTACGCGACCTTTGCGGACAAGCTCGCCAGCTACCGGCTGTTCCGCGAGCAGCTGGCCGCACCCCTGGCCGGGGAAGCCGGAGCCCGGGCGTCCCAGAGCGATGTGGACCAGGCCTTCGCCAGCCTCCGTGCCCCGTCCGAGCTGTCGCTGCCCAAGGGCCTGGCCGTATCCACGCTGGAATCCGTCCAGGACTACATCAAGCAGCAGGCCGAGGCGGTGTCGGCCAGCGAGGTCATGGAGGCGCTCGGGATGTCCCGGGTCACCGCCCGGCGCTACCTCGAATACCTCGCCGACGCCGGAACGGTCTCCCGCGCCGCCCGCTACGGCGCCCCCGGCCGGCCGGAGAATGAATACCGCTGGAACCGGCCGAGGACATAGGCCTGCCGCTCCCCCGTTCCCGTCACTCACTTGCCGGTAATCCCGGGAAACACTGCCGCGAAATGCCGTCCCGGCGGTTTCCTTGCGGCGGGGATGATCGGGAATGCTTGGTGCCATGCGGCCGCTGTTGAATTGTCAGGGCAGTGGGGCGGCGCGCGTTGCGAATAGGCGATGATCCGGGTGATCATCATTCGCCGCCCCACTGCGGTCTGGTGCCGGCGGACTCTGTGTGTCCGGGCCTTCTTCGTGGTTACTCGCCGCAACCAAAGACTTCATTCAAGGCGGCGAGGTCGTCCCGGCTATCGGTAGCCGCGTCGCCGGTGGCCGTGCGGTTACATGATGCCGGTGGGAACCAGCAGGACCCAGGCGAGGGCGGGGGCTACGAGCACCACTCCCCCGGCATAGGCCATCAGCTGCCGGTAGACTCGCTGCCTGTCATTGTCGCGGGCGTTGGCGACGACCAGCGCACCGTCGGTGGAAAAGGGCGAGACATCCACCACCGTGGCAGCTATAGCCAGCGCCGCGACCGTTCCTGAGGCGCTCAGCGAACTGGTAGCCAGGAGCGGACCGGCCAGGGGAATGAACGCGGTCAGCAACGCCGTGGAGGAGGCGAAGGCTGAGCCGACGCCAATGACATAACAGAGGACCAGGGCCACCAGCAGCGGTGCGCCCAGTGCCAGAGCCTGCTCGGCGAGGGTATCGATGACACCAACATGCTGGAGCAGGGAGACATAGGTGATCATGCCGGCTACCAGCAGGACGGTGGACCAGGAGACGCCGCCGATGAACGTTTGGTGTTCTTTGATGTTGACCAGCGCCAGCAGGAGTCCGGCGGAGAGTGCCACAAAGCCGATCGGCAGGTGGAAGCCCAGGGTGCACACGAGCATCACCGCGATCAGTGCCAGCGTGAGGATCTGCTGCCCGCGAGGGCGGCTGGTGCGGGCTGTGTCGACGTCGGCATGCTGGCCGCCTTCGCCGTCCCGCAGCCTGCCCAGGAGGGCGAACAGGACGATGGTGAGCACGGAGAGGATGAGATTGATGGCGAAGCTGGCGATGAAGAGTGCGCCCTGGGAGATGGGAAATCCGTTCTTCAGGGCGATGTCGTGCACCAGCACGCCGGCGACGGACAGCGGGGAAAAGCCGCCGGCGTGGGCTCCGTTGATGATGAATGCGCCCATCAAGACGGGATGGATCCGGGACTCGTAGGCGAATCCGATGGCCGCCGGTGCCAGCAGCGCGACGGCGGCCGGCGAGAAGGTGCCCAGTGACGTGAGCGCAGCAGCGATCAGGAAGAACACCCAGGGCAGCAGCATCGTCTTGCCCCTGACGAGGCGTACGCAGGTCTGGACGATGATGTCGATGGTGCCGTTCCGCTGGGCCATGCTGAAGAAATAGGTGACTCCGATGATCGTCACGACGATGCTGGCGGGGAACTCTTCGAGGATCTGCTTGTCCGTCATTCCGAGCATGAAATAGCCGACGCCGAAGGAGGCAACCAGCCCCATCACGCCGATGTTCAGCGGCCATTTCGTGGCGACGATGAACATTATGACGAGGATGACGAGCGGGATGATTTGGACAGCGGTCATGGAGTGCTCCGGTTGCGGGGTGGCCGAAGGGTTGAAGATATCACCCCCCAGCACGAGCGCAATCAAAGCCAGGAACGCGAACCCGGCGGCCGCCGCCAGCAGCATTCGGCGGCGGCGGGTTGGACGCGGGGCATCGTTGTCCCGGGTCTGGTCCGCAGCGACAGCGGTGCGGTGCTCAGTCTTGGTCATGATGGTCTCCTCAGCGGGTGGCTCCCGCGAGGGAGGCAGCGACGGCGCTGCCGGGGACCTCGGGGAGATGGATGATGGTTGTGGCGATGGTGCGGGCCGTGCGGTCGACGCCTACGAGGAGCGTCCCGTCGTGCTCCTCGCTCCAGGTCTCGATGACCCCGGCGGGGGTGCGGAGCCGGAGCGTGCTCCCCAGGGAGTCGCCCGTGATGGTGTGCAGCACGGTGCCGGGGGTGCGGGCGGCCAGGGTCAGGGCGATGCTGCCGGTGATGGCCAGGGCCGGGTGGGGCTTGCCCATGGAGAGCATCATGACGTTGGCGTTGCAGTCCGGGCCGGCCTGGGCGGGCGCGGCGACGATGGCGAGCTTGGGGATGGCCCGGGCCGCTTCGGCTGTCGTGCGGACCAGCCCCATCCGCACCGCCGCCTGCCGCCGGATCTGCTCCAGGGTATCCAGCTGCAGCTCCACTCCGGCGCGCCAGCTGTCGTACCTGGCCGGGTCCAGGCCCAGCTCTTCGGCGTTGACGATCACCACGGGCGCTCCGGCGTCGACCATCGACACGGTCCAGCAGGTTCCGCCGGCGGTGAGGGTGTCAGTGGCCGCTCCGGTGGGCAGCAGCGCACCGGTGGTCCTGCCGGCAGGGTCCTGGAAGCCGAGCCTCACAGCGTAGCCGGGGAAGGGTACGCCTGGCATCCGGGCGTCCGGAACGGAGGCCAGGGCTCCGGCAGGGGTGGCCACGCGCTGGACGATGATTTGGTTGGTGTTGGTGTTGCGGGTGACGATCCGCGTGACGTCTCCATTGGGGAGCACCCAGCCCTTCTCGATGGCGTACAGACCCACCACCGCCGAGCCGTTCCCGCAGTTGCTGCCCCAGTCCACCGCGGCCTCTTCGACACCCACCTGGGCAAAGGTGTACTCAACGTCGACGTCGCCGCTGACGGGCCGGTGCAGAATCACGGCCTTGCTGGTGGTCGAGGTGGCGCCGCCGACGCCGTCGATCTGGCGCGGGTCCGGGCTGCCGAACAGCCGCGGCAGCAGCACATCGAGGCTGGTGCCGGCCGCCTGAAGATGCTCCGCTTCGAACACCCAGCACTTGCTGGTGCCTCCGCGCATCCATTGGGCTTCGATCTTCATGGTGTTTCCCGCTTCTCCTCGTGCCTCAGACTTGAATGAGGACCTGAAAAGAGATTGAGCCAGATCACAATTTTAGACAATGTTGGATTTTTTCAGGGGGATGTAGGATTGCTTAACTCATAGAGCGCTGGAGGATTATTCCCCAGCTGCAAAGCGTCCATTGCCAGGAATAGTGCTCGAAGTCCTCAAGGGAGGCCTCGTCCCGGCAGGGAATGAACCAAAGGCGAAGAAGGGTGAAGCGTTGCTTAAGGACGAAGGTCAGGATTTGTTCGACATAAGGCGGCTGGCGCTTCTGCTGGAGGTGGTGGAGCAGGGCTCGATCACCGCCGCGGCCGAGTTGATGATGTACACGCCCTCGGCCGTCTCCCAGCAGCTGCGCAAGCTCGAACAGGAAGTGGGGCAGCCTCTGCTCACCCGTCGTTCCCGCGGGGTGGTGCCCACCGAGGCCGGCCAGGTTCTGGCCGGCCACGCCCGCAAGATCGTCTGGCAGATGCAGGCAGCCCGGTCCGACCTTGGCCAGATTGCCGGCCTCAGACGCGGTTCCCTGACCGTGGGTACATTCCCAACCCTGGCCGGATCCTTCCTGCCCATCGTCATCAGGACCTTTAAAAAGCGCTACCCGGCCATCAGCCTCTCTTTGCGCAGCGCCCGCTTCGATGAACTCGTCGCAGATCTGCAGTCCGGGGTCACGGGTCTGTGCCTGCTCTGGGATTACCCCTGGAATCCGTTCCGGGACGATTCCATCCGCGTAACCGAGGTCTTCCGGGAGAGCACCGTTATCCTGGTGGCCCGCAGCCATCCACTCGCCGACCGGGAGCAGGTACGCATGGAAGACCTGCGCAACGAGTCCTGGATCGTGCGCGCCGAGGCCCACCCCGTCGTGGAGGTGCTGCAGCGTTCCGCTCACGACGCCGGATTCGAACCGGAGATTGCCTTCCTGGCCAACGACTACCAGGAGGCCCAGGCCATGGTCAGCGTTGGAATGGGCGTGGCCATGGTGCCCAAGACCGCCGTGGCACTTCAGCATCCCGACGTGAAGGTGCTGAGCCTGGGTTCCGCTGCCCCGCTGCGGAGGATACTGCTGGCTCAGCGGGAGGATAAGGTCTATGCCCCGGCCGAGGTGGCTTTCCACTCCACCCTGTTGGAAATCGCCCGCGAACGGGCCGGCGACTATCACTAGACCACAAGGCTGCTCCGGTCACTCCGCAGGGCCGGGGCGCAGGGTGTCGAGCAGCGCGTCGATCACGCCGGCGTCCTCGATCGTGGAGGGCACCACGTAGGTCTCGCCGTCGGCGATCTGGCGCATGGTCTTGCGCAGGATCTTTCCCGAACGGGTCTTCGGCAGGGCGTCCACCACGGTGACGTGCTTGAAGTCCGCCACGGCCCCGATGTCGCGCCGGACCAGGGCGATCAGGTCCTTGACCAGGACGTCCTCGGGCACGTCCACCCCGGACTTGAGGACCACGTAGCCGCTGGGCCGCTGGCCCTTGAGCGGGTCGGCGAGGCCGATCACGGCGCATTCGGCAACTGCCGGGTGCTGGCCGATCACCTGTTCCATGGCGCCGGTGGAGAGCCGGTGTCCGGCGACGTTGATGATGTCATCCGTGCGGCCCATGACGAAGACGTAGCCGTCCTCGTCCCGGTAGCCCGAGTCACCGGTGGCGTAGTAGCCCTCAAACGCCTGGAGGTAGGAGGAGATGTAGCGGTCGTCGTTGCGCCAGAGCGTGGTCAGGGTGCCAGGCGGCAGCGGCAGGCCCAGGACGATGTTGCCTTCCGTGCCGGCCTCGACGTCCCCGCCCGCGCCGTCGACGACGTTGAGCCGGAAGCCGGGCATCGGGACGCTCGGCGACCCGGCCTTGATCGGCAGTCCGCCGAGGCCGCGGGGGTTGGCGCAGATGGCCCAGCCCGTCTCCGTCTGCCACCAGTGGTCGACCACCGGAACACCGAGCACCCGGGAGGCCCAGTGGAAGGTATCGGTGTCCAGCCGCTCGCCGGCCGCGAACAGCGTCCGCAGGCTGGCAATGTCGTACTTGTCCAGGAACCGGCCCTCAGGGTCGGCCTTGCGGATGGCCCGCAGCGCGGTGGGCGCGGTGAACAGCACGTTGACCTTGTGGTCCTGGATGACCCGCCAGAACGCGCCGGCGTCGGGCGTCCCCACCGGCTTGCCTTCGTACAGCACCGTGGTGGCGCCGGCCAGCAGCGGCCCATAGACGATGTAGGAGTGGCCCACCACCCAGCCCACATCCGAGGCGGTCCACATGACGTCGCCGGGGCCGACGTCGTAGAGGTTTTCCATGGTCCATTTCAGGGCCACGGCGTGGCCGCCGTTGTCCCGCACCACGCCCTTGGGCGAGCCGGTGGTGCCCGAGGTGTAGAGGATGTACAGCGGGTCCGTCGCCTTGACGTCCACCGGCGCGGCCGCCTCCGCGGAGGCCATCTCGGTGTCCCAGTCGAGCCATCCGGGGTGCTCGGCCGCCATGGAGGCCACCGTCGAGACGAAGCCGTCCCTGGCCTTGACCAGCACCGGGGTTCCGGCGGCGCCGGCGATACTGAGGGCCTCGGCGACGGCGGGCAGGTACTCAATCCGGCGCGACGGCTCGATGCCGCCGGACGCCGTCACCACCGCCGCGGGGGCTGCATCGCGGATGCGGGCGGCAAGTTCCTTGGGGGCAAACCCGCCGAAGACGACCGAGTGCACGGCGCCGAGCCGCGCGGTGGCCAGCATCGCGATCACGGCCTCGGGGATCATCGGCATGTAAATCACCACGCGGTCGCCCTTGCCGACGCCGCTGCGGCGCAGGACACCGGCGAACCGGGCCACGAGGTCCGTCAGTTCCGCATAGGTATAACTCTGCCGGATGCCCAACATCGCGGAGTCGTAGACCAGGGCGTCCTGCTCACCCCTGCCCTGGGCGACGTGCCGGTCGAGGGCGTTGTACGACGTGTTCAGGACCCCGTCCGGAAACCAGTCGTAGAGCGGTGCCCGGCCCGCGTCGAGGGCCCGCCGCGGGGGCGTCTGCCAGGAGATCCCTTCCGCTGCGTCCAGCCAGAATTCTGCGGGATGTTCCAGGCTCCGTTCGTAGGCGGCCCGGTAGCTCTTGGTGACCATGACGTACATCCTGTCCACGACGTTGTGATGCAGCCATGGTAAGCCGGGGCGTACCGGCGATACAAGGGTCATGTATACACAGCTCGGCTATTTCCTTGTCGCATGCGGCAATTGCTGGGCAAAGGGCCGTTGCTTGTATACACTGATGATGTTCCACCCCGACAGAGCCGCCACCGAAGGAGGCACGATGCGCGCCAGCGACAAGGCCTATGCGGCCCTGCGCGACGACATCATCGAATGGCGCCTCCTGCCCGGAACCGTGCTCGCGGAGGTGGAACAGTCGGCGCGCCTCGGCATCTCCCGCACCCCGCTGCGGGAGGCCCTGAGCCGGCTCACGGCCGAAGGGCTGACGACGACGGCGGGCGGGCGCGGCGTCGTCGTCACCGACATTTCCCTGGACGACATCGACGAACTGTTCGAACTGCGCGAAACCCTCGAGGGCAGGGCCGCCGCCCTGGCGGCCGAGCGCGGCGACCCCGCAACCTTCGATGCGTTGCGGCGCGAACTGCTCCGGGCCCCGGAACTGATCGGCGGACAGGATCCGGCCCTGCACGACTACTACGGGCTGGTCGGACGGCTGGACGCGGCCATCGACGCCGCCATCTCCAACGCCTACCTCGTCCAGGCCATGCGCAGCCTCCGCGTCCACCTCGTGCGCGTCCGCCGCCTGGCCGCCGATGACGCCGCCCGGCTCACTGCCGCGGCCGCCGAGCACGCTGCCATCGCCGAGGCGATCGCCGCCGGCAACCCGCGCCTGGCCGAGGCCGCCACCACGCTTCACCTGCACCGCAGTCTTTCGCACGTCAAAGCCACCCATACACCTCAGCAAAGGGAGCACCATGGTTAAGGAACACCACGTCCGCGTTTACAAGAGCGAGGAAAACCTGGGCCGCGAGGACCAACTGGCCTACAAGATCGCCAAGGTCGCCGCGGATCCCGTGGAGGTCACCGATGAGGTCACCGACATGGTGATCAACCGGATCATCGACAACGCCTCGGTGGCGGTCGCGTCGCTGAACCGCGCCCCGATCGTCGCGGCCCGGGCCCAGGCCCTCACCCACGGCCCCAGCACCGGCGGCAAGGGCGCCAAGGTCTTCGGCATCGAGGAACGCGTCTCCCCCGAATGGGCCGCCTGGGCCAACGGCGTCGCGGTCCGTGAACTCGACTACCACGACACCTTCCTGGCCGCGGACTACTCGCACCCGGGTGACAACATCCCCCCGGTCCTGGCCGTCGCCCAGCACGTAGGTTCCAGCGGCCGGGACCTGGTCCGCGGCATCGCCACCGGCTACGAGATCCAGGTCAACCTGGTCAAGGCCATCTGCCTGCACAAGCACAAGATCGACCACGTGGCCCACCTCGGCCCGTCCGCCGCCGCCGGCATCGGCACCCTGCTGGGCCTCGACGTCGAGACCATCTTCCAGTCGGTCGGCCAGGCGCTGCACACCACCACCGCCACCCGGCAGTCCCGCAAGGGCGAAATCTCCACTTGGAAGGCGCACGCCCCCGCGTTCGCCGGCAAGATGGCCGTCGAATCCGCGGACCGTGCGATGCGCGGCCAGACCTCCCCCGTGCCGATCTACGAGGGCGAAGACGGCGTGATCGCCTGGATGCTGGACGGCCCGGACGCCTCCTACACCGTGCCGCTGCCGGAGGCCGGCGAGGCCAAGCGGGCCATCATGGACACGTACACCAAGGAACACTCGGCCGAATACCAGGCCCAGGCGTGGATCGACCTCGCCCGCAAGCTCAACGGCGAACACCCCGAGGTCACGGACCCGGCCAACGTCGAATCCGTGCTGATCAAGACCAGCCACCACACCCACTACGTGATCGGCTCCGGCGCCAACGACCCGCAGAAGTATGATCCCACGGCCAGCCGCGAGACGCTGGACCACTCGATCCCGTACATTTTCACCGTCGCCCTGCAGGACGGCACCTGGCACCACGTGGACTCCTACGCCCCGGAACGCGCTGCCCGCCCCGACACCGTGGAACTCTGGCACAAGGTCAGCACGGTCGAGGACCCGGAATGGACCCGCCGCTACCACTCCCTGGACATCGCCGAGAAGGCCTTCGGCGGCACCGTGGAGATCACGCTCAAGGACGGCACGGTCATCACCGATGACATCGCGGTCGCCGATGCCCACCCGCTGGGCGCCCGGCCCTTCGCCCGGGAGCAGTACGTCAACAAGTTCCGCATCCTCGCCGCCGGCCTGGTGGCCGATGAGGAGATCGAGCGCTTCCTCGCCGCCGCCGCCCGGCTCCCCGAGCTCGCCGCCGGCGAGCTGGACCAGCTGAACATCCAGGCCGCCGACGGCGTGATCGACCTCGCCGGCGCCCCGAAGGGACTCTTCTAATGTTGTATTCGAAGGTCACACCGGAGCAGAAGCGGATCCGGTTCCGCGAAATCCTCGCCTCCGGCACCATCGCCCAGTTCCCCGGCGCGTTCAACCCGCTCTCGGCGCGGCTGATCGAGGAGAAGGGCTTCGCCGGGGTGTACATTTCCGGCGCCGTCCTCGCCAATGACCTGGGCCTGCCGGACATCGGGCTGACCACGCTCACGGAGGTGGCCACCCGCGCCGGGCAGATCGCCCGGATGACGGACCTGCCGGCGATCGTCGACGCCGACACCGGCTTCGGTGAGCCCATGAACGTGGCCCGGTCGGTCCAGGAGCTCGAGAACGCCGGCCTGGCCGGCTGCCACATCGAGGACCAGTTCAACCCCAAGCGCTGCGGCCACCTCGACGGGAAGAACGTCGTGGATCTGGAGACCGCCACCAAGCGGATCCGGGCCGCGGCCGATGCCCGCCGCGACCCGAACTTCCTGATCATGGCCCGGACCGACATCCGCGCCACGGACGGGCTCGAGGCCGCCCAGGAGCGCGCCAAAGCGCTAGTGGAGGCCGGTGCGGACGCGATCTTCCCGGAGGCGATGAAGGACCTGGCCGAATTCCAGGCCATCCGCGATGCCGTTGATGTCCCGATCCTGGCCAACATGACCGAATTCGGCCAGAGTGCCTTGTTCACCGTGGAGGAGCTGGCCGGCGTCGGCGTCAATATGGTCATTTATCCGGTGACGCTGCTCCGTAGTGCCATGGGCGCTGCGGAGCGTACTCTGGAATCGATTAAGGCCGACGGAACCCAGGAGGCACAGGTTGGAAGCATGCTGACCCGTGCGCGTTTGTACGATCTCGTTGATTACGAGGCTTACAACCGTTTTGATACCGGAGTCTTTAATTTCCAGATCCCCGGTAAGTAAGCCCCGCATAGAACCTCCGGCACGTGCCGGTATACAGGCGTTAGGAACAAAGGAGTTTCAGCATGGCTGAACAGGACATTAAGAAGGGCCTCGCCGGCGTCGTGGTGGACTACACCGCGGTTTCCAAGGTCAACCCGGACACGAACTCGCTGCTGTACCGCGGCTACCCCGTCCAGGAACTGGCTGCCAAGTGCAGCTTCGAGGAAGTCGCGTACCTGCTCTGGAACGGCGAGCTGCCCGATGCGGAGCAGCTGGCAGAGTTCACCGCCCGGGAACGCGCCGGACGTGCCCTGGATCCGGTCGTCAAACAGGTGATTGACGCGCTGCCCACCACTGCGCACCCCATGGATGTCTGCCGGACTGCCACGTCGGTGTTGGGGGCCCGGCACCCCCTCGCCGAGGACGCCTCGCGCGAAGCCAACCTGGCCAAGGCCATCGATCTGTTCGCCGCGATGCCTGCAGTGGTGGCCTACGACCAGCGGCGCCGGCACGGCCAGGACGTGGTGGAACCCCGCGAGGATCTGGGCTACGACGCCAACTTCCTCTGGATGACGTTTGGTGAGGAACCCGTCCCCGAAGTAGTCGACGCGTTCAATGTCTCCATGATTTTGTACGCCGAGCACTCCTTCAATGCCTCGACCTTCACGGCCCGGGTCATCACCTCCACGCTCTCGGACCTGCACTCTGCCGTGACCGGCGCCATCGGGGCCCTCAAGGGTTCGCTGCACGGCGGTGCCAACGAGGCCGTCATGCACACCTTTGACGAGATCGGCATCCGGCCCGAGGAGTCCCTGGAGGACGCCCACGTCCGGGCCAAGGCCTGGATGGAGGACGCCCTGGCCCACAAGAAGAAGGTCATGGGCTTCGGCCACCGCGTCTACAAGCATGGCGACTCCCGGGTGCCCACCATGAAGTCGGCGCTGGACAAGATGATTGCGCACTATGGCCGGCCGGAGCTGCTGGGCCTCTACAACGGGCTCGAGACGGCGATGGACGAGGCGAAGGGGATCAAGCCGAACCTCGACTATCCGACTGGACCCACGTACCACCTCATGGGCTTCGACACGGCCACGTTCACTCCGCTGTTCGTCGCCAGCCGCATCACGGGCTGGACGGCGCACATCATGGAGCAGCTGGATTCGAACTCCCTGATCCGCCCCCTGAGCGAGTACAACGGCGTCGAGGAACGGCACCTGGCGTAGCAGGGCTTCCTGCGGGACGCGCGGGACCGGACAGCCGGCACGGACCGGCCACCTATTCGTAGGTGGCCGGCCCGTGCTGTTTGCTGTCTGCTGTCTGCTGTCTGGGCGGAACCTGCTAGGCCTCGTGGATCTTCAGCGAGGTGAGCATGCGCTTCGCGTTCAGGTACTCCGGGGTCTGCATGTACGCCCGGGCTGCGTCCAACGAGGGGAACGTCTTGGCTCCCTTGCGCATGGGATCGTCCTCCGTGTCCCCAGGCCGAACTTCGAAAGCGTCGGCGAACGAGAACAGCGGCCACTCGGGCGGCCCGGTGACGACGTTGTAGAACATGCAAGTGGTGCCGTTCTGCCCGGCCGGGGTATCGGTTAGTCCGAAAGATGCCGTAACGCGGTCCGGTCCCTGGAGTGCCCGAAAGGCAAACCTCGGCGTGACCGAACCCTTAGCGGGCTGGTGCGGGAGATTCACTTCGACCGAATCGAGCACCGTGAAGGGAACGGCGCCCTGGCACGCGCCGCCGAGTCCACCCGACGGTCCGACGTGCAGGGACGCCACCACCACAGCGGCCTCATTCGCGACGTCAACATCAACCCCACCGGAACCCCTGGCGGCATCGGAGACACGCCAGGAGGCCGGGTAGTCGAAACTGACCTTTGAATCGGCGCTGGTGAAGGTCCGCCAGGCCCCGGCAGAAGGTGCCGCGGTTGCCGGATCGGACGTTGCGGACGACGAGGGCGCCGAGGGCGCCGAGGGCGCCGGCGTCGCACCGATCGACGACGGCGGCGTCGTCGTCGTCGTCGTCGTGAGGGCAGCGAACGGTGTCGGTGCCGTCGTTGCGGCCGTCGAGGCCGCCACGGGGGCCGGGTCCGCGGACCGCATGGTTCCAGCCACCGCGACGCCACCGGCGACGGCCGCCACGGCGAGGGCAACGACGGCGGCCGCCCACGGCCAGCGCCGGCGTGCCCCGGTGCCCCGGGACGGCTCGCCGTCCCTAGGATCCCCAACCGGAAGGTCATGATTGTTCGAGTTCATGCCGTGCCCCCAAAATATTCCGTGTGCCGCTGGCCAGTGTGGGACGCAAGTGCGTGGCTCATCTCGGCGCAATGTTCGAACCCTAGGCTACCGGCCAAGCCGCGGCATTCCCCGGCACCCCGATTTCGAGTCGCGTAATTCTGCGGCGCGGTTGCCGCGGACTTCAGCGTCGCGGGATCCGGACCGACGCGACAGTCTCGTTGTCCTCGTTGAGGACCACGACGACGTCGATCGTTTCGCCTGCCAGCGCCGGAGGCAGCCAGTGCCCCGCATCCTGCCACATCCGCTCCAGCGGCAGCGCCGCGGAGTCGAACCATTCGGGCGTGATTTCCGGGCTCTCGGCGGGTTCGCCGTGCCACCGCCGGGTGGTGAAGAGCCGGCACGACATGTTCCAGTCAGGCCGGGCCGGAAAGATGAACTCGACAACGCCGGCGTGGGCCAGGTCCTCTTGGAGCACTATGATCCCGGCTTCTTCCCAGACCTCGCGGACCACGGCCTCGGCGTCGCTCTCCCCCGGCTCCACGTGGCCGCCGATTCCCACGATTTTGCCGATGCCAAAGCCGGTCCTTTTCATGCCCAGCAGCACCTCCGTGCCGCTCTCCGCATCACGGAGCGGGAAGCAGAGAGTGACTGGCGTGAGCTTCATGTGCTCAACCCTATAGCTGCCGCAGGCTGCCGGCGCTATCCCGCGGCCGGGCCGTCGCCGACAAGCTCCGGCCTCAGTTCAACTGGTATCCCCTTATCCGCGAATTCTTTGTCCATGGCCTGCTGCGGCGTGAGGCCCTGGTTGTTCGTGGCTTGGAACTCCCAGTTGAAGACGCTGGACCACTCCTGCCGGACATCGCAGAGGAATCGGCCGTTCTGCAGTTTGGCGATCTTGAACCAGGCGTTGCCGCCATCGAGCTGGAGTGCCCGGATCCCGTCACCGGAAATGGAGTAGGCGAGCCATCCGCCGGCGCAGCCCAGCACCGTGTAGTAGCCCTGTTCGGCGGGGGCAATCGGGATGATCGCGCGCTGCTGGTCATTGCGCTGCTGGTCAATGTTGGCCGGGGTGCATGCGACCCCGCCGGTGCTCAAAGCGGCAGGACTCGCTTTCGTGGGGGCGGCAGTGGACGGGGTTGGGGACGACGGCGATGGGATGGCTGAGACAGTCGGGGCCGGGATGCCCGTCTGGGCTGGCCCGGGTGCTGTCGGCATCAGATTGCCGCCGACAACCACCGCGCCAACGATGGCTGCAGCGGCCAGTACAGTCGCGGCCGCAGCCCGCACGGCATTGCGTCGTGCCGGAGTGCGCCCTGTCAAAAGGACGACATTCGGATCCGTGGAAAATACGATTGAGCGGGCAGGGTCGCTTCCGGACTCTGCTCCCGGCGCTCCCACCCGAGGTTTTGCATCCCTCATGAGCTGTTCGATGCGGTCCATGGCTAGTCCTTCCGTTCGGTCATGAGATGTGAGGGGGCAGCTTTCGCGAACGCCCGGCGTGCCCGGTGGAGGCGAACCGCAGCGGCGGATGAAGAACATCGCAGCGTCTGCGCCAGTTCAGCGATGGTCAGCTCGTCCCAGTAGGAGAGCATGAGGACTTCGCGGTCCCGCTCCCTGAGCTGCACCAGCACCTCTGCCACTGCGGCTCGTTCTTCATCGTTTGACTCGGGGGCTTGGCTGCGGACATCGTCTTTCAGCCTTTCGACTAGTTCCTGGCGGCGACGGCGGCCCTTATACTCATTGCCGACCACATTCCGGGCCGTTGCCAACAGCCAGCCAATGCCGGGCGGTTCCGCCAGCTCCTTCTCCCAGGCAATTCTGAAGACGTCCGCGGCCAGTTCCTCGGCGCGGTGTCCGTCACTGATACGGCAGGCAATGTAGCGGTAGACCCGCGCGGAGTGCTGGGTGTGCAGATCAATGAACGCTTGCTCTTTGGCAGCCAACATGGTGGTTCCCCCGGACATCGATGACTTCTTCTTGATGTGTAAGTGTCCAGTGAACGGCATTTTCTTACACAGGGCCGCAAAAAAGTTTGCCGGAACCGGCGCGGTGCGGGGACCCGGCGGACTGTGCCTTAGCCCAGGGCGCGCGGGTGCGCGGCGGCGTAGATCTCCCGCAGCGTATCGGCCGTCACCTGGGTGTAGACCTGCGTGGTGGTCACCGAAGCGTGCCCCAGCAGTTCCTGCACCACCCGGACGTCAGCGCCGCCCTCCAGCAGGTGGGTGGCGAAGGAGTGCCGCAGAGTGTGCGGCGAAACGTCCTTGGTGATGTGGGCCTTGTCCGCCGCCGCCTTCAGAATGGTCCAGGCGCTTTGCCGGCTGATCCTGCCGCCGCGGGCGTTGAGGAACAGGGCAGGGGTGCCCTTGCCCTTGGCGGCCAGCAGGGGCCGGCCGCGGACGAGGTAGGCGTCCAGGGCTCGTGCCCCATAGGATCCGAGCGGGACGAGGCGTTCCTTGGAGCCCTTGCCGAAGAGCCTGACGATCGCGGGCCCGTCGCCGGCATCGGACCCGCCGGAGGTATGCAGGGAAATGTCGTCAACGTCCAGGCCCACGGCTTCGCTGATGCGGGCACCGGTGGAATAGAGGAATTCGAGCAGCGCGCGGTCGCGCAGGCCGGTTGCCGTGTCCGTGCCGGCCGCCTCGAGGATCCGGGTGACCTCGTCGACGCTGATGGCCTTGGGCAGCCGCTTGCCGGGCATGGGCGGGTGGACGTCGCTGGCCGGGTCGGTGGACGTGATGCCTTCGAGGGCCCAGAACTTGTGGAGCCCGCGCACAGCCACCACCGTCCGGGCCGCCGAGCGGATGCCCAGGGCCGAGCCGCCGTCGGACCCGTCGGAGAGCGCCTGAACGAAGGCTGTGACGTCGTGCCGGGTGATCTCCGCGGGGCGTTCCCGGCCCGCGTGGGCCAGATGCCTGGCGTAGCGGGCCAGGTCCCGCCGGTAGGCGGAGAGGGTGTTGGCCGCGAGGCCCCGCTCCACGCCCATGTGCTGCAGGTAGTCAGTGATTGCGCGGTCGATCGCCGTCAACGCCCTGGCGGGCGGGCGCTCAGGAGCGGCTGGCTGCGCCGGGGCCGGACGTTGCGCCGGGGCCGGCGGTTCGGCGATCAGCGGTTCCACTAGCGCTGGCTGGGATGGGCGGGCCAGGGCGCGTCGGCCGGGCGGAGGCTTTCGAAGTTGCCCGCGCGGGCGGCGGCAGCAGCCAGGACGCCGACGACGGCGGACGGGTTGTGGAGGCGGCCGTCAAGGACCGCCTGGACGGCCTCGTCCAGCGGGGTCCAGCGCAGTTCGATTTCGGCTTCCTCGTCTGTGCGGACGTGCCGCTCATGTCCCGGCACCTCACTCAGGCCGCGGGCCAGGTAGATGCGGATGGCCTCGCTGGAGGAGCCCGGGGAGTTGAAGAAGTCCGCCAGCACGTTCCAGCGGTCCGCGACGAGGTCCGCTTCCTCGGCCAGTTCGCGGGCGGCCCCGACGACGAAGTCCTCCCCTTCGACGTCCAGCAGCCCGGCCGGGATCTCCCAGAGATCCATGCCGACCGGGTGCCGGTACTGCCGGAGCAGCAGCACGTCGCCGTCGTCGTTCATCGGGAGAACCGCCACCGCGCCGGGATGGTCGATATAGTCCCGGACCAGGGTGTCGCCGTCGTCGTTGAGCTGGAAACTGTCGCTGACGACGTCCCAGATCCTGCCCTCGTACACCTTCCGGGACGACAAAAGACGGCGCGGGCTCGGCTCATCCGAAACCTGCCGTGCAGCATTGGGGGTCTCAGACATACCGGGCATCGCGCCGTCCTTTGATTCAGTTGGAAATTACTTGGACACTGCTGCCGACGAGGGCTTGGGCGCAGGTGCCGGGGCATCGGCCTTTGCACTCGGGCTGCTGCTGGCAGCGGGCGCGGCGTCGCCGGCCCGCTGGTGGCCAAGGGCAGCCTCAATCAGGCCCGCGAACAGCGGGTGCGGGCGCGTGGGCCGCGAGCTGAGCTCGGGGTGCGCCTGCGTGGCCACGTAGTACGGGTGGACGTCGCGGGGAAGTTCCACGAACTCGACCAGCT
Source organism: Arthrobacter sp. P4_F11 (assembly GCF_056401395.1). Lineage (NCBI taxonomy): Bacteria > Bacillati > Actinomycetota > Actinomycetes > Micrococcales > Micrococcaceae > Arthrobacter > Arthrobacter sp. P4_F11. Next base: position 42,027 of record NZ_JBFUJK010000023.1, read on the forward strand.
TGCCGTCGGGCGACGTTCCGGAGAACGACAGGCCCTTGGCGGCGATCTGATCGCGGTACTTGTTGTTGACCTCGTAGCGGTGGCGGTGCCGTTCGCTGACCTTGGTGGCGCCGTAGGTCTCGGCGACGACGGAGCCTTCGTCGAGCTTGGCCTCGTACAGGCCCAGGCGCATGGTGCCGCCGAGGTCGCCCTTGCCGTCAACGATGTCCAGCTGCTCTTCCATCGTGGCGATGACGGGGTACTTGGAGTCCGGCTCGAACTCGGACGAGGACGCTCCCTCGAGGCCGACTACGTTGCGGGCGTACTCGATCACCATGCACTGCAGGCCCAGGCACAGGCCCAGGACCGGGAGCTTGGTTTCGCGGGCGTACTTCAGGGCGCCGAGTTTGCCTTCCAGGCCGCGGATGCCGAAGCCGCCCGGAACGCAGATGGCGTCGACGCCGGCCAGGGACTGCACGGCACCCTCGCGGGTTTCGCATTCGTCCGAGGGGACCCAGCGGATCTTGACCTTGGTGTCGTTGGCGAAGCCGCCGGCGCGCAGGGCCTCCGTGACGGACAGGTAGGCGTCCGGCAGGTCGATGTACTTGCCCACGAGCGCGATTTCAACTTCGTGCTTCGGGTTGTGGACGGCGTCGAGCAGCTTGTCCCAGCTGGTCCAGTCCACATCCTTGAACGGCAGGTCCAGGGCGCGGACGATATACGAATCCAGGCCCTGGGAGTGCAGGGTCTTCGGGATGTCGTAGATGCTCGGTGCGTCCGGGCAGCCGATCACGGCGTCGATGTCGACGTCGCACATGCGGCCGATCTTGTCGCGCATCGGCTGCGGGACTTCGCGGTCGGACCGGATCACGATTGCCTCGGGCTGGATGCCGATGGAGCGCAGCGCGGCAACGGAGTGCTGCGTCGGCTTGGTCTTCAGCTCCTGCGACGGGCCGATGTACGGCACGAGGGACACGTGGAGGAAGAACACATTTCCGCGGCCGATGTCCTGGCGGACCTGGCGGGCGGATTCGAGGAACGGCTGGGACTCGATGTCGCCCACCGTGCCGCCGATTTCGGTGATGATGACGTCGGGGGCGTTCTTGCCCTCGGCGGGAAGCCGCATGCGCCGCTTGATCTCATCGGTGATGTGCGGGATGACCTGGACGGTGTCGCCGAGGTATTCGCCGCGGCGTTCCTTCGCGATGACGGTCGAGTAGACCTGGCCGGTTGTGACGTTGGCCGATCCTTCGAGGTTTTCATCGAGGAAGCGCTCATAGTGGCCGATGTCCAGGTCCGTCTCGGCGCCGTCGTCAGTGACGAAGACTTCGCCGTGCTGGAAGGGGTTCATCGTGCCCGGATCCACGTTCAGATAAGGATCGAGCTTTTGCATTGTTACAGACAGACCGCGTGCCCGCAGGAGGTGGCCGAGGCTCGAAGCCGTCAGTCCCTTACCGAGCGAGGACGCTACACCACCGGTGACGAAGATGTGTTTGGTCGTCTTGGACGAGCCCGGAAACCGGGAATTTACACGAGAGTTTGATCGCTGCACCACGGGGTTTGAGCTTATCATCAATTCGGCCTTCCACGGGTTCCTTGGCGGGATCCCGATGTGATTGTTGTCCTGGCAGCGGTCCCCGCGGGAGTCCCTGCGGAGGTCCTTTCGGGCCCGCCTAGCTTTGCGGGAGGAGTTTGGCGTCGTCCAGCAGCTCCTGGGCGTGGGCCTGGGCCGATTCGGAGTCCTCCTGGCCGGCCAGCATGCGGGCCAGTTCGCGGACCCGCTCGGCCTCGTCCAGCAGCTGCACGTCGCTGGAGGTGAAGCCGGTGGAGGTAGCCCCGTCAGCACCCCGCACGGAGGTCTTGGTGACCCTGATGTGCTGGTTCGCGAACGCGGCCACCTGCGGCAGGTGGGTCACCACGAGGACCTGGACGTGCTGGGCCAGCATCGCCAGCCGGCGCCCGATCTCGACGGCGGCACGGCCGCCTACGCCGGCGTCGACCTCGTCGAAGACAAACGTCGGGACGGGATCGACGGCGGCAAGCACCACCTCAATGGCGAGCATGACGCGGGAGAGTTCACCGCCCGAGGCGCCTTTGCCCAGCGGCCGGGTCGGCGCGCCGGAGTGCGGCTGAAGCAGGAAGGAGATCTCGTCGGCCCCGAACGGTCCGAGCTGGCCTGCGGGCTCCACATTGATGACCAGGGTGGCATCGGCCATGGCCAGCGCCGTGAGCTCCGCGCTGACCCGCGCGGAGAGGTCCTTGGCGGCCTTGGTGCGGGCCTTGCTGATCCCGGCGGCCTTCTTCCGGAGCTCGGATTCGGCCCGGGCGACCTCGGCGTCCAGCGCTTCGATCCGGGTGGAGTCGTCCTGGAGTTCCTCGTGCCGGGCCCGGGCGGCCTCCGCCCAGACCAGCACCTCGTCAATGCTCGGCGCGTACTTGCGGACCAGCTTGGCCAGCGCCGCCCGGCGGTCCTCGATTTCGGCGAGCCGTTCCGGGCCCTCCGTGTCAAGGGCGGCCTGGTAGCTGGCGAGTTCAGCGGCGATGTCGTTGAGCAGGAAACCGACCTCGGCCAGGCGTGCCGCGGCGGAGCCCAGCTCCCCGTCGTGTTCGGCAACGTGCTCCAGGGTGCGTTTGGCAGCGTCCACGAGGGTGGTCGCGTCGGCTTCTTCACCGAAGTCCTCTGCGATGAGCGCCTGGTGGGCGGTGCTGGCCGCGATCCGCAATTCCTCGACGTTGGCCAGTTTCACGGCCTCGGCCTTGAGGGCCTCGTCCTCCCCCGGCTGCGGGTCCACGGCGTCGATCTCGGCCAGGGCTACGTGCAGCGACTCGGCCTCGCGGAGGCGTTCACGCGCGGCACTGCGCAAGGAGTCCAGCTCGCCCTGGCTGGCATGCCAGTGCGCGTAGAGGTCCTGATAGGCGGCAAGCGCGCCGGCAAGGCTCTCGCCGGCGAATTTGTCCAGGGCTCCGCGTTGCGCCACCGGGCTCTTGAGCCGGATCTGGTCCGACTGTCCGTGCACCACCACGAGGGTTTCGCCGATTTCGGCCAGCACCCCCACCGGCGCGGCGCGTCCGCCCAGATAGGCCCGGCTACGGCCGTCGGCCCCGACGCTGCGGGCCAGCAGGAGTTCCACACCGCCGTCGAACTCCTCCACCTCGGCCCCGGCTTCCCTGGACCGCGCGACGGCAGCGTGGCCGGCGTCGAGCTTCAGCACGGCCTCCGCCGAGGCGCTCTTCGCGCCGCTGCGGACGGCGCCGGCGTCGGACCTGGCACCGAGGAGCAGCCCGACGGCGGTCACCACCATGGTCTTGCCGGCACCGGTTTCACCGGTCACCACGCTGAGGCCCGGGCCCAGCGGCAGGGTGGCGTCGGTGATGACGCCGAGGTCGCGGATACGCAGTTCTTCAAGCATGGTTCACTTCTCGGTTGTGGGATCTGTCGAGGGGTCGGGCACGTCGGCAGTTCCCTCGTGGCGCGGCGAGGGAAGCGGCGGCATGGGACGGGGCGTGCGGATGATCGGGAGGGGGCCGGTGTGGATGGCCCGGGTTTGGGGCACGGGGCCGCGCCAGCCCTGGATGGGGAGCTGGAATTTGCGCACGAGCCTGCCGGAGAAGGGGGTCTGGTGCGTCCTGGCCAGACGCACCGGCGTTGCGGAGCGGGTCACTTCGACGCGGGCGCCGGGCGGCAGATCCACCGAGCGGCGGCCGTCGCACCAGAGGACGCCCTGGGCGTCGGTGCGGTTCAGGATCTCGACGGCGAGCCGGGACCGCGGCGAAACCACGAGCGGCTTCGCGAAGAGGGCATGGGCGCTGATCGGCACGATCAGGAGGGCCTCGACTTCGGGCCACACCACGGGACCGCCGGCGGAAAACGCGTAGGCCGTGGAGCCTGTGGGCGTGGCCAGGACCACCCCGTCGCAGCCGAATGAGGTCAGGGGGCGTTCGTCGACTTCGGTGACCACCTCCAGCATCCGTTCCCGGTTGCCCTTTTCGATCGCGGCCTCATTCAGGGCCCAGGTGTGCCAGATCTTCTGGCCGCGGACCCAGACCTGGACGTCGATCGTCATGCGCTCCTCCACCGTGTAGTCACGGCTGGCGATCCACTCGACGGTCTGGGCGAGGTCGGCCCGTTCGCTCTCGGCCAGGAACCCCACGTGGCCAAGGTTCACCCCAAGCAGCGGCACGTCGACTTCGCGGACCAGTTCGGCAGCCCGGAGGATGGTGCCGTCCCCGCCGAGCACCATGACAAGTTCCACCTCGGGCAGCTTCACGTGGTCGTGAAGGACCTCGACCGGGTGGTCGAGCCGGCCGAAGAAGCGGACCATGTCCCCGAGCTCGTTCTCCTGCAGCACGGGGACGAGCCCGGATTCGTGCAGCAGCGCACAGGCTTCCCAGGCAGCCTTGAGGGACTCCTCGCGCCCTGTGTGGGCCAGGATCAGGACACGCCTGCTCATCAGGTTCCGCCTTCTGGTGGTACTAGTGGTTCGGCCAGATTGTTCCGAGCAACGCAGCAACAGCTGCGTCCCGCTCCTCGATCTTAGGCGGGACTTCCGACATCGCGCGTTTTATCCACAGGAAGTATTCGACATTGCCGTCCTGGCCCGGCAGCGGGCTCTGGGCGAGGCCTGACAAGACCAGGCCCGCGTCCACGGCGGCGGCAGCCACCTTGCCCACGGCGAGCCGGCGTTCGCGTTCCGAGGTGACAACGCCGGTCCGGCCCAGCCGGTCCTTGCCGATCTCGAACTGTGGCTTGACCATGAGGACGAGGTCGCCGCCGGGCAGGGTGCAGGCCGCGAGTGGCGCCACCACAAGCGTCAGCGAGATGAAGGACAGGTCAGCCACCGTCAGAGCGGCCGGTCCGCCGATTTCCGCGGCCGCCATGTAGCGGACGTTGAGGCCTTCGTGCACGGAAACCCTGGAGTCATTCCGGATTTCCGGCACCAGCTGGCCGTGCCCCACGTCGACGGCCACCACGTGGGCAGCACCGCGCCGAAGCAGCACGTCCGTGAACCCGCCGGTGGAGGCGCCGGCGTCGAGGCACCGTTTGCCTGCGACGTCGACGGCGGGAAAGGCATCCAGCGCGCCGGCCAGTTTGTGCCCGGCGCGGCTGACGTAGCCGTCCTCGGCCGAGGCCGTGACGTCCAGCGCTGCGTCGTCCGGGACCTGCAGGGACGCCTTGGCGAGGACCTCGCCGCCATAGCTCACCTTGCCCTCGGCAATGAGCCGGGCGGCATGGGTCCGGGACCTGGCGAGCCCCCGGCTGACGAGTGCCTGGTCTAGCCGGCTCACGATCCCCCGTTCCCCGCGGCATGGATGCGGCGCGCCACGCCGGCGTGTCCGGCCACGTCTTCGTTCAGGGCCTCCAGCAGGGCGTCATGCATGCCCGCATAGACTTCGCCGTGCCCGGACACAGGCATTTGCTGCACGGCCCCGAGGCGGTCCAGGACAGCATTGACGGCCGGATCCAGGACTGCTGCCGTATGTTCTGGTGCCGCGTGTTCTGGTGCGGCGTGCCCGGACAGCTCCGCGGGGAGCTGCTGCGACGGCAGCTCGGGCCAGGCGACGTCGGCCGCAGGGGTCGGCGCCTCAGCCGGCTGTTCGTCTGGGGCCTGGTCCAGTCCCTGGTGTAGCTCGCTCATGTGTCCAGCCTAGTGATCGGACCACTCGAGGACCGGAGCCAGTGCGCTGGTCGTCTCGGGGTTTGCGGCCCACCAGGCCGAACAGGCGGCTCGCCACGAATCGAGGTCGGCGGGGTCGCCGCTGATGTGGACCGACTGCCCCCGCACGATCGCCGTGGCCGTGCCGCTGCGGAACCGCCCGGCGTCGTGCTCTACGGCGGGGTATGGCGCGTACAGGCCGGTCAGGTCATTGATGAGGAAATCGGGACGCTCCACAGAGCGTGCCGCGAGGATCGATTCCCTTGTGTCCACTCCGGTCAGCACAGCGACGGTGGCGAAACCGGCGTTGTTGCCGCCCAGGATGTCGGTGTCCAGGCGGTCACCTACGACCAGCGGCCGGTCCGCCGCCAGCCGCTTGGCGGCAGTGTGGAACAGTGGGGCTTCGGGTTTGCCGGCCACGATCGGGCTCTTGCCGGTCGCGGCTGCCACGGCGGCCACGAGCGTCCCGTTACCGGGGGCGATTCCACGCGCCTGGGGAATGGACCAGTCCGTGTTGGTGGCCACCCACAGGGCGCCGCCGGCGACGACGTACGACGCCTCGGCGAGGTCCTTCCAGCCAAGTTCCGGACTAAAGCCCTGCACGACGGCGACGGGGTCTCCCTCCGCGCCGCGGACGGGAACCAGGCCGACCAGTTCAATTTCCTGGGCAAGGGCGGCGCTGCCCGTGATGAGCACGTGCGCCCCGGCCGGCAGCATCGACGCCAGCAGCGCTGCCGCCGCCTGCGAGGAACTCACCACCTGGTGGTCCTCGGCGGGGGCGCCGAGATCGCGCAGGTGTTGGGCCACCTGTGCCGGGGAACGGGATGCGTTGTTGGTGACGTAGCCCAGCCCGACGCCCACCCCGGCCAGCCGGCGCAGCGACTCGACGGCCCCGGGAATGGCGTTGGGCCCTGCATAGACAACGCCGTCAAGATCGGAGAGCAGGGCATCAAAGGTGGAGATCAGGGCGGTACCCGTCATGCGATTAGTCCTCCACACTTTCGTGCTGGGCCCGCTCTGAGTCAGCGGAGAGTTCCTGGTCCGCGTCATCGTTCAGTTCCAGGTCGGACTCGGCGATCGCTTCGTCATCAGCTTCGTGATCAGCTTCGTCGAGCACGTCGGATTCCACTGAATCCAGGTCGGACTCGGGGTCGTCAGACTCGAAGTAGTCGGCTTCGGCGTCGTCGCTGGCGAGCTCATCGCCCGCGTTCAAGCCGGCCACACCGGCTGCGGCGCCGGTGGCCTCTGCCGCGGCAGCGGCACCTGCGGCACGCGGTGCGCGCTCTTCGGTTCCGGCGTGCGTGTCGGCATGCTCCTGCGCCCGGAGGCGGCGCTGCCGTTCCTCCTCGCGGGCTTCTTCTTCCTCGTCCCAGCCGAGATCGATGATGTCGGGTTCCTCGTCAGCCCCGAGGCCCAGCGCGTTTTCTGCCACAGTGGCCTGGCGTTGCCATTTGGTGGCTTCGGCAGCGCGGCCAGCTGCCGTCAGCGCGTCAGCATAGGCACGGAACAGCCGGGGGCTGTAGGAAAAGGCGCGGTTGATGTCCAGCTGCGGGATTTCCAGTTCGGAAACCGCGGCGTCGAGCTGCCCGAGGTCGGTGCGGGCACCGGCTGCAACGATGGCCAGTTCCACCTTGCCGGGGGCGTCGAGATCCTTGGCTTCGTCGGACCGGGCCATGTCCAGTGCACGGTCCGGGCGGCCAAGGCCGCGTTCGCAGTCGGCCATGACCGGCAGGTGCATGTTGGAGCCACTGATCCGGCGGTAGGTCCGGAATTCCCGAAGGGCTTCACCATAGTGGCCGGCTGCGTAGGCGGTCAGGCCGACAGCTTCGCGGACGGACGCGAGGCGTCCGCCACGGCGGCTGGCTGCCAGGGCATGCTGGAAGGCAAGCTCAGGTTCCTCGTCCAGGAGCCGCCCGGCCATGACGAGGTGGCGGGCCACCCATTCGGCGCTGGTGCCTTCGAGGGTCTTGATCTGGTGCTGCGTGGCACGGTCAAGCTCCTTGCCCGTGACGTCCTCGTCGATCTGGGGTGAACGCTCCCGGTCGGGGCGGTTGGCGCTGCGGAGGTCGCGGGCATTGGGCACGCGAACCGGACGGTCCTCGGGGCGGTCGCGTCCGTACTGGCGCGGGCCTGAGTCGCCACGGTCGAAGCCCCGTGCGGGACGGTCCTCGCGGGTGCCAAAGGGCTTGCGGTTCTCGCCGCTGCTGTACGGCTTGCGGTCACGGTCGCCACCGCCGCCGAAGCTGCGCTGTCCTCCGCCCTCACGCGGGGCACGATCGCCATAGGGCTTACGGTCACGGTCGCCGCCGCTGTACGGCTTGCGGTCACCATAGGACGGACGGCTGTCGCCACCAAAGCTGCGCTGACCCCCACCTTCACGCGGGGCACGGTCACCATAGGGCTTACGGTCACGGTCGCCGCCGCTGTACGGCTTACGGTCACCAGAGGACGGGCGGCTGTCGCCACCAAAGCTGCGCTGACCCCCAGCTTCACGCGGAGCACGATCGCCATAAGGCTTACGGTCACGGTCGCCGCCGCTGTACGGCTTACGGTCACCATAGGACGGACGGCTGTCGCCACCAAAGCTGCGCTGACCCCCGCCCTCACGCGGGGCACGGTCACCATACGGCTTACGCTCACCGCCACCGCCGAAGCCGCGCTGATCCCCGCCTTCACGCGGGGCACGGTCACCATAGGGCTTACGGTCACCGCCGCCGCTGTACGGCTTGCGGTCACCATAGGACGGGCGGCTGTCGCCACCAAAGCTGCGCTGTCCCCCGCCTTCACGCGGGGCACGATCACCATAAGGCTTACGCTCACCGCCGCCACTGTACGGCCTACGCTCGCTGTTTCCGAAGCCGCGCTGGTCCCCGCCCTCACGCGGAGCACGATCGCCATAAGGCTTACGGTCACGGTCTTCCCTGGAACGGAATCCGCGGGGATCGCCGCCAGAGTTGCTGGTGCCGCGGAAAGGGGCTCCATCGGAACTGCGTCCGCCAGAGTTGCCGTGGGCCTTGCCGCCGCGGTTGCCATCATTGTGCTCAGCCATGCTGGGGTCCTCCTGTTGTGAGCTGACCACTGGCGCAATCGCAGCCGCTCTGTTCCGTGTTTCGTTTCCTACGCAACCCGAAATCAAGCGCTTCGAAGTCCGTACATCTCCCCCAATTCTAGGCGAGCAACCCGCCACCGGCTAACGGCACCAGGTCAACGGGGGCCCGCGGTGGGAAGTCTCACAACCTCCTGCGGCACTTCTGTCGGCGGCCGCCGGCCGGCGGGCAGCTCCCTGATCCAGGGGCGGCTGACGGCGGCTGTGGCGTTGTTCCCCGACGCTCCCTCACGTTTGGCGGGGTGTGGCGGGATGCTCCCGCAGGTGTTGCGGGGACCCCGGGCTGAATGACGGGTTAAATGCGGGAGGACCCCCACCTGGTGGTGGGGGACCTCGACCGTTAATGGTGTTCCGGCGGTGACCTACTC
>NZ_JBFUJK010000024.1:0-36489 GCF_056401395.1 Arthrobacter sp. P4_F11
CTCTTATTCTCGCCTTTAGCATTCCATTCAAATTTCTGCATACTGGACGGGAATGATTTTATTTGTGGAATCAAAGGGTCAATCCACGACTTATTGTCTTCGTAGAACTGACGATTCTGCCTTATAAAATCCACTTTCCATTTCGGAAACGAATATTGCTTCCTTCGAGCGTGGCTCGGTAACGCATCTAATTGCTGCTCGGGCGACATGCCGAGGAGAGGAGTTCCAAACGAACCCTTGAAATCTTCAAGTCCTGCAGCGCCGAGTTCGGACTGGAGTGCATGGGGAGTTTCATCTTCGTAGGGATATGTGGCTCCGAATTCCATAGCCCAGATAGGGAAGGATGGTAGGTCCATCTCTTCCGGACAAGCCGTTAGAAAGTCGTTCCATGTATTAAGGCATCGAAGAGTTTCGCTTGATAGCCCTCGGGCACCCACCGGATTGGTATCAAGAACTGTTCTAATGTCTGTGTTTTCCTTAGATGGCACCGGCCATTCAAAGTTGTCAAGACCATATTGCGATCCAACAATATACACACGATCTCTTATTTGAGGAACTCCGAATTCATGGGGCGAGAATCGACCAATTGCTATCTCGTAGTCCAAGGCTTCAAGCGAATTTCGTATTGTAGCGATGGTGGCGCCGTTTCGGTGCTTGAGAATGTTTGGGACATTCTCCAGGATGAAGAAACCAGGCCGCTTCCTCTCAAGGATTTCCCGCACACGGAAGAAGAGTTGTCCCTGCTCGGTGTGCTCGAAACCCAACTGCTCACCGGCTTTGGAGAACGGCTGGCAAGGGAAGCCGGCCGCCAAAACCTCATGATCGGGCACGTCGTTGGGGTCTACCTTCGTGATGTCGCCGTGGGGCTTGATTCCGTGGTTCTTTGCATAGAGATCCTGAAGTGCGGGCACCCATTCAGACGCGAAGACGGCCCGGCCGCCAAGGTTCGCCAGCGCCACATGGAAGCCGCCCAGGCCGGCGAACAGATCTACGAATCTAAATGTCAAAACGTTTTCCCCTTCAAGTGCTTGCGTTCTACTCAGACGCAGCGTCGGTGCCTAGGTTAGTACAGGTGGCCGACGTTTTTTGCGAGGTCTGCCAGGACACGAACTTTCGTTGCCAACGTGGGCCGTGCTCTAGCCTGAGTGCATGGCAAGAATTCGCTCGTACGACCGAGGCACTAGAGGTGTCCGGGCACATCAGACTCAAACCGACTGCACTTACCAGCTGATAGTCGACAGCGCAGGGGAGACCCTTCTCGCCCTGTCGACGTTTGGGTCCGATGAACGGAAGGAGAAGGACACGGTCAGCCAGTCGATGCAGTTCGACGAGCCGATGGCGAAACTGCTCCTGGCCTCAGTCTGGGAAGCGTTTCCTTCGCTGCGCAAAACGGCTATTAGTGACCTTGAGGCAACTCCCTCATAGACGACGACGGCCAAAGCCGAACGGTGACTGCCAGATTCTGACTGGACTTCGGGGTAGACCTGTGCTGCCCAGTGCCAAGGGGCGTCAATGCTGTGCTGTTTCTCAGTCAGGTTGGACCCGCCTTGATCACAGCCAAACTGGGTTGTTCGCCGCAGAATAGAAAGCGGCTGTACGCGCATCCGGTTTCCGGCGCTGAGGTCTGCCTTTCGCTCCGGGAATCGCGATTTCGCCCAGCATTCGGTCGGACTAGCTGGACGGACCCGCGAACGGTAGGCCAGACCGTCGTGGCTCCTATCGGAGACTCAACCGCAGAACGGCTAAGTTGCAACCCGCTTTTCTCGGCGCAGTTGCCGTCACGGCCGCCGACGTTATATTCAAGGCTGATCAAGTGGGGACGCATACGGATGAGTAAGCGGAGGCGCCGCGGCATTGCCGAAGTACTTTCAGATTCCACGAGGCTGGCAAACGGCGTTTGCACGCCTGGGTGGGATCCGCTCAAGGGCACCGTCACCAAGGACCGTGGCGATCAGCGACAAGGTAGTTCGCTGGGAATTCAGGAGCGACGATTCAACTCGCGGACATGACGCCACGCCATCCGCCGGGAACTCCAGCGAGCCGGGCGCATCGGCCCACTCCCCTTCGTAGTCGATGTCGGACGCGTCAGGCATCAGCCGCGGACATTGCCCGCGCAATTACCAGCACCTCACACCCTCGTTTACGAAACGCGACGCGATCCCACAACCACCCCTTACCTGCACGCAACGAAACCGTTTACGTAAACCGTTTTCCGAAACCGGTTACGTAACAAGAGCAGCAGACAACATAGACAGCCTCAGGGAGGAGGAACAGTGGTCACCATTCGCGATGTCGCCAAGCACGCCGGCGTCTCCCCGGCCACCGTCTCCCGGGTTGTCAACGGCCTGGTCGGCTACTCCGACGAGACCCGGGAACGCGTCGAGACCGCGGTCAAGAGCCTCAACTACGAAACGGACTACCTCGCCCGCGGCCTCAAGACCCGGCAGACCTCCGTGATCGGCCTCCTCGCCCCCATGGTCTCCGATGCCCTGGCCTCCCAGGTCATGCAGGGCGTGGAGGAAGAAGCCCAGGAACGCGGCTACGCCGTGATGCTCGGCCGCACCGGCGCCAAATCCGCCTACATCGCCGGCTACCTAAGGACCCTGCGCACCTACCGGGCCGCCGGCGTCATCCTCATCTCCGCGGTAATCACGCCGGAGACCAGGCAGCTGCTGGGACCCAACGTCCCCATCATTTCTGTCGCTATCAGTGACAAGTCGGGCTCGCCCAGCGTGGCGATCGACGACGAGCAGGCAGCCTACGACGCGACCCGTCACCTGCTGCGGCTCGGCCACCGCCGCATCGGCCTCCTGACCGGGGATCCGGCATCGGTCTATGTCGCCCAGCCCCGCAAGCGCGGCTACCTCCGCGCCATGACCGAAGCTAACTGCACCCCGGTCACCGCAACCGGCAGCTTCTTCTACGAAAGCGGCGCCCCCGGCACGGACAAACTGCTGCAGCAGGAACCTGGGCTCACCGCGATCTTCGCGATGAGCGACGAGATGGTCGCCGCCGTCGTCAATGAACTGCAGCGGCGCGGACTCCGGGTGCCGGAAGACGTCTCCGTCCTGGGCTTTGACAACACCTCCACCTCCCTGCACGTGAACCCGCCGCTGAGCACCATGGCCCAGCCGCTCGAGGACATGGGACGCATGGCCGTGAAAAAGCTGCTCCGCTCCCGCGACCTCGGGCCGAAAATCATGCCGCACCGGCTGATCGAGCGCGGCTCCACCGCCCGCCCGGCACCCCGGTACTGCGTCATTGCCTACCGGCTTCGCGGCATCGTCAGTGGGCTCCTCCGGGCTCGAAGCGACGGTCAGCGCCGTCGCCGACCTCGGTCCACGGCTGACGGTGTCCTTGAAATATGCCGAAGACTGCCTCGGGCAGGACGGAGTCGCGGCCCATCGCATACAGCAGGATGGAGGCGCTGGCCTGCGCGGCGAGGCCGGAGGCGAACTGCACCAGCATCCGGCAGGCCAGGAACACCACGCCGAACAGCTGCCCGCCGATCTGCAGGGCGATGGAGCTGGCCGCGGAGACCGAGTCCTCGAAGACGCAGCCGGAGTGGACCAGCTGGGTCACGTAGAGACCGCAACGAAGATGCCGCCGCCGATCGGCGCCACGAGCACGATGGCGGGTGCACGTTCCTTCGGGGTTCGACGGCTTCCTCGTTGAGGGTGGTGACGGCGTCGAACCCCAGGAACGAGTTAGCGGCGATGGCGCGCCGGCGGAAATGGTGGTGAAGCTGGCGGTGTCGGCAAAGCATTGCGAAGGGCGCGCCCGGCCAGACCGGACGCGCCCTCCGCGTGCACCGAACCCGCGAGGTGGGTCCACAGCACCTGATTCAGTCGATGAGCATCGGGGCCTTGGCACGCTCCGAGGATTCGACACGCGGCGCAATCTTCCCGGAACGGTGGTGAAGCCAGTTGGCCACCGCCAGAAGTGCTACGAGTGCGAAAGTGCTCAGGAGCTGGGGACGGGAGTCCTCGCCCATGAAGCCCACCGTAAAGATCGCCGCGAGGATGAGCAGGCCAAAGCACGTGAGCCACGGGAAGCCGGGCATCCGCAGGGGAAGCTCCGTTCCCTCGCGGTCGGCGCGGAGGCGCAGCGCCAGCTGGGCCAGGAGCGCGGACGTCCACACCAGCAGGCACGTCGAGCCCACAATATTGAGCAGGATGGGAAGGACCTTTTCGGGGAAGGCCAGCTCCAGTACAACCGTGACAACGCCGAAAGCGACGCTGGCCAGGACTGCGACAACCGGGACGCGCGCCTTGGACACGGAAGCAAGCAGGCGTGGTGCCTCACCACGCTCAGCGAGGGAGTACGCCATCCGTGACGCACCGTAGAGGTTGGCGTTGAGTGCGGAAAGCAGTGCCGCCACAGCCACCAGGGTGATGGCGGTGGCCGCGCCGGGCATGCCGGCCGCATCCAGCACCGCAGCGAACGGGCTCTTCAGCCCCGCCGAACCCACCGGAACCACAGCCGCGATCACGAAGATGGCGCCGATGTAGAAAACCAGGATGCGCCACAGCACCGTCCGGACTGCTTTCTTCACACTGCGGGCCGGTTCCGCGGTCTCAGCTGCCGCCACGGACACAATCTCAGTGCCGCCGAACGCAAACGCCACCACGAAGAGCGCCGTGGCTATACCGGCGAAACCGCTGGGCGCGAATCCGTCTCCGGTGAAGTTGGACAGGCCCGGCGACTGCACGCCCGGCAGCCAGCCGAAGAGCAGCGCAGCGCCCACCAGGAGGAACCCGATGATTGCTGCCACCTTGAGCAGGGCGAACCAGAACTCGAACTCGCCGAAGTTCTTCACGCTGGTGAGGTTCACAGCGGTGAGCACCACAATGAACACGAAGGCCATCAGCCATACGGGCAGGGCCGGGAAGATGGTGGCCAGCAGTCCTGCCGCACCGAGCGCTTCGGCCGCGATGACCACCACGAGCTGCAGCCACCAGAGCCAGCCCACCGTGGCACCGGCCACCGGACCGTAAGCCTTGGCGGTATAGACGGAGAAGGCACCGCTGTCCGGATTGGCGGCGGCCATCTCGCCGAGGGCCCACATCACCAGGATGATGAGGGTGCCGGCCACGAGGTAGGAGATCAGCACGGCCGGGCCGGCAGCCTGGATGCCGGCACCGGAGCCGATGAACAGGCCCGCGCCGATGGCGCTTCCGAGCCCCATCATCGTGAGCTGACGGGGTTTAAGTGCCGCGCCCAGTGCGCGGCCAGACGTCATTGTCTGTTGTTCCATGGGGAGTCCTCTGGTTCTTGGTGGAACGGATGGGGTTTCAGGTCAGTCGGTTTCTCAGGCTGCGTGGGCTTCCAAAACCCGGAGCACGCGATCGTTGGAGGCGGGGCCGGCAACGGTGATCCGCACACCGTCCCCCTGGTAAGCCCGGACCAGGATGCCCGCGCGGTCAAGCGCGGCCACCAGCCTCGCCTGGAGCATCTCATCCGCACGGATCCACAGGAAGTTGCCCTGGCTCGCCTGCAGTTTCCAGCCTTGCGCTTCCAGGTGCGCGGCCATCCGGGCGCGCTCCTGCTTGACGGCGGCCACCCGCGCTTCCATCTCCTCCCCGGCGTCCAGCGACGCGATGGCGGCCTTCTGGGCCAGCGCGCTCACCGAAAAGGGAAGGGCGGTCCGGCGCAGTCCCTCAGCAATACCGGGCGCCGCCACGGCGTATCCCACGCGCAGGCCGGCGAGTCCGTACGCCTTCGAGAAGGTGCGCAGGATGCAGACGTTCGGGTACTGGCGGTAGAGCGCCAGGGAATCGGGGCCGCTGCCCGCTTCGGCGTATTCCACGTAGGCCTCGTCGATCACCACAAGGATGTCGGAGCGGACGGACCGCAGGAAGGCCTCGATACGTTCATGGCTGATCGGCACGCCGGTCGGATTGTTGGGAGTGCAGAGCAGGATGACCTTCGTGCGGGCAGTGACGGCCGCGGCCATGGCCTCAAGGTCGTGCCCCTCAGCGCCGTCCAGCGGGATGCGGACCGGCTGGGCGCCTGCCAGCTCCACCAGGATGGGGTAGGCCTCGAAGGAACGCCACGCGAAGATCACTTCATCCCCGGCGTCGCACAGGCCGGTGATGATCTGCTGGAGGACGCCAACGCTGCCGGGCCCCACCGCCACTTCTCCAGCCGTGACGCCGAGGTGGCGGGCAATCCGTTCACGGAGTTCGACGGCGGCACTGTCAGGGTAGCGGTTCATGGTACCGGCCGCTGCGGCCACCGCAGCGGCGGCAGCGGGCAGTGGCTCGTAGTGGCTTTCGTTGCTGGCGAGGGCCGCAATGTCCGTGCCGGCGCTGCGCCGACCCGGGACGTAGGGCGGAAGTCCGGCCACAGCGCCACGAAGGGCGGGATGCGCGGTGTCCGGAGCGGTTAGGAGCTGATCACGGGTCATGAGCAACGATCATGATTGTGACCCGGCACACAATGCAAGATACGCTCAACCCATTGGGACTTCTGCTCAACTTCTAGTGTCTATGGTGAAAATATGACCACCCCGAACCCTCGCACCCTGGATTCCCTCGACGGCAGGATCATCCTGGCCCTCGACAAGGACCCGGAAGCCAGTGCCTTGGCACTCTCGCGGACACTCGGCGTCGCACGGAACACGGTCCACGCCCGGCTGGGACGGCTCGAGCGCAGCGGCGCCCTCCGCTCCTTCAGCCGGAGGCTGGATCCGGCCGCACTTGGCTATGACCTGATGGCTTTCCTCTCACTGTCCATCAGCCAGACGCGGACAGGCGCGGTGGAAGACGGACTCGCCGCGATCCCGGAGGTCATCGAGGTGCACGCCACCACCGGGGACGCGGACCTCATGGCCAAGGTGGTGGCCCGCAGTACGGCCGATCTCTACCGCATCACCAACAAGATCCTGGAAATCGAGGGGATCCAACGGACCAGCACGGCCATTTCTGTGCTGGAACTCATGCCACCCCGCTACGACGGCCTTCTGAGCCGGCTCTCCGAGCAGGAATCCCGCCCTTCGAAGTAAATCCAGGTGACGCACGCCACAAGTAGGCATATTTTCAGTTGCGCCCGCCCACTCCTGCCAAATATCCCAGTCAAAATCGCCTCTCTTGCCTATCTGTGAACTAGGCCACAAGATTCCTGCATGACTTCACTTACCGTCTCAGGCCGCGTGGCGCAGGTTCTCAGCAGCTATCTCAGCGATGTCTTCGGCGTGATGGGCAACGGAAACGTCTACTTCCTGGACGCCGCGGAAAAGCTGGGCCTCCGCTTCTCCCCCGTCCGCCATGAGGGCGCCGCCATCGCCGCGGCCGACGCCTACTACCGGACGTCAGGACGTCTCGCAGCGGGCACCACCACGTATGGCCCCGGCTACACCAATGCACTCACCGCCCTCGCAGAGGCGGTCCAGGCGCAAATCCCCGTGGTGCTGGTCACCGGGGACGCTCCGAGCACCGGCGCCCGGCCCCAGGACGTGGACCAGGCAGCCATCGCCGCGGGCCTCGGCGCCGCGACCTTCACCGTCACCCGCGACGCCGCCGGCTCCATCACGCAGCAGGCGGTGGAATACGCGCTCACCAAGCGCACCGCCGTCGTCATTGCCATTCCCTACGACCTCGTGGCACTCGAGGCGGCCGACGAGGAACTTCCGGCGCCGCTGGCACCGGCGGTGAGAGACGACGTCGACGGAGGCCTGGGGCAGGTAGCCCGGCTGCTCGCCGGGGCGAAGCGGCCGCTGATCCTCGCCGGCCGCGGCGCCCATCTCGCCGGCGCCGGTCCGGAGCTCCGGGAGCTCGCCGACCGCCTCGGCGCGCTGACCGCCGGAACCGCCCTGGCGCTCAACCTCCTCGAAGGCGACGGATACCTCGGCGTCGCGGGCGGCTTTGGCACGGACACCGCGGCCGGGCTCATGGGCGAGGCCGATGTGGTCCTCGTTGCAGGGGCAAGCCTGAGCCAATTCACCATGCGGTTCGGGCACCTGCTCGGCCCGGACAGCACCGTCATCCAGATCGACACCGCCCTGCAGCCGACGCACCCCCGGGTGGACACGTTCGTCAGCGCGGACGTGAAGTCTGCCGCGGGACGCATCCTGAGGATGCTCGATGGCCCGGCCTCGCCGGACGCCAGCCGCGCAGAAGCCTGGCGCGCGGAAGCCCGCAGGCGCCTGGCCGAGGGGCCGGCCCACCACCCAGGCTCAGCGGAGACGCCGGACGGCCGGCTGGACCCGCGCTCCCTTGCCACGGCATTGGATGCGGTGCTGCCGGAGCGCCGCACGGTGGTCCAGGACGGAGGGCACTTCGTCGGCTGGGCACCCATGTACTGGCGCATCCCGAGGCCCCAGGACCTGGTCATGGTGGGGACCGCCTACCAGGCCATCGGACTGGGCCTCGCCAGCGCCGTCGGGGCAGCCCGCGCCGTGGAGGACGGCCGCACCCTGGTGCTGGCCTCCGGTGACGGCGGTTTCCTGATGGGCCTGTCCGACCTCGAATCGCTCATTGGTGCGGCCAGCAGCGCCGTCGTGGTGATCTACAACGATGCCGCCTACGGAGCCGAAATCCACCAGTACGGCTCCCAGGGCCTGACCGAAAAGCCCATGCTGATCCCCGAGGTGGACTTCAGCGGCATCGCCCGCGCGCTCGGTGCCGAGTCAGCGATCATCCGCACGCTGTCGGACCTTTCCGCGCTCCAGGACTGGATCGACGCCGGCGCCAGGGGAACCTTCGTGGCCGACTGCCGGATCACGTCGAGCGTCCGGGCCCCGTGGCTAAGCGAGTGGATGCAGGCCTCGCAGGCCGCGAAGGCGGCGGTGGCGGGGTAGACCTGGCGGCGGCGGGACCTCGCAGACTATGCCGTTGGTTCACTGTTCCGGGCGGCTGACACAAAATGGGGCAGTTGCCCCATGCCCTTGCTGCGGCCCGGTCATAGGCTCGGGTCATAGAGAAAAGGAGGCGGCAATGACCATCTATCAGCCGCAGTCATCAGCAGAGGCAACGCCGAAACTTGCCGAACTTCCCGAAGACGCTGCCGAGCATTTCGCCGGCTACGCCGTCCTGGGGCTACCTTTTACCAGCTGCCACTACCTGGCCTTCCGGGATTTTCCCGTGAGCTCCGTTGGCCCCGGCTACCGCTCCGTCTGGCACCGCACACCCGGCGGCCGGTGGACCATCTACGCCAACGCCGCGCCCGAGCTCAGCTGCGCCCGGTACTTCGGGACGGCCGTCCACCATACGGTGGAGACCGACGTCGACATCCAGTGGAGCGGGCCGTTCACCGCCGTGATCACGGTTCCAGGCGTTGTTGACTGGCGCCTGCAGTTGGGCACATCCGCGGCCACCACGATGCTGACCGCCATGGCCGTACAGATGCCGGAAAGCCTGTGGCGAAACGAGCTGGTGCTCCGGGCCATGGGAGCATTCGTCGGTCCGCTGCTCGGCGCGGGCAGAATGAAAGTCTCGGGTGTGGTGCCCAACGGCCAGACGTTCCAGGCCCAGCCGCGGCAGTTGTGGCTTGTGACGGATTCCCAGGCCACCATCCGGGGTGAGGACGCGGGAGTTCCGGGCGCACTGCCTGTACAGGACCACCTGGCGGACTTCTGGCTTCCGCAACGTGGACTGTTCGGAGCCCAGGTGGGCGTTAGGTTCCCGTCCACGGCCCATCCCGCCGGACCAGGTCTTGCCCAGGCCCGGACCGGGAAGAACCAGGCGGCATAACGGCCGCCGCGTGATCCCTACTGCCTTGGCTGACGGCTTCCTAGAATGGCAGGTGTGAAGCAGTCATCGGCTGACCCCCGCCGCAGCGAAGTCCTGGCCGCACTGTCGCTCGCCATTGACCTGGGGCTGGGGCAACCGATGGAGCACATGCTGCGGGCGTCCCTGCTGGCGTTACGGATCGCGGGGGCGGCCGGCGTTGACGCCGCCGGCCAGGGCAGGATCTACTACGCCAACCAGCTGGCTTGGATCGGCTGCCACGCGGATTCCTTTGAACTCGCCGCACTGTTCACGGACGATATCGCCTTCCGCGCCGACTACTACAACCGCGACCAGCATGGCCTGCCCATGTATGCCGGCATGTTCAGCCACGCCGGCGCCGGCCTCCCGCCGCTCGCCCGCGTTGCCTACTGGACGCGTTTCGCTGCGACGGGCAGCGGGGCGGTGCGGACCATGATTGCCTCGCACTGCGTCTCCGCCGGGGTGTTGGCCAGCAGTGTAGGGCTCGACGACGGCGTGGCAGGACTGCTCACCCACACCTTCGAGCGGTGGGACGGCAAGGGCCTGCCGGAGGGTGTGGCGGGGCCGGAAATTCCGCTGGAGATGCGGATCATGCATCTCGCGGATACGGCCGAGGTCTTCCTGCGGAGGGAGGGCGTGGCCGGTGCGGTGGCCATGGTGCGGGCGCGCCGCGGCAGCCAGTTCGATCCAGCATTGGCCGGGCTGTTCATCGATCAGGCCGAGGCACTCACCGAAGGGCTCCTCGACGTCGACTGCTGGCAGGCCGCCCTGGACCTGGCTCCCAATGACGCTCCCCTGTCCGACCACGAGCTGGATGCGGTGCTGCGAGCGATCGGCGACTTCGCGGACCTCAAGTCTCCCTACACGGCAGGTCACTCCCGTGCAGTAGCGGCCCTCGCCGCCGCCGCGGGCGAGGAGCATGGGCTACCGGCCGACGACGTCACGGAGCTCCGCCGTGCAGGATGGGTACACGACCTGGGCCGGCTGGGGGTGTCCAACCAGGTGTGGGATAAGAAGGAGCCCCTCTCCGGGCTGGACCTGGAACGTATCCGAATGCATCCGTATCTGGGAGAGCGGATCCTCAGCCGCGTTCCCGGGCTGAAGGGCGAGGCGGCCCTCACCGGCTCACACCACGAGCGGCTCGACGGGTCCGGCTATCCGCGAGGGATTGGCGGAACGGAGCTGGGGATAAAGCAGCGGATCTTGGCGGCTGCGGACTCCTACCAAGCCTCCCTGGAGCCACACCCGCACCGGCCCGTGCTCGCGCCGGCTGATGCGGCTGCCAGGCTCCGGCAGGAGGTTTCAGCCGGCAGGCTCGCCGCGGAAGCTGTGGAGGCAGTGCTCGTGGCGGCCGGCCAGCGGCCCCGCCGTCCGCATGCCCCAGCGGGTGGACTCACACCGCGGGAAGTGGAGATCCTCAGCATGCTGTGCCGCGGAATGACACCGGCCGAGATCGCCGGCGCTCTGTTTCTCGCCCGGAAGACCGTCCGCAACCATGTGGAGCACATCTACACCAAGATCGGTGCAACCAACCGGGTGGGTGCCACCTTGTTCGCGATCAGGAACGGCCTGACCGAGTACGGGAGCGCGGCCAGGTAGCGGTTCCGTCCCTGACCGCGCAGCCGCGTCGTCAGGAATTTGGGACTATCGGGGAACGAGCCGCCACAGCGACGTGACCTCGGCCGTGCGCGCCTCGAACAGGGGATCGTCGCGGTCCGATGCCTTCGGATGCGTTGGCTTGGTGTCCAGCCGTTCCACCACCTTCAGCCCTGCCGCCGTGATGGCGGCCAGCAGATCGTCACGCGACCGCAGGCCAAGGTGCTCGGCCAGGTCGGAGAGGACCAGCCAGCCCTCCCCGCCCGGTTCCAGATGGTCGGAGAGTCCGTTCAGGAAGCGGAACAGCATCCTGCTCCCGGGGTCGTAGACGGCGTTGTCCAGGGAGGAATGCGGCGTGGCCGGAATCCATGGAGGGTTGCACACGATGAGGGGTGCCCGCCCGGGCGGGAACATGTCGGTCAGGACGGCCTCGGCACGGTCCTGGACGCCGAGGTTCCGGAAATTCTCAGCGGCGCAGGCGATTGCACGCGGTTCATTGTCCGTCGCCACCACGCGGTGGACGCCACGGCGCGCGAGGACGGCAGCGAGCACCCCAGTGCCGGTTCCGACGTCGAACGCCAGCGTGTCAGAGGGAAGCGCAGCGGCGGCCACGAGATCCACATACTCGCTCCGGGTGGGGAAGAACGTGCCATAGTGCGGGTGGATGCGGCCCTGCAGGGCATCGACGTAGACACCATTACGTCGCCACTCGTGGGCGCCAATGGCCCCGACAAGCTCATACAGGGACACAACGGAAGGTTCGCCGATATCACCGTACGCTTCAGCGGCGGCCTGCCGGATGTCCGGTGCGCGGCGCAGCGGCACCACCAGGCCCGGATCAAGAGGTATCAGCAGCAGGCCGAGAACGCGTGCGCGATGCGAGCGGGACTGGCGGTGCCGATAGAACTTATCGGCCGGAATTGCTGCGGTTTCCTTCTTTCCGGCGCCTATCCGCCGGTCCAGGGCGTTGAGGATTTGCCGTGCGTTGTGGAAGTCACCGTGCCAGAGCATCGCGATCCCCTGTGACGCCATCCGGTTCGCATCATCGGCCGTAAGAGAGTCGGAGACCACTTCGATGCGCGTCGGCGCCGGTCTGCCGTTCGCCGAACGCCATCGCGCCGTCATGCTCGCACCAGCCTCGGCCCAGGTCACGAGGGCGGGATCATCCACCGCAACTCCGCGTGAGGGCTTGAGGACCGACGTCGGGATTCCCACAGGAGCTGGCGTGTCCGTAGCGATAAAGATCCATTCCAAGCGTCAGAGGAGCCGATCGGCGACTGACGATTGCGGCGGTGATTCCACGACGTGGATGGCTGCGGCCCAGGATTCCGGACCGTCATCCGGCCGCGAACCGAGCGTGGTTGATGGCCGCTGTAGCCATTCAACCTGCCTTGTCAGGATACAGGTGTGCCGTGGCCGCCGTCCCGCCGCCTTACTGGGAGTACCCGAAGGTCACCGCCACACAAAGCCAGCGGCCGCCGTCGTACTTCACGCCATGTCTAACCGCCGGGCCCGCGCGAGTCCTAGATCCCACCCAGCCCCTTGCGGGAATTCACAGGTCCACCGCCTACCATGATCCGCATGAAATCTGCCCGGGACGCACGCTCTGCCGCCGTCGTGATCAACGCCGGATCACGCCGAGGGGCGGCACCCGATCTTGCCGTGGACACGATGCGCAAGGCAGGCATACCCATCTCCTCCGTGCACCACGTGCTGTCCGGGGCAGACCTGGCCGGGTGCTTGCGGACGGGCACGACATGATGGTTGTCGGCGGCGGCGACGGGACGGTGTCCTACGCCGCCGGCCGGGTTGCCGGCACCAACGTGGTGCTCGGCGTTCTTCCGCTCGGCACCGCCAACGATTTCGCCCGCACGCTGGAGATACCCAACAATCTTGCCGAGGCGTGCGCCACCATCGCCGAAGGGAAGGTGGTGGACATCGACCTCGGCCGGGCCAACGGCGAGCCATTCCTCAACGTCGCGTCCGTGGGCCTGTCGGTGTCTGTCACCGAAGCTCTTAGCCCCCGCCGGAAGCGGTACATCGGGCCATTGGCGTACAGCATCGCCACGCTGACGGCTTGTGCCCGGCACAAGGCGTTCCGGGCCCGCCTCGAGTTCCCCGACGGGGACCACGAGCCGATGGAGCTCGACGACCTGCTCCAGGTGGCCGTCGGCAACGGCCGGCATTACGGCGGCGGCAACACTGTCTCCCCCACGGCGGGGATCGACGATCACACCCTTGACATCTACGCCATCTTGGCCGGGCCCGTCCGGGAGCACGTGAGTATCGCGCGGCTGCTCAAAGACGGAAGCTTCATCAAACACGACCGCGTGTACCACCTGACCACCAGGCGTGTCCGGCTGGTCACCGACCAGCCGCTGCCGGTGAACCTCGACGGCGAGATCGCCACCACCACGCCGGCCGACTTCACCATCCTGCGCAACGCCGTCCACGTGGTGGTGCCGCAGAGCAGCACCAGCGCGCTGTTCGACGGACCGGGCGCCGCGAACTGGCCGTCCTGAGGGCGTTGTTTCCTAAACAGTCACGCCTCCGGCACATCTCCCCTTAGTGTTGGTGCAGCAGATCACGAAACCGTTTACGTAAACCGTTTGCGTAACACGGCCGGACAGCACCAGGGAGGAGGAACAGTGGTCACCATCCGCGATGTCTGCGGTCAAGAGCCTCAGCTACGAAACGGCCTACCTCGCCCGCGGCCTCAAGACCCGCCAGACGTCCGTGATCGGGCTCCTCGCCCCGATGGTGTCCGATGCTCTGGCCGCCCAGGTCATGCAGGGCGTGGAAGAGGAAGCCCAGGAACGCGGCTACGCCGTAATGCTCGGCCGCACCGGCGCCAAATCCGCCTACATCGCCGGCTACCTCCGGACCCTGCGCACCTACCGGGCCGCCGGCGTCATCCTCATCTCCGCCGTGATCACGCCGGAGACCAGACAGCTGCTGGGGCCCAACGTCCCCATCATCTCCGTCGCCATCAGCGACAAGTCGGGCTCGCCCAGTGTTGCCATCGACGACGAGCAGGCAGCCTACGACGCGACCCGTCACCTGCTGCGGCTCGGGCACCGGCGCATCGGCCTGCTGACCGGCGACCCCGCGTCGATCTACGTCGCCCAGCCCCGGAAACGCGGGTACCTCCGCGCCATGACCGACGCAGGCTGCACCCCGGTGACCGCAGCCGGCAGTTTCTTCTACGAAAGCGGCGCCGCCGGCGCGGACGAACTGCTCCGGCAGGAACCCGGCCTCACCGCGATCTTCGCGATGAGCGACGAAATGGGTGCCGCCGTCGTCAATGAACTGCAGCGGCGCGGGCTCCGGGTGCCGGAAGACGTCTCCGTCCTGGGCTTCGACAACACCTCCACCTCCCTGCACGTCAACCCGCCGCTGAGCACCATGGCGCAGCCGCTCGAGGAGATGGGACGGATGGCCGTGAAAAAGCTCCTCCGCTCCCGCAACCTGGGGCCGAAGATCATGCCGCACCGGCTGATCGAGCGCGGCTCCACTGCGCCGCCGAATCCAGTCGCAGCGAGCCCGGCCCCGTCCGGCGAACAAGTCACCGATCAAGTCCTGGTCAGCTAGCCCAGACCCCTAAAAACCACCACGGCGACAGCCGGCACTCCCCCGTGCCGCCAGGCAACCCGGCGCGATTCCGCATGCACCAAAGAACCCGCACCAAACCACCCGCATCAACCCAAGAAGCAAGGAGCAACACAGGAGGCAGCGCCGCCGCACCTGGCAGACTCTTCTGGCCACCACCGCATCCCTGACCGTCGCCGCCGTCGCCCTCACCGGCTGCGGCGGAACCGCCACGGACGCCAAGAGCACCGCGAAGACCGCGTCCTTCGAGGGCAAGGGCCCCATCAACTACGTCTCCAACCGCGACGCCTCCGGCGCCGCGAACAAGAGCATCGAGGAATGGAACGCGGCCCACCAGAACGCCCAGATCAAGTCGGACACCTTCAGCGTGCTGAACCTGGGCGTCGTCTGGACCTCCGAGTTCGCCGCCAACAAGTGGATCCTGCCGCTGCCCGCGGACGCGATCCCCACGGGTACGATGATCCCCGCCACCGTCAACGCCGCGACGTACCGGGACTCCCTGCCCACTGCCGAATACTGGCGCGAGTTCCACGCCAACGACGGCGAATTCTACGGCCACGTCCTGGGATTCAAAGGTCTGGAACGCTCCGTGGTGGTCCTGCGCGTGAACGGCTTCAAGGACCTGGGCCGCGCTGCTGAACAGCTCTACGTGGGTCTGGCCCGGGCGAGGAGTCTGTCGGCGACGCTGACCTGATGGAGGAGGCCGGCGGACGGGACTTGAAAACCGCACTGTCCCGGGCCGAGGCATGGGTGCCCGCCGCCGTCGGGCTCTTAAGCGGGAACGACTAACTCCCGAGGGCAGACAATCTCAGTGGGGTGCGCCAGAATTTAAGCAGCGGGGCCGCCCCGTCTGATACAAGTTCTGAGGGATCCATGGGAGAACCGGCACAGGTCACCGACAATTACGCCCAGTTCATCGCCCGGCTTGAAACCGCCACCAATAATCTAAGTAACAGGCGTCAGTCACTGAGCAAGTCACTCGCGATCCTCACCCTGCTCAGGGATCAGAACCTCGCCGGCATGGAGTCGTGGGAGCAGCGGCGGGCCAAGACCAGCAAGCTACTGGCGGAGCACTCCCAGGGGCCGGAAGCCGAGTCCGTCAGGGAACTCCTGGAGGTCGCACTCAGGATGGAACCGATGTTCCGCAACCGCACCGAACGGATCGGGCAGCGGGTGGAGCTGCTCCGAAAACGGTCCGACGAACTCACAAAATCGCTTGTGGAGCTTGAGAAGAGCAAGGCCAAACTGGAGTCCTCCAGAATGCTTGCGCTGGAGCGGGATAATTTAAGCAGGGCTGTTGCGAAATTGGCGGGCACACCGGAAGGCCCGGTTGGGGGCCTATCCGACGCTGGCATCCTCGACGATCTCAAGAGGGCCCGTGAGGCAATCGCCTTCGCCGAGGCACTCCTGGAAGTGAAGGGAAAATGAGCAACTCTCTCCCCAAACCCGAGCAAAGGCTGCTCGTGACGTTCACCTCCCAGCAATGGAGCGGTCGGCCGGGTATGGATGCCTCTTATTTGTGTCTGGGGCTCGGATTCGTCGGGTTCGTCGTTTGCCTCGTGCTGATGATCTTCTTTGCCGGCCTTCGGGACCCCGGAGCCGCGGCACTCTTCATCGTCGGCTTTGCAGTCGCGTTGACAACTCTCATCGTCGTGGCGAAATCGTCCAGCGAGAAGAAATTCCTGATCGGCATCAACCAGAGTGTCAATGAAACCATCCTCGAGCTGACCGGCAATCCGGACGACCGACTGTCACTGCGCAGTTTCCGGAGGTTCATCGAGCATGAGCAGCGCATTCCGTTGCCTGTCCACGGCGTGCAGGGCCTTGAGCTGGTCGTCGTCAGGGAAGGCGAATCCGCCGTCGCAGGCCGAAAGCATGCAGCACAAAGCCGAACGGCACCGCCGAGTCCATCGTCAATCCACCCGCCGCTCGTTACAACGACCGAATTGATGATTGCCGTAACGCCGCCCGATTACGGAACGACCAGCTTCGACCGACTGCTGAAAGCTACCCTCGACACCGACTGAACGCACACGCGGGTTGTTTGGCGCAAGGCTCCCCTGCCGGCAACCACCCACCCGTTTGTAAGATTCTGGAGCCGGTAGCGGGCCGGGCGCGGAGCCGCCAAGGTACGTCAGACCCGGTCGCCCTACGAATTGGAAGGTGAGAACCATGGACCTTGACAAAGTCAGAGACCAGTTTCGTCACGCTGTAAATCAGTTTGCTAAAGGCGATCCGGAACCCGCCAAAGCCATTTTCTCCCATCTGGGGGACGTGTCCCTTGCTAATCCTTGGGGCCCTCCGGCTGTGAGCTGGGAGCGGGTCTCAGAGGCCCTCGATTCAGCTGCGGCACGATTCAAAGATGGACGCGTCACCGCTGTTGATACCCTCACCAAGCACATCACGTCCGATCTCGCCTGCTTCCTGGACATCGAACACTGGCAGGCCAAGGTCGGAGGAGGAGACGAAGAATCGCCGTTTGATCTGCGGGTAACAAGCATCTATCGCAGCGAGGGCGACACTTGGACACTCGTGCATCGCCACGCAGACCCGATCACCACACAGCGGGCACCGGACGCCACGCTCGGAAAATGACGCCCGGGAAAATCCCCCGGTTCCACGGACATTCAGGCGCCGCCGGCGAGCAGATGCCCGCCGGCATGATCGTCACCGTACCGTTGATCATTATGGCGCTGACTTTCCAGTGCTGGATCTTCAAAGGCCTCATGGCCGGTACTAGTAAGTGAGCGTTGCATCCTTGAGTTTCGAATCCTTGCCGCTACAGCACTCCCCCGTGCCGACTGAAACGCCGCGGTCCCCCGCCCCCGACTGGTGGCAGTCCGCCGTCATCTACGAGGTCTATCCGCGCTCCTTCGCCGACGGCGACGGCGACGGCGTGGGCGACCTCGCCGGCCTGATCGACCGGCTGCCCTACATCGCCGCCCTCGGCGTCGACGGCATCTGGATGACCCCGTTCCAGCCCTCCCCGCAGGTGGACCAGGGCTACGACGTGACCGACTACTGCGGCGTGGACCCGCTGTTCGGCACCATGGAACAGTTCGAGTCGCTCCTGGAGCAGGCCCACGCGCTGGGCCTGCGGATCCTGCTCGACGTCGTCCCCAACCACTGCTCCTCGGAGCACCCGCTGTTCCAGACGGCCCTCGCGGCCGGCCCGGACTCGCCGGAGCGGGACATGTTCCACTTCGTTGAAGGCTCCGGCGCCGACGTCCCGCCGAACAACTGGCAGAGCGTGTTCGGCGGCCGGGCCTGGAGCCGCGCCAATCCCGGTTCTGAGACGGACACGGACTGGTACCTGCACCTGTTCTCGGCCGGTCAGCCGGACTGGAACTGGCGCAATCCCGCCGTCGGCGATTACTTCGACGGCGTGCTGCGATTCTGGTTCGATAAGGGCGTGGACGGGCTGCGGATCGACGTCGCGCACGCGCTGTTCAAGGCCGACGGGCTGCCGGACTCGCCCTCCACGGGCGGGGTGGTGGACGGGCTGCGGTCCAACCCGCAGGTCTCGGACCAGGAGGACGTCCACGAGGTCTACCGCCGCTGGCGCACCCTGGCCGAGAAGTACGAGCCGCACCGCCTCCTGGTCGGCGAGGTCAACCTGGAGCCCGCCCGCGCCGCCCGCTACACCCGCGCCGACGAGATGCAACAGGCCTTCGCGTTCGCCTTCGTGAAGCTCGGCTGGGACGCGGAGGCGTGGGCCGCCGTCGGGAACGAACTCGAAGCCGCCCGTCAGCTGTATGGCGCGGCCCCGACATGGGCCCTGGAAACCACGACATCGTCCGCTCCGTCACCCGGTTCGGGGGTGGCGAGCTCGGCAGCGTCCGGGCCCGGGCGGCCCTCCTGGCTTTGCTCGGACTGCCCGGCGCCGCGTATATCTACCAGGGCCAGGAGCTCGGGCTGCCCGAGGTCGACCTCCCAGTGGAGGCCCGGGTGGATCCGATGTGGGCCCGCGGCGGTGTCTGCCGCGACGGCGCCCGCGTCCCGCTGCCATGGACCGCGGACGACGCGTTGAGCCATGGGTTCTCGCTGGCTGAAGGTGCGGCCGCGGCTCAAGTGCCGTGGCTCCCGCAGCCCGAGGGCTGGGGCACGCACGCGGTCGAGCGGCAGCAGCAGGACCCGGCGTCCGCGCTGAACCTCACCAAAGCGGCGCTGGAGCTGCGCCGGCAGCTGTGGAAGAACGAAGTCTTCACCGAGGACGACGGCGGCAGCTGGCGAGTCGACGCCGGGAACCTCCTCATCTGCGAACGCAACGCGCACTTCCTCGTCGCCGTCGCAATGGGCACCGAACCGGTCAAACTCCCGGCCGGCACAGTGCTGCTCAGCGCCGCCCCGCTGGCCGAGGACGGCTGGCTGCAGCCGAACAACGCCGCTTGGGTTCTGCAGGACTGAGGGTGCTGCGCCACTACGCGGCACTGAGCCACTGATGGTCCCCATTACGGGAGCTTGACAGTCTGCGCTGACATTTCTGCCATCACCTCGTGCATCCGGGCGGACGCCGCTGGCCCCGTCGACGCTGCCGCTGATATCCGGACGTACCTTGCCGAGGCCCGGGACATCGCCTATCTGACCGAAAAGCGTCTCACCCGGCTGCGCGGCGTCTGGAAGGCCGTCGAGATGACCGACGGAGGGGTCTCAGGCAGAGGAACACACACGGTTTCAAATTATGATCGTCTTCCCAGGGAACTGGTAGCTTATTCCCAGCGAGCCCATCGGAAGCATCAGGCAACCACGCCCTTCCCGACAGTTCCGGCCTCGCTGCAAGCAGGGGGAATCTTGAAGAAAACACTCGCTCTAGTAATGCTCGCCGGTCTCATGCTGACAGGTTGCGGCAGCAAACAGGCATCAGCCCAAACGGAAGCCGCCAAGGCAACGGCTGTAGCCGAGAACACCATCGAGGTCCCCGACGTCGTCGGCCTCACCCTCGACAAGGCCATTGACCAGCTTCAAAGCAACGGGTTGAAGGCCCACGCCACGGATGTGGACGAGGGCAAGACGATCATCATCAAGAAAAACTGGCAGGTGGCCAGCGAGGATCCCCTCGCCCACGCCAAGGTCGCCGAGGGTTTCACCGTGGAGCTGGGGGTCAAGCACCTCACGGATGAAACGCCGACGCCGACACCCACTTCCACACCCACCCAGGTCGCGGCAAAGGTTGTAGCTCCCGTGGCCCCGCCGGTCGTAAAGGCACAGCCGGTGGCCCCACCGGTAGTAAAAGCACCGCCGGTGGCACCGCCGGTCGTGAAGGCTCCGCCCGCAGTGGCGCCGCCCGTTTACAGCGGGATCATTTGCAAGGACGGCTACGCCTGGCCAGGAACGACGCGCCGGGGCGCCTGCCACGGCCACGGGGGCATCCGAAACTAATCGTCGCCAACGTGACAATGGCCGGGCCGCCCTCGCGGGGCGCCCGTCGCTGTCGCGATGAGCACCGAACGCGTGCAACTGCCCACCGAAAGGTCCGGCTCACCGCGAACCCGCAAGAACAGGACGGTTGGCTGCAGTCGAACTACGCGGCCTCGGAGTTGTGCGGCTGAGGCTTCGGCTGGGGGGCCGTCCACGTTTCCTTCTGGAACTTGGACGGCCCTTTTACCTCTCCGTTCGGGAGCACGAACCTACTGCGCCTCCAATGGAGGTACTACTGGATGAGGTTCTTCGTCCGGACTTCCTTGAGCCAGTCAGGGAACTCCGTCAGCATCTTCTTGAACAGGACGGCGTCGCTGATCGCGTCTACATCGCCGATCGGCTCGTAATTGGCATTGTCCACGAACCGCTCCGAGAGCGTATCCAATTTCTCAAGGAAAACCATCGATTGGCTACCGATGGAGAGGAATTTCCAGAAGATCGGCGCCGTGGACACCTCAGTCAGAGCTTGGACGGCCTTCGACTGGTTGTCCGGGGCGCCGTCGGTCAGGAACAGTACGTACACGGGAATGTCTGCGGGCGTGGACTGTGCGGGCGTGGTCACGGACTGAGCCTTGCGGAGTCCGAAGAATCCCGTCTTTGCTGGGGCGGCCCCGGCGAATCCGAAGTGGTCCCGAATGGTCAGGAATGCGTCGGCGTAGTTTGTGCTGCCCATACGCCGCCCCTTCGTCAGGCGGTCCACGGAGCCAGCGAAGTCATCGATGCTGATCTCGCCCAAGTACGCCGCTGTGGAGTCGAAGATAAAGAAGTCGATGGCTCCGTCGTCATCAAACTGGGTTGCCAGGGCCAGCGCCTTTTCAACCAGACGCTGCATAGCCCCTGAGCTGTAGACCTTTAACATGGAGCCTGAGTAGTCCAGGGCGACGGCGACCTTGGCCTTTTGACCGTTCAGCCCGGAGCGATCGACGGCCTGTGATGCGGTTTTGGCCAGTGAGAGAAGGCCCGGGGCCTTTTCGCTTATCTTGTCGAGGGAAAGTGCCATGTTTGAGTCCTTTTCGATGAGTATTGCCTACAATATGGCTACAAATGGGGCGGAAATTTGCGCTTTTCTTCGAATCGTGGCGGCCACCTCTTGAACTGGCCTGCCTAATTGCGGCATTCCACCCCCATTAATTCGCGAGCCCTCTTGAGTTGCCCTTCGCCAAGATAGCGCAAGACTATCCACCTAGTGCCACGTTCGACATTAAGACCACGCTTTTGTGCATCATGCCAGCATCGAGAGTTGTTGCGTATGAGCCAGCCCCCTGGACGGCGCCCGTAGGCGCGGGCCGCTTGGCGCGAAGCTGATCGCCTCCTTGAGGGATCACTTACATCGACGAAACAGTCTGACGAAAATGAATCGAAGTGGTTGCAAGGCCATATACTCCCCATGGCGCACTACAGCGCCAAAGGTCGGGCACCAGCAGCAAAGCTTTGGGGCCGAAAACATGGGGATGACAAATTGAATAGGTTCCAATCACTCCTGGGCAAACGGGATTCATACGTTGAGCCGCCCAAGCCTCCACGGAAGCCGAAAAGTTCAACATTCGTGGTCGGAGCACTTGCTCTGGGGGCCATGGCTTTGGGAGCTGGCAGCGGCGGGCTCGGTGGGGCACTCATATTCCTTGGCATATTTGCCGCGCTGACCGGCCTCTACGTCGTGGTCACGGGCCGCCGCTCGTGGGCACGACTGCCCGGCAGCCGAAAAGTTGGCGGCGTCGTCCTTGCGGCCTCTCTGGTGCTCTTCGTCGTCGGCGGTATGACCCTCCCGCCCCGGTCGGCAGAAAGCATTGCTGCCGAGGCAGCTTCGGCGAATGACAAGCGAGCAGCAGAAGAAGCAGCCCGCGCTTCGGCCGCATCGTCGCAGACCTCCTCGCCCGACCCTTCCCCAACACCATCGCCGACGGACACGGGGGAACCACTGGACCCCGACAGCGTTACAGAACTCGCCAAAGGCGTCAGCTACACAGCCCCCAAGGCCCAACCGGCGTACGCCACCAAGGCACTGGACCTCCTCGCCGCTCTGCCCATCAAGGAATCCGCGTCGACGCCGGACTACGATGACCGCGTCAAGTTCGGCCAGGCGTGGGCGGATGTCGACAGGAACGGGTGTGACACTCGGAACGACATGCTCAAGCGAGACCTGACCGAGGTAGTTTTCACGAACGACTCGACGTGCAAGGTCGAGAGCGGAATCCTAGCCGACCCCTACACAGCTACGACCATCCGCTTCCAACGAGGCCCCGAGACCAGCAGCGCCGTCCAGATAGACCATGTTGTCGCCTTGGGTGACGCATGGCTTAAGGGCGCCCAGGAGTTGACGGAAGCTCAGCGCATGTCGTTTGCCAACGATCCCCTGAACCTTCAGGCCACAGACGGACCGACCGACGTCCAGAAGGGGGACGGCGACGCTGCCGCGTGGCTGCCGCCGAACAACAGTTTCCACTGCAATTACGTTGCACGACAGATCTCCGTTAAGGCGACTTACGGGCTGTGGGTGACGCAGCCTGAGCACGACGCGATGGCCGGCGTACTAGCGGACTGCGCCGGCCAGTTGGTGCCGACCAGTGAGAAGGAAGTGACTGTGGTAAAGGCCGCCGAGACTGCAAAGGCGTCTGAACCCGCGGCGAAGGTGGCTGTGGTTGCTCCGGCACCTAAGGCACCCGCACCGGCTCCGCATACTCCCGCGCCAGTTCACGCAGCGCCCGCTCCGGCGCCCTATGTTCCGCCGGCACCCGCGCCGGCACCCTATGTACCGCCGGCACCGGCCCCCGCCGCAGCGTATTACGCCAACTGCACCGCGGTGCGACAAGCAGGGGCCGCCCCGATCTATGCAGGCCAGCCCGGCTACAGCCGCAAGCTCGACCGTGACGGCGACGGCGTCGCCTGCGAGTAGCAATTATCGCCCGCTCCCGGTCCGGCTGGTGCGCGAGAAAGCATCTCTCGCGCCGGCCGCCGAGCGG
This sequence comes from Arthrobacter sp. P4_F11, assembly GCF_056401395.1. Lineage (NCBI taxonomy): Bacteria > Bacillati > Actinomycetota > Actinomycetes > Micrococcales > Micrococcaceae > Arthrobacter > Arthrobacter sp. P4_F11. The sequence continues at coordinate 23,294 of NZ_JBFUJK010000024.1, forward strand.
GCGCAGTCGGCCGTCGTCCACGAGGTCTATCCGCATTCCCTCGTCAACGGCGACGGCGAGGCGCGGGACGCGTGCGATCACAATCAAAAAACATGGGGGCGTCGCAGGACAAAGCGGCGCAGCGTGCGGTTAGGATGTTGCCACGAAGTCTTGGGGGATAACTTCCGGGATGTTTCTCGCCGTCCTGCCGTCGTTGACGAGCCAGGACCTTTCGTTCCAGGAGTTGTTCCAGCGTGTTCCTCAAGACATTCGGTTGGTCGTTCGCCGTCACCATCATTGCTCTGGTGGTTGCTTTTCTATATGGGGGCCCACAGGCACTGATCCTCTGCCTTATCTTGGGCATTCTTGAAATCAGCCTGAGTTTCGATAACGCGGTGGTCAACGCACGAATCCTCGAGCGGATGAACCCGTTCTGGCAGAAAATGTTCCTCAGCGTGGGCATCATTATCGCCGTCTTCGGCATGCGAATCCTTTTCCCCTTGCTCATCGTGGGAGTCACCGCGGGCCTGAATCCGGTAGAAGCCGTCGGTCTGGCGATGGAAAAGGGTGACCCGCACACTCCGGGCAGCTACGGTTACCTGTTGCACGAGGCACACCCGCAGATCGCTGCCTTCGGTGGAATGTTCCTTCTCATGCTGTTCTTGGACTTCATCCTGGCCCACCGTGACATCAAGTGGATCAAGTTCCTCGAGATCCCGCTTGCCCGGCTGGGCAAACTCGAAGGCGCGTCTTTGATCATCGGTATGGCGGCGCTGGCCATCGCCGGGGCTGTGGCCGGTGAGAAACAGGGCATCGTCCTGCTCGCGGGTCTGTTGGGCATGATCACCTACTTCCTCGTGAACGGCCTTGGAAACCTGTTCGACGTCGATGAGGACGGCGACGTTGATGCCGCGGATGCGGACCTCGTGGTTCACTCGGGTCCCTCCGGTACGGCTCAGCTGGCCGGCAAGGCCGCCCTCATGCTCTTCCTCTACCTGGAAGTCATCGATGCATCGTTCTCCTTCGACGGCGTCATCGGAGCCTTCGCCATCACGTCCGATCCCATCATCATTGCCCTCGGACTGGGCTTCATTGGAGCTATGTTCGTCCGCTCCCTGACCGTATTCCTGGTTCGGCAGGGGACGCTGGACGAATTCGAATACCTGGACCACGGCGCACACTGGGCCATCGGCGCCCTGGCAGTCATCCTGCTGGTCACCATCGTGGTCCCCGTCAACGAGATCGTTACAGGCCTCATCGGAGTCGTGTTTATCGGCGCGGCATTCCTTGGCTCGGTTCGACGCAATAAACGGGCACGTGCCGCCGAGCAGACTCAAGCACTTGAGCCTGCGAACAGCTAATCCCCCGCAGTAAACGCCAAGTAACAACCACCACTACGACGAAAAGCGAGGCATCACATGGGTTTGAGTTTGCAAAAAGGCCAGTCGCTGTCACTGACGAAGAAGAACGGCGATTCGCTGACGAACGTCCGTTTGGGTCTCGGGTGGGATTCCGCGGTCCCCGCCAAGAAGGGGTTCTTTGGCGGGACCAAAACGGTCGAGATCGACCTGGACGCGTCGGCCCTCCTGTTTGATGCTCGAGGCCAGCACCTCGACACGGTCTTCTTCGGCCAGCTCACCAGCAAAGATGGATCCATCCGACACACCGGTGACAACTTGACGGGCGAAGGTGACGGCGACGACGAGACGCTCTTGGTGAACTTGCCGAACGTCTCTCCGGCTGTCACGCACATCGTTTTTGTCATCACGAGCTACAGCCAGCAGACCTTCGACATGGTCCAGAACGCGTTCTGCCGCGTCATCGACGATTCGGTGGCAGGTAGCCCCGAAGTTGCCCGGTACGGCCTCACTGAATCGGGACCGTACACGGCGATGGTCATGTCAAAGCTTTCGAGGAACGGCAATGTCTGGAACTTCCAGGCCATCGGCACGCCGGCTAATGGACGCACAGCCGGCGATGTCCTCGGCGCCGCGGCAGCTGCCCTCTAGCCCGATTGGACCAGCGTTCTTTAGCCCTATTGAACGTACACAACTAACTGAAGGAGTACCTCTTGTCTAGCCTGACTCTGAGCAAGGGCAGCAACCTGTCCCTCACCAAAGCCGACCCCGGGCTCCGCAAGGCCATGATCGGACTCGGCTGGGATCCGAGGTCCACCGCAGGTGAACAGTTCGACCTCGACGCTTCAGCGCTGCTGGTCCGCGCCGATGGCAAGGTCCGCTCCAATGATGACTTCATCTTCTACAACCAGTTGTCTTCGCCCGACGGTTCGATCGTGCATCAGGGCGACAACCGCACCGGTGAGGGTGAAGGCGATGACGAGCAAATCCTTATTGACCTCGACGCCGTGGCCGCCGACATCGCAAAGATCGTCATTGTCGTGTCGATTGACCAGGCGGAGGCGCGCCGCCAGAACTTTGGCCAGGTACGCGATGCTTTCTGCCGGGTCGTGAACCAGGAAACGGACAATGAGGTTGTCCGGTACGACCTCACAGAAGATGCTGCAGCGGAAACGTGCATGATCTTTGCCGAGATCTATCGAAACGGTGGCGAGTGGAAGTTCCGTGCCGTCGGGCAGGGATACGCTTCAGGCCTCCGCGGCGTGGCCACGGACTTCGGCATCGCGCTGGACTAGAAGCCGGTGGCCCAGCGACGTCGGGCCACCACCGCACATTCACCCGACTGAACAAGGAGAACAACTATGGCTGGCCTGACTCTTACCAAAGGCAGTAACCTCTCGCTCACTAAGACCGATCCGGGGCTGAACAAGGTTCTGGTCGGGCTGGGCTGGGATCCCCGCACAACTACGGGTGACGCCTTCGACCTGGATGCCTCGGCGCTCCTGCTCGGTGCCGACGGCAAGGTCCGAAGCTCCGCGGACTTCATCTTCTACAACCAGCCGGCGGCAGCCGACGGCTCGGTGGTCCACAAAGGTGACAACCGATCCGGTGAGGGCGACGGCGACGACGAAGTGGTCGCCGTCGAGCTTTCGGCCGTGGGCGCAGATGTTGAGCGAATTGTCTTCGTAGTCTCCATCGACCAGGCTGACACCCGCCGCCAGAACTTTGGCCAGGTGCGGTCCGCCTACTGCCGCGTGGTCAACCAGGAAAGTGACGCGGAAGTGGTCCGCTACGACCTGAGCGAAGATGCGGCGCCGGAGACCTGCATGATCTTCTCAGAGCTCTACCGCCACAACGGCGAGTGGAAGTTCAAAGCCGTCGGCCAGGGATACGCCACAGGCCTCGCCGGCATCGCCGCGGACTTCGGCGTCCAGCTCGGCTAAGAGCCCGAGACCACAGAAAGAGAGAAGCGAAATGAGCATGCAACTCACCCCGCCTGAAACGTCGGCCTCGAACCCCCTCGTGCTGAACGCTCCCGAGGCTCCGGGCATCGTCAAGGAAGACGATGCCCCCGGGATGGTTCCGGTTCCGGCCGAACGCCAGCAGGAAATAAACGCACAGGCTCGTGCCTTCATCACCGAAGTGTCAGCTATGAGCCCGTTTAGCCCCGAATACTCCAGCAAGATCGATGGCATCAACCGGCTTGGCGGCCAGCAGCTCGTGGCATCCGCCAACACTTCAAGCCGGCTGCTGGAGCGTTCTTCCACCTCGCTGGCCGGTGCGAAGAAGTCCGGCAGCAGCGCCCAGGTGCAGGTTGCCTCTACGCTCGGTGAGCTTCGTTCCACCGTGGAAGACCTGACGCCGAACAACGCTGACTTGGGCGTCGGCCGGAAGATCCTCGGTATTATTCCCGGCGGCAACAAGCTGGCCAAGTACTTCCAGAGATATGAGAGTGCCCAGACTCAGCTCGATAAGATCATCAAGTCCCTGATGGCAGGCCAGGACGCGCTGCTGAAGGACAACGCCTCCCTTGCGCAGGAAAAGACCCAGCTGTGGGACACCATGCAGGGGCTCAGCGAATACGCTGTTTTTGCTAAGGCCTTGGACACGGCAACAGCCAACCGGATCGACGAGATGAAGATGCAGGGCCAGATCGAAGAGGCGGGCAAACTCGACTCTGACGTTCTGTATCCGATCCGCCAGCGCCACCAGGACATCCTGACCCAGCTGGCCGTCTCGGTCCAGGGCTATCTCGCCATCGACATGATCCGCAAGAACAACACCGAGCTGATCAAGGGCGTGGAACGGGCACGCACGACGACGATCTCCGCGCTGCGGACCGCCGTCATTGTGGCCCAGGCCTTGGCGAACCAGAAGATGGTGCTAGACCAGATCGACGCCATCAATACAACGACGAACAACATGATCCTCAAGACCAGCGAAATGCTCAAGGACCAGACCGCGCGGATCCACCAGCAGGCGGCGACCTCCGGTGTCAGCGTGGAAACGCTGCAGAAAGCGTTCGACAACGTCTTCCAGACTATGGACGCCATCGACACCTTCCGGTCCCAGGCCAACAAGAGCATGGAAGGCACCGTGCATGCCCTCGAAAACGGTCTGGAGCGGGCCCGCCCGTACCTGGACAGGGTGCGGCAGCAGGAGGGGAATTAGTGGTCGTCAGCCCTGAGCAATAGGCTTACGGGCTATGGTCGCAAATTTCTTAGGCTCGCTGTTCGGCGGCGGAGCGGCACCCCGCTCCGCCGCCGTTGCGGGGGCCGAGTCTCCACTTGTCCCGGATCCGGCTGCGGACGAACTGGCAGTCACCGGGGCCGCGCTCGAAGAGCTGCGGCGGACGGTGCTGGGCAACGGCGCGCAACTGCCCACCATTGTGGTATCACGACTCCTGCAGTTGGCGGACATCCTGCGTGCCCTCATTGGCTACATCGGCCGGTCAGGTGCATCGACGGAGCAGCGCGTGCTGCTGAACGCGGTCATCACCGACTATCTTCCGTCCCCGCTGCGGGCCTATCTAATGCTGGCCGCCGGGTCTCGGCGAGACGAATCGACCGACACGGCTGTGTTGCTGGAACAGCTCGACATGCTCTACTCCACCGTCCAGAACCTGGACAATCAGGTCCGCACGGGCGCCATAACGGAACTGGCTGTCCATGGCCAGTTCCTCAGGGACAAGTTTGATATTGATGGTCTTCATCTGGAAGGACGCTAGTGGCTTCGATGGTCGCGGGCAGCAACGCCGCCCTCACTGCTGAGAACCCCGGACTGGACAAAGTGCTGCTCGGAATCGGCTGGGACATGGTCCCTAGCCGGGGCCCGCAGGCCGAGCTAGTTCCGATGGTGATCATGTGCGGGACAGACGGCCGCGCCATCTCGGATGACCATCTGGTTTTCTTCAACCAGATCGCCAGCCCCGATGGCAGCATTTCCTTCGCGGGAGCGGAAGATCAGGAACAGATCGACGTCGACCTCAACCGGGTGCCCGAGACGGTCCACAAGATTGCCGTGCTGCTCTACGTGGATCCTGAGGTGCGGGGACCAGGAACCTTCGGGGCCGTCAAGAACGCCTACCTGCGGGTCGCCACCGCCCAAAACCGGGAGCTACTTCGTTTCACGGTGCCGCGGGGGAACCTCGACAAGATCAACGCCATGATTCTCGGGGAGCTCTACAGGCATGCCGGGGGCTGGAAATTCCGTGCCCTCGGCCAGGGGTACGAAGCCGGGCTCGCAGCCGTTGCCGCCGACTTCAAGTTGAAGCTCTGAGCATGGCTCTAGACCGAACCTCGCTCCGGACCGACATCGGATACCTCAGTCGGCGCCGGAAAGCAGCGGCGCAGCCTGAGCCCCTTCGACCCACTGCGCAAAGTGCAGCCATGTCCTTACATCTTGGCGCCAGCCGGGCGGGTTCCAGCGGACTCACGCTCGGTGCCAGCCCGGCTCCCCCACCGTCCGCGAAGACCACAGTGGCTTCAAAGCCAGGGCCCCGGCCCGCGCCGGCCACGTCGGAGCGGCTGTTCCCGGCCCCGGATTTTGGCAGTGTCCGCGAGTTGGGGGAAGCCAACCCGGTAGCTCGCCTCAACGCAAGGCAATCCGCGATTGGCTCGCTCTTGGTGACCGGGGTTCGCTCGGTGGCCTGGGAAGACCAGCAGCTCACCACGGGTGCCCACCACGTGGAGGGGCACAAGGCCGGCACCGCCGTACTCACCCCCGGAAACCGGCCCCTGGCCGGCGTGCAGGACGGGGCCGGCATCGTGTCCCTGCGCCACATGCGGCTCCTGCGCCGCGCCCTGTTCGTCGCGGGAGAGACCCCGCTGACGGTGGGAGTCTTCGACGGCGCCGCCGCCGCGGTGCGGAACCATGCTGGGTTGCGGAGCGTTCTGTACGTCGTGCGGGTCGGTGCGCTCTTGGAGCTTCGCGCCGAGTTTGTCCCGGCAGACGCCTCCGACGCGGCCATCTGGGCCGTTTTCGGTTTCTCAATGACCACTCCACTGGACCAACGGGTCCTCCTGCGCTGATCCGGCAGCGCACTACTGCAATAAAACTAGGGGACAATGCAGCACTTCAAAGCCTTGGCCGAATCCGTCAAGGATCGGCTCTTCCACCTGCGCCCCGAACTGCTTCATCGCACCTCGGACCCCGGCCTGCTCGCCGTCGCGCTGGGGGCCACCCTGTACTCGCCGGCCACGAGAAGCTCACTGGCACACGCAATCCGGAAACAATCCGGGGCAGGTTGCCTCAGCATCGTGATCTGCCTCGAGGACGCCGTTCCCGACGAGGAAGTGCCAGCCGCGGAGGAGAACCTGCTCGTTGCACTGGCCGAACTGTCCCTGGACAATCGGGACGAGCTCCCGCTGATCTTCATCCGGTGCCGTACGCCAGAACAGCTGCTCGACGTCGGACGCAGGGCAGGCGAGGCTCTCGGAGTCGTCTACGGCTTCGTCCTGCCCAAATTCGAGAACGAGACAGGGCGCGGGCGTGCCTTCTTGGCGGCACTGGAGCTGTTGAACGAAGAAGCCGGACGCACCGGGGGGTTGAAGGGACAGTCCCTGAGGGCGATGCCGATCATCGAGGACCTTTCGACAACCCATTTGGAGTCACGCGTCCGGGTGCTGACAGAAAACCTGGCCCTGGTCGAAGAGTTCCGTGAACTGGTGCTGTGCGTCCGGATCGGTGCCACGGACATGTCCAGCGCCTTTGGCCTGCGGCGTTCTCGCGACCTGACCATCTACAACGTCAAGGTCGTCGCGAACATCATTGGCGACGTCGTGAACATCTTCGGCCGCCCGCATGACGGCTGGGTCATCTCCGGTCCTGTGTGGGAGCACTTTGTCAACACAGAACGGGTCCTACGGCCCCAACTTCGGTCCACACCTTTTGAAGCCGTCAACGAGGGCGAACTCCGGAAGCGCATCCTGATGGAAAACCTGGACGGACTGATTCGCGAGATCGAACTGGATCTCGCGAACGGCCTGTTGGGCAAGACCGTCATCCATCCCAGCCACGTGCCAGTGGTGCACGCCATGTGCGTCGTGAGCCACGAGGAATACCTCGATGCCCTCGACATAGCCGGGAGTGCAGGCGGAGGTGTAAAGGCGTCGTCCTATGGAAACAAGATGAATGAGTTGAAACCACATCGTGCATGGGCGGAGCGCACCCTGTTGCGTGCCAGGGCCTTCGGGGTCGCAAGGCCAGGCGTCAGCTTTGTCGAACTACTGGAAGCGAGCATGCGGTGAAACAACTCTCCACGGATACTCCCTGGAGCGGCGGCTACGTGCGTGATGCCCTCGGTGTCGAACTGGCTTCCGACCCCGGTCGCAGCGTGCTGCCCGTACAGGCCTTGGTCGGGCTGGCGCTGCGGCGCAATCCCAAAAGGGCCCATCTGCTCGTCTCCCGGGTGCTCGCCAAGCACGTCCCCACCGAACCCGGAATCGCGACGTCGGCGGGGCAGCTTCTGGGGCTCTTGGTCCGCAGGGAACTCGAACGCCCCTCGGCTGCCGGTCCGGACATCGGGGCCGGATCACTGACCGCCGTCATTGACGAGGCCGGGGGCAGGCTGGCGCGCCTGCTGGATGGCGGGACTACCCTGGGCAGCGACCCGACTCTTAACGACGACGGCCGCCGGAGCAGGATTGCCGACGTGGCCGGCCTACGCGAATTGCTCGCCCTATGGCAAACAGAACTTGCCGGCGTCGTGACCATTGGTTATGCGGAAACGGCCACCGGGCTGGGCCAGCTCGTGGCCGGACAACTGGGGACCTATTACATCCACTCCACCCGACAGAGCAGCCGCGGTGTGGAACCCTACGGCGCGTTCGAGGAAACGCATTCGCACGCAACTTCTCACCAGTTGCTGCCGACCAGCCGTGCTGCCTTGGACCTCGCCGAGACCGTAGTCCTGGTGGATGACGAGCTGAGCACCGGTGCCACGATTATCAACACCATCCGCGAACTGCACCGCACCGCCCCGCACGGCCATTACGTCGTCGCCTCCCTGGTGGACCTGCGCTCCCCCGCAGACCGGTACCGCCTCGATGAACTGGCACGCGAACTCGGCGCCCGGATCAGCGCCGTGGCATTGGCGCAGGGAAGCATCCAGCTGCCGGAAACGCTCGCATTGGACGCGGCGGAACTGATCGGCAGCATCCCGCTCCCGCCAGCAGCCGTCCCCGGGCCGGGCCGGATCCGGCTGCTGGACCTGCACGGAATCGTGCCACCAATCCGCAGCGCCCGCTTTGGCGTTGGCGGGCGCCCCGATCCGGACCAGGCGGCGAACATTGCGGAAGCCTTGGCGGCGGCACTTGGGAGCCGCGGCGGAACGGGGGCCCGGGTGCTGGTCCTCGCCACGGAGGAATTCATGGCGCTGCCTTTGGCGGTTGCCGCCCGGCTGCAGGATCTGCGCCCTGACGCTGACATCCGGTATTCCACCAGTACCCGCTCACCGATTGCGGCGCTGGACGAACCGGACTACGCGATCCGTTCGGCGCTTGCCTTTGGCAGCGACGCGGACGCTGCGGACGGGCCCGGACCCCGGTTCGCCTACAATTTCATGCACCCCGAAGGACGATTCGATACGGTACTGATCATGGCGGAACCTGGCACCGCGGAGTCGGGGCTCTTGGGTCCCGGCAAGATCGCCGAGGCCGTCGCTGGCAGCGCCGACGATGTCCGGCTGGTCATGTTGCCGGGCCAGCCTCCGTTCCCGACGCCGTTGATCGGCCCCGACTTCGGCTCCTATCTGCCGGAGGACGTCGAATGGCTACTGAAGGACCTGAGTTCCGCTCAACTCGAAGCGCCGAGGGAAGTGCGTGAAGCCGCCATCCAGTCTGGCAAAGCCAGTTACGCCGAATCGCTGCCGCAGGAGTTCGAACCTTCGCCCGAGTACGGTGCCTTGTTCCAGACCGCGTTGGTGAGCTCGGCCGTCCGGATCGCGCATGCCGTCGGAACTCTCACCGAGCAGGTCCTGAAGCTGCGCGGCAACGCACCCGTGCTGGTTTCCCTCGCCCGCGCCGGCACTCCCGTCGGCATCCTGATGAAGCGTTGGGCCTGGGAAGTCCACGGACTGAAGCTGCCGCATTACGCCATCAGCATCGTGCGAGGGCTCGGCATCGACCAGGCCGCCCTCGGCTATCTCGCGGCCCGGCACCACCCCGATGACATCATGTTCGTCGACGGCTGGACCGGTAAGGGAGCCATCGCCCGCGAACTCGCCGCCGCCGTCGAACTCTTCCGGCAGACCGACGGGCCGGCCTTCCGTCCCGACCTTGCGGTCCTCGCGGACCCGGCGCACTGCGTCCGGATCTTCGGCACCCGGGATGACTATCTGGTCCCCTCGGCCTGCCTGAACTCGACTGTCTCCGGTCTCGTCTCACGCACCGTTTTCAACAAGGCACTGATTGGCCCCGGCGATTTCCACGGGGCCAAGTTCTACTCGGAGCTCTCCGGCAGCGACGTCTCCCGTGACTTCCTGACGGCCGTGACGGCGCAGTTCCCCGGCGTCCGCGACGACGTCCTGCGCGCAGCAGCCCACGCCCCGTCTGACATCGCCGGGCTCCCGGAAGCAGACTGGTCCGGATGGTCCGCCGTCGAGCAAATCAGCCGCAGCTTCGGCATAAACAACGTGAATCTGGTCAAACCAGGTGTCGGTGAAACCACGCGGGTCCTCCTGCGGCGCGTTCCTTGGAAGGTGCTGGTGCGCCCCGAGGCTCTGCCGGAACTCGCCCACGTACTGCACCTGGCCGAACAGCGCGGCGTCGAAGTGCTGGAGGTACCCGACCTGGCCTACAGCTGCGTCGGGCTGATCCATCCGCTACACACACCGGGAGCGACCGGCGCCGATGGCAAGACCGTGGTGGACGTATGAGCGTTCACTCAAGCGGCGGGCCGGTCATGGTGGCCAGCGACCTGGACCGCACGTTGATCTATTCGGCGAACTCGATGGCGCTCGTGGGAAGCGACCACGTGGCGCCCCGGATGGTGGTTGCCGAGGTGTATGACGCAGCACCCCTGTCCTTCATGACCCGGGCAGCGGAGGAGCTGCTGGAGCGGATCGTCGAGCGGAGCGTCTTCGTGCCCGTCACCACCCGCACCCGCGCGCAGTTCTCCCGGGTGCGACTGCCCGGCTCCGGCCGCGGGTACGCCGTGACGACGAACGGTGCCGTGCTGCTGCACGACGGCGAGCCGGACGGCGACTGGTCGCGGCACATCCAGCGGTCTTTAGGGTCAGACTGCGCGCCCCTGGACGACGTGTTGGGCCACCTCAGAAGCGCCGCGGCAGTCCCCGCCGTCCTGAGGGTCCGGACCGCCGAAGAATACTTTGTGTACTCGATCGTCGACCGGGAGGCGCTGCCCGACGGGTACCTGGACGAGCTCAGCGCCTGGTGCGCGGCCCGCGGCTGGACGACGTCGTTGCAGGGCCGGAAGCTCTACTGCGTACCGGCTCCGGTCACCAAGGAAGCCGCTGTTGACGAGGTCCGGCGGCGGAGCGGATCAGGGCTTCTTGTAGCCGCCGGTGACTCCCGGCTGGACGCGGGCATCCTCGAACTGGCGGACATAGCGATCCGCCCATCGCACGGTGAACTCGACAGCGACTCGTTCACCCTGCCGAACCTCACGGTGACTTCGGCGTCCGGAGTTCTGGCCGGCGAGGAGATACTGCGTTTCGTCAGCGGCGTGCTGGCGGAAAGTCTGGCTCCGCTCCCCTAGTTTTCGCCGAGCAGAGGGAACGGACCTGCTGTCCGGGCCCGAGCGCGCAGCGCGTGCCGAGCGATCCAGTTGCAGCGGGTGTGCCGTTCCCGCTAGACGCAGGAAACGTCGGTGACTGCAGCGGCGAGAAGGTCGATGGCAATTCCATCCCAACCAAGACCGGTGCAAGCCTGGATATATACGGCTGTGGCCACCCCCTTGGTGGGAGTGGCCACAACGTCTCGCTCATGCCTCTCGTGTACGGCCAGCGCCGGAAAAGAGGCATGATCAACAACCTATTTAATCGGCACCCCTGAGGCGTCGCGGCTGAACGTCTTCGCCTTGCACAGGATCATGATGCCCTCGATGAGACCCCACAACCCCACAATCCCGTAGGTAAACGCGAACGTCATGACGAACAGGGTCACCTGCAGCACGCCCCAGCCTTTGTGGCCCAGGTAGAAGCGGTGGGCGCCGACGAAGCCGAGCAGGATCCCCAGGATTCCGGCCGTCGTCCGCGACTTTTGGACCTGCCCCTTAGCTGTAACCGACAGCCATTCGTGGCGGGCTATCTCCTTTGCTGCAGCCGCAGGCATGGTCTCCAACGTCCATTTCGCCCCGTCCCAGCGGCGGGCAACGCCCATCTCCTTGTTGTACCACCCGGCCGTTGCGGCGCCGAGGCTCGCGGTGAGCATGGCACCGAACGAATGCGTGACCCGGGTTCCTGGCTTGGGAGCCGGGTTCAGATGGTTGTACCATTCGAGCTCGATGTGGGTATCCGCCTCGTAGCGAGTCAGTCGCCCCTCTGCCACATCCAGGTGGGCTCGGGCCACAAGCAGTTCATGGAAGGCATCGTTCGGCTTCTTACGCCCCTCGGCCACGGCCCGGTCGGTGCGGACCGTCAGCAGTGCATAGTCCGCCTGGCCCCGCGTCATACTCCCCTCTGCCACGGCCCGGTCGGTGCGGTTCAACAGCCGGTCATAGTCGGCCTCGTAGGCCTGCTGCTTCTGGATCTCCAGGAGCGCACTGGTGTCCGCTGCCATCCTCCTCTGCTGCTCCAACTGCTGGCGGCTTGTTACAAAAGTGCCGACATTCGCAGCCGTGTTGAGGCGGTTGCCCTTCATTTTGCCCATTTGTCCCCATTTGAATCAATCATTTGTCCGAATACTTATGCGTCGTCAGCGTACCGGGTTCCTAGGAATACGTAGAGCGCATTGAACTCCGAATTGTCATCGACGACCCGAATCATCCGCTCTGGGACATCGTGTTCCTCGGTACGAGAGCCACGCCCGGTGGCGGACACGAACGGTGCCGTGCTGTTGTGTGACGGCGAGCCGGAGGCGACTTGTCTGGGCGCATCCAGCGGTCTTTGGGGTCAGGTGCGCGCCCCTCGGCTACGGTTTGGGGCACCTCAGAGGCGCCGCGGCAGTCCCCGCCGTCTCAAAGGTTCGGACCGCCGAGGACGACTCAATCCTTGATCGGCAGACGCTGCCCGACTGGCACTTGTACGAGCTCGACGACTGGTGCGCGGCCCGCGGCTGGACGACGCCATTGCAGGACTTGAAGCTCTACTGCGTGCCGGCCCCGATCACCAAGGAAGCAGCTGTTGCGAGGTCCGACGGCGGAGCCGCTCAAGCCGATTGCCGCGGGCGATTCACGGCTGGATGCAGGCATTCTCGAGCTGGACATTGCGATACGTCCATGGCACGGCGAACTCGACAGCGGCTCGTTCACCCTGCCGAATCTGACGGTGACTTCGGCTTCCGGGGTCTTGGCCGGCGAGGATATCCTGCGCTTCGTCAGCAGAGTCCTGGCCGAAACCCTGACTCCCATCCCCCAGTTTGTCGCCGTGCAGAGGCCGACTGATCCCACAACGTTCTACTCCGCCTGCCATCGAGGAGCGCTACGGACGGCACCTAGCTGGCTATAGGTCGTGTCAAGTGCATGCTCCGGGCATGACAGTGCGCGCCGCATGTTTGGCCGGGCGTTCTGACGTGTCTGTGGGGTGGCGGTTTGGTTGGCTGGCCCGGCGTGATTCCAAGGGCGCCCACGCTGACTTATTCGACCTCGGCGGTTGCCGGGTCATCTGGCGTCGTTCGGGCTGCCCAAGGGCGAAGGGCCGGGCGCCAAGCTAGGTGCGGCGTAACGCGGGAAGCGTCCGCC
>NZ_JBFUJK010000025.1:0-32422 GCF_056401395.1 Arthrobacter sp. P4_F11
CGATGGAACACAACCTGGGCCTGACCTGCGACCCGATCGGCGGGCTCGTCCAGGTCCCCTGCATCGAACGCAACGCGATCGCCGCCGCGAAAGCCATCAACGCCGCCAAAATGGCGCTCTGGGGCGACGGCACGCACCGGGTCTCCCTGGACGAGGTCATCGTGACCATGCGCGAAACCGGCAAGGACATGTCCTCCAAATACAAGGAAACCGCCATGGGCGGCCTCGCCGTCAACGTCGTGGAGTGCTGACCTCAGCCGTCGGCAGACGCCGCGGATTGCCCTGGAGGTCCATGGCTTCATGGATCTGCAGGGCAAACCAGAGTTGCGCCAGCGTGGAGGTTTCGGTCATATCAAGGCCTGTCAGCTCACTGATTTTCCGGATGCGGTAGATGATGGTCTGCCGATGCGCGAACAGGGCCGCCGCCGTTTTCTGCCAGGACCGTTGCATGTCAAGGAACGTCTTCAGCGTCAGGATGAGGTCCCCGTTTTCTCCCTGTTCGTATTCGAAAATGGGTCCGAGCAGCCGCTGGACCAGTGCGTTCCCTTCCTCAAAGCTGGTGAGCCCCAGCCACGAGGGTCCCTCGGCGTAGCGGACCAACCGCTCGCCGGTGCTCGATGCCGTCCCAAGCGCCCACATCGATTCCTGCAAAGCTCTCTGCGTTCCAGCGGCCGCGGAAGGCCGGCTGATCCCGATCCTCACGTCCAGGGGGGCGGCATGCCGCAGAAGATCGTCGGTGCAGTCTGAGGCGACAGCCAAGTGCAGTGTATTGAACCTGCGCTGGCACGCCGTCGGATACCCGTGTCGCCAAAGATCAACGTGGATCCCGGCCAGACTCTCGCCGTCCTCGCTCGACATCGAGATGATGAGGAATTCCCGTGTCGAAATCCCGAACTCAGGGAGCCGGCTTTCAATGTCGGCGATGCCCAGGCGCCCGTCGAAGGCCTGCAAAAGGAACTCCGCACCCAGCCGGCGCTGGTTCTCGAGGGACAGTACCGTCCGCGACAGCTCCAGTCCAAGGACTGTGGCCGCATGGAGCAGCACCACCGCATCCGGGAGTGGTTCGGATTTCGGCAGCACCACCAGAAGCGCATTGGCGTGAGTCGGAATATCCATCATGAGGAGGTTGCCGTCCCCTAAACGGTGCCACTGGAACTTCTTGCTGGCGACCGGCGACTTGCTGGTCAGCGGTTCAAGCTGCTGCCTGAGGTCCGGCGGCAGCGACTGGCCTCCCGGATGCCAGGCATGCAGGCAGCGTCGATCAACCACGAAGAGGTTGGCGTCGAGTTCAGCTTCGATGCCCAGGATCAGGCTTAGCCACTGGTTCTCAGATGGCCCCGCCAGCCGCAGCAAGTCATAGATGCGGGCCGTCTGACGCAGTCTGCGGGACTCCTCAAGCAGTGAAGACTCCGCGACCGAACGTGCGATGGCGATGAACGGCAGCGGGTAGGGGATGTTGATGACCGGCAACGGCAGGCGGTCACAGGCTTCGAGGAACTGGGGCTGGAGCTCAGGGGCATGCATCTGCTCGCCGATCGCCAGGGCACTGGCACCTGCGTTGACCAGTGCCTCGGCCAGCTCAACCTGCCCGTCGGGATCCGCGGGAATGGAGAGCCCGTTGGTCATCATGAGCTCGCCGCCGGTGATCCATTCCCACAAGCGCGGGAGGTCGGAGGTGTGGGCCCAGGTGACCCGGTTGCCCAGGCCCGCGGAGCCCGCCAGCAGGGTCAGGCCCAGCTGGGGTTCGGCCAGCAGTTCGGCCACGGTGATCGCCATGTGTGATTCCTGTTCGTATGTCCGGAGGCCATCCCCAAGCCGCTTATACACATGTATAAGCCCCTCGGTTATTTGTAGTCAATCGGCGCATGTACCGCGTGACGCCGATCACTAATAGTTAAGGCATAGACCTCAACCGGCGCAGAAGCTCAGCTCAGAGAAGGACATCTGCCAGGCCGGCTGAACCCAAGCAACTGGAGGACCCCTGTCATGACCACGCACAAGCCAATCGGCCCCGTCGACGCAACAAAAGTCCCTCGCTACGCGGGCCTGGGAACCTTTGCCCGGCTTCCTCAGATCGACCGCGTGCCGGACTATGACATTGCGATTGTCGGTGTCCCGTTCGACGGCGGTACCTCCTTCCGCCCGGGCGCCCGCTTCGGTCCGGCCGCTGTCCGTGAAGCGTCGCGGCTCCTGCGCCCCGGCTACCACCCGGAGCTCGACGTCGAGCCTGTGTACGAAGCCCAGGTTGTTGACGCGGGTGACATCGCCTGCACCCCCTACGACATCGGCCGTGCAGTCCGCGAGATCGAGGAGCAGGCCCTCCCGCTCCTCGGCGACGCCGGCTCCGGCAAGAGGCTCATCTCTATCGGCGGCGACCACACCATCGCGCTCCCGATGCTGCGGGCGCTGAACAAGGTCCACGGTCCGGTGGCCCTGCTCCACTTCGACGCACACCTGGACACGTGGGACACCTATTTCGACCAGCCGGTCACGCACGGAACCATCTTCCGCCGGGCCTTCGAAGAGGGCCTTCTCGTCGAAGACAAGTCGATGCACGTGGGCATCCGCGGCCCGGTTTATGACCGCAACGACTTCCTCCGCGACCACGAGTTCGGCTTCCAGATCATCCGCTGCTCGGATCTGGACGTCATCGGGGTTCCGGCCGCGATCCAGCGCGTCAAAGAGCGGCTGGGCGACACCCCGGTCTATGTCTCCATCGACATCGATGTCCTCGACCCGTCCTACGCGCCGGGCACCGGCACTCCCGAGATGGGCGGGCTCCACTCCCGCGAACTGCTGGCCCTGCTCCGCGGACTGGACGGCATCAACATCGTGGGCGCAGACGTCGTCGAGGTCGCTCCGGCCTACGACCACGCAGACATCACCACGCTTGCCGCGGCGACCCTCGTCTTCGACCTCCTCGCCCTGATGGTGAACCGCAGCAAGGCCTCCGCCAACGTCGCCCAAGAGCTGCAAGCCGCCACCGTTTGAGCCACAAAGGGCTGGGCATCGCGCCTGCTTTGTACATATGTACGAACAGGTTTACGGCGTCTATTCAATCGCCGGATTTCCACTGTGACAAAAGTCACGAATGATTGATACATCAGATCCCGTGCCCGACGAAGTGCCGGGACAGAACAAAGAGGTTCCCATGAACTCCAGGAACGCATCATGAGCACGCACCCCACTCAAGCCGTCGCGGCCGAGGTGCCCCGGCTCGAAGACAAGACGATTCAGCCCATCCCCGCCGACGAACGCCACGGCAAAGCACGGGACCTTTTCACCATCTGGTTCGGGTCCAACATCATGATCATGACCATCGTGACCGGGGGACTCGCGACCACGGTGTTCGGGCTCAGCTTTGTGCCCGCCATCGTCGGAATCATCATTGGAAACCTTGTCGGTGGCATCTTCATGGCACTGCATTCGGCCCAAGGTCCGCAGCTGGGCGTGGCGCAGATGATTCAGACCCGCGGCCAATTCGGTTCGTACGGGGCGCTGCTGATCGTTGTCATCGTGGTGGTCATGTACGTCGGGTTTTTTGCGGCGAATCTCGTCTTTGGCGGTCAGGCACTGGCCGCGGTCAGCCCGGGCATCAGTGTTGACGCAGGCATCATTATCATTGGCGTCTTGAGCGTCGTTGCCACCATCTTCGGCTACCGGCTCATCCACGCCTATGCACGCATCTTGAGCATCGTGGCCGGTCTGGCGCTGGTGCTGGCCTTCATCTGGATCTTGGCCGTCCACGGATTGCCGGCCAGCTTCCTGGACCAGGGAAACTTCAACTGGGTTGGCTTCATGGCCACCATCTCCGTCTCCGCCCTCTGGCAGCTCGCCTACGCTCCCTATGTTTCGGACTACTCCCGCTACATGCCTCAGGGCACCGGCTCGGGCCCGGCGTTCTGGGCATCCTACTCGGGCTGCGTCCTGGGAACACTCTTCCCGATGGTGTTGGGTGCCTTGGTGGGAACGCTTGCCCTGACACTGATCGGCGATGGCAGCAGCGTCGAAATAGTCGGGAGCCTGGGAGCCATGCTAGGTCCATGGACCATGGTGATCATCGGAATCTTCTGCCTCGGCGTTGCGGCGTCGAACGCCATGAACCTCTACTGCGGGGTCCTGTGCACGCTCACCATTGGGCAGACGTTCAGGCCGACCTGGTTGCCCCACGCCAAGACCCGGACCATTGCGGCGATCCTCCTCTTCACCCTCGCCCTCTCGATCGCACTGTTCGCCCGCGACAATTTCATCTTCTTCTACACGAACTTCCTCTCCTTCCTGATGTACGTCCTGGTTCCCTGGACGGCCATCAACCTGGTCGATTACTACCTCCTGCGTCACGGCGACTACCGGGTTGAAGACTTCTTCAAGCGCGACGGCGGGGTGTACGGAACTTTCAACTGGGTTGCGATCGGAGCCTATGTTGCCGGCGCACTGATCCAGGTTCCGTTCTCGGCAACAGCGATGTTCACAGGCCCCATTGCCGCAGCGATGAACGGCGTGGACGTCTCCTGGATTGTTGGCCTGGTGGTCGTTGCACCCCTGTACTACTTTGCGGCGCGGGTGTTCCGGAAGAACGCGGAAGCAGCCCTCTTTCAGTCGCCTGCCTTCGCAACTGACCTGATTGAGGCGCCGCGGGCGTAACGCCCACCCCGGGCGTGCACCGCCCACCGCGGGCATATCGCCCGCCCCCAACACAAACTCCCGACGCCGAGACCGGCGCAGAAAGCAAAGGCTAAATACCATGACACTCACCAACCTCGAGCAGTTCACCGTCCGACGCTCTTCCGCGGAGCAAAGCTGTGCCAGCGTCTTGCCTCCGGCGGGACACTTCATCGGTGGAGCGTTTGTTCCCGGTTCCTCGACCCGGCTCATCGACGTCGTAGATCCCACCACGGAGCAGGTCATCTCATCGGTGCAGGCAGGCACAGCCTCGGATGTGGACGTCGCGGTTGAGGCGGCCGTGGCGGCCCAGAAGTCCTGGGGCGCCACGACACCAAAGGAACGGTCCGAGGTGCTCTCCCTGATCGCCAACATCATTGAAGCCAACCGTGAAGCGTTCGAAATCATCGAGTCCGCCAACACCGGTAAACCGCGGACCGTCGCGGAGGACGATGTCTCCAGCACCGTCGACACCTTCCGGTTCATGGCCGGAGCTTCCCGCACACTGACCTCCATGGCAGGCGGCGACTACGCCACCGGACACACCTCGGTCATCCTCAGGGAGCCCGTCGGCGTCGTAGGCGTCATCACCCCTTGGAACTACCCGCTGCTGATGGCTGCCTGGAAGATCGCGCCCATCCTGGCCGCCGGAAACAGCATCGTCCTCAAGCCCTCGGAACAGACTCCGTTGTCGACGCTGAAGCTGGCAGAACTTGTAGCCGGACGCATCCCCGACGGCATTCTCAACGTCGTGACGGGAAAGGGCCGAACCGTTGGGCAGCGACTCTCCGAACACCCTGATGTCGCCCTCGTTGCGTTGACGGGAAGCGTCGTCAGCGGACAGGCAGTGGCGGAGACCGCGGCCAGGTCCGTCAAGCGAGTCCATCTGGAACTCGGCGGTAAGGCCCCGGTTGTTGTCTTCCCCGACGCCGACCTCCGCGCGGCCGCCGCCGGCGTGCGAAACGCCGGCTTCTGGAATGCCGGCCAGGACTGCGGCGCCGCCTGCCGCGTGCTGGTCCACGAGTCCGTAGCTGAGGAGTTCACCGAGCACCTGGTACGTGAAGTCAGCACCCTCGTCGTCGGCGCTCCGGGCGCAGGGGACGACGTCGAAATCGGTCCCATGATTTCGCGCCCCCACTTCGAACGCGTGAAGGAATCGCTCGCCGAGGCAAAGGCTGCCGGCCTTCAGGTGGCCATCGGCGGCTCTGCCCTGGAGGGTCCCGGCTACTTCATTGAACCCACAGTGATCAGCAACGTACCGGCCGGGGCGCACATTGCCACCCACGAAATCTTTGGCCCCGTCGTCACCGTCGAGTCCTTCAGCTCCACCGAAGAGGCCATTACCCGGGCCAACGAGAGCCCCTACGGCCTTTCCGCCTCGGTATGGACCCGGGATTCGAGCCTCTCGCTCAGAGTTCCGAAGCAGCTCGATTTCGGCACCGTCTGGGTCAATTCACACCTGGTGCTGGCCTGCGAGGTTCCGTGGGGCGGATTCAAGGGATCCGGCTACGGCCGCGACCTCTCGCTGTATGCCTTGGACGACTACTCCCGGACCAAGCACGTCATGATCAACCACGGCGCATGAGCCTTAAGACCAGGATCGGAGCTCAGCAATGACCACCACGAATCATCCCCACTCCGCGTCGGCGGCGCGCGCCGCAACCCCGTCCGCTCCCTTCGGGACTGACGTAACCTGGACCAACTGGGGCGGCAACCAGAGCGCCACGCCGGCCTTCACCGTCCGGCCGCGGAATGAACAGGAGGCGCTCGACGCCGTCCGGTTCGCCATCCGCGAAGGACTGCCCGTACGCGCGGTCGGCTCAGGGCATTCGTCCTCTCCGCTTGTTCAGACCGGCGGCGTCCTGATGGACATGTCCGCACTCTCGGCCATCACCGGAACCGACCTCATGCGGCGCCGTGCGAGGGCCCTGGCCGGCACCACCATCAACGCCTTTGGCGATGTGCTGTGGGACCAGGGGCTGGCACTGGGCAACCAAGGCGACATCGACAAACAGCAGATCGCCGGGGCACTCGCGACCAGCACCCACGGCTCCGGAAAGAACCTGGGCAGCTTCTCATCGGCACTGCGCTGGGTCCGGCTGATCAACGGCTACGGCGAAATCGTCGAAATCGGTGAAGGGCAGCTCCGCGAACTCAGGGCCGCCCAGGTCGCCCTGGGGACGCTCGGAATCTTCCTCGAGGTCGAACTGGCGGTCGAGGACCGCTATTACCTGCAGGAGGAGATTACCTACCCCACGTGGGCCGAGACCGCGGCAACCTGGCAGGCCGACATCGACGGGAACCGGCACTACTCGTTCCTCTGGTGCCCGGATGACGATTCATGTGAGCTGCTGGACCTGCCCGGATCGCCCGGCCAGAGCATGGCAAACCGCAGTTACACCAAGCGGTACAACATCGCCGAGGTCAAGGACGAGCGTGAAATTTCCCGCATCGAAGGTGCCCGGCTGGACCGGTCGTACCGCATCTACCCGGGCGGATTCACCACACCGTTCCATGAACTCGAGTACTTCGTTCCCAGCGAACACGGCCTGGCGGCCGTCGAGGCTGTCCAGGAGCTGATCCGCACCAGGCATTCCGACCAGAAGTACCCCGTTGAGGTCCGCTGGGTGAAAGCCGACGAAGGCTACATGTCCCAGTTCCAAGGACGCGACACCACCGTCATCACCCTGACCACCGAACCTGGGACAGACTACTGGCCCTTCTTCCGGGATGCGGATGCGGTGCTGCAGGAATTCGAGCCACGTGCGCACTGGGGCAAGATCCACTTCATGACCAGGAGCCGGCTGGAGCGTCTCTACCCGGAGCTCGACACTTTCATCCAGATCCGCCGGGAATTCGACCCCCGCGGCATGTTCCTCAACGACCACACGCGGGCCCTCGTCGGCTAAATCAGCTGGCCAGGCTAAACCGGCAATTCCGGCGTATGCCCCCGAATCGTGACCGGGGGCATACTGCCCGCCTTGCCACAACCAATGCGGAATGCGGGAAGAGAAGAAATGAGCCATTTTCAGGACAAGGCCTACCTCGTCACCGGAGCCAGCTCCGGCATCGGTCTAGCGACCACTCGGGCCCTTCTGGCCCAAGGGGCGAAGGTCGCCGCCGTCGGGCTCCCCGACCGGTTGCTTGAAGACGCACGACGCCAACTGTCCGGCCCTGTGATCTTCCTCGAAGCCGACGTGTCGGAGTCCCTGCAGGTCGACAGCGCCTTCGCCCAGGCGGAAGCAGAACTCGGAGCACTGAGCGGAGCCTTCAACGCCGCAGGAATCTCCAGTGTTGCGCCGATCGCCGAAACGTCCGACGAGCTGTGGCAGAGGCTGATCCGGGTGAACCTGACCGGCACTTTCCACGTCGCCCGGGCAGCGGCGCGAACGCTCACAGCCAACGGCGGCGGCTCGCTCGTCTGCACTGCCAGCGAGCTATCACTCGTCGGCCAGGCAGGCTACACGGCATACACCGCCACCAAGGGCGGCGTGCTTTCGATGATGCGGTCTTTGGCCGCCGAACTCGCACCGGCCGGCGTCCGGGTCAACGCACTGTCGCCGGGCACGACAGATACCCCGATGCTTGCGGCCGAGTTCGCGAACGAAGAAGAACGCGCCAGAGACGAAGCTTCCGTACCCCTTGGCCGATTCGCCCTCCCTGAGGAGATTGCAGCCGCTGCGCTGTGGCTCCTGGGTCCTGAATCCTCATATGTCACGGGAACAAACCTTGTCGTCGACGGTGGCCGAACCACGACGTTCCCCCTCGGGCATTGAATCCCACATCCAACGCATGTACTGAAAGGCAAAATCACATGAGCTCTGTGCTGGTCACAGGTGGTGCCGGATTCACCGGACGCCACATAGTCAACGAACTCGCCGACGCCGGCCATCGAACGGTCAGCTACAACCGGGATTTCATCGAGGCGCCACGCCCCGACGTCGTTTCCGTCCAGGGCGAACTGTTTGATATCCCTCGTCTCCTCGAGGTATTCAAGGAGCACGACGTCGACACCATCGTCCATACCGCCGCCATATCCCACCCGACCTATTCCCTGAGCTTTCCCCTGGCCACGTTCGCTGCCAACGTCGAGGGAACGGTGGCGGTTTTCGAGGCGGCCCGACTCCACGGCGTCAAACGGATCATCAACTTCTCTTCGGAGTGCGTGTACGGCAAGACCTCAGCACCGGTCGTTCTCGAATCGGAGCCGGTAAATCCGACGACGCCTTACGCCGTGACGAAGGTTACCGGGGAATGGCTCGGACAGGTCTACGGCGACAGGTATGGAATCGACGTCATCTCCCTGCGCATCGGCCAGGTTTACGGACCCGGAAACCGCATGGATGAAGTCATGCGGGACATCATGCGCGGCGTTGTCCGCGACGGTTCCTTCTCACAGGACCACGGGGCCGACCACCGCTACAACCTGGTCTACGTCCGCGACGTCGCTCTTGCCATACTGGCGGCAGTCCAGGCACCAGAAACGGCCTCGGCCAGGCCCCTGGCCTACAACATCTCCGGCAGCGAGTACTGGACACTCAGCGACGTCGTCAAAGAAGTTCGAATCGCATTCCCGGACGCCACCGTGGAGATCGGGCCCGGGACCGATCCAACCCTGGACTTGCAGGGCCACTTCAGCATCGCTTCCGCAGCCGCGGATCTCGGCTACGAATCGGCCTGGCCGCTGCAGCGGGCCCTCGGCGACTACGCCGACTGGCTCTCCACCCATGACTTCTGAGCCTTTTCTCCTGACCCATTTCTCCTGATTCTTCTGATAGGCGCGATCATGACCTTCGATACAAACGGCTGGAGGCAGGGGGCGGCGTGCGTTGCCGCGCTAACTTTCGACGTCGACGCCGAGTCCCCGATCCTGGCCGCCGGCCGCCGCCATGCCGACAATGCGATGGCGATGACTCACCAGGCGTTCGGACCCAAGGTGGGTGTTCCCCGGATTCTCCAGATGTTGAAGGATGTGCAGCAGCCGGCGACATTCTTCATTCCAGGCGTCACCGCGGAGCGATATCCCCACATGGTGGAACAGGTCCTGGAATCGGGTCATGAGATCGCGCACCACTCACACACCCACCGCACGGCGGTGAACATGAGTTTCGACGACGAACGCGTTGACTTCGATCTGGCGCTTGCCGCACTCGGGCGTTTCGGCATTTCTCCCAAGGGGCATCGCGCCGCAATGTGGGAGCCCTCGTGGCAGACGCCGGCGCTGGTAGCTGAATACGGGTTGAAATACGATTCCAGCCTGATGGATGCGGACGTCCCGTACCTCATTGAAACCCCCTCAGGGACAGTCGCGGAACTCCCTCCACATTGGAGCCTGGATGACTGGGAGCAGTATGCCTTCCTTCCGGAACCCAAGATCGGGGAAATCATCCAGTCGCCACTGGTCGTGGCGGACATGTGGATTCACGAGATCGACGCAATGCGACGTCATGGTGCCCTATTCATGCTCACCTGCCACCCGTTCCTCACGGGGCGGGCAGGACGGCTGGAGGCGCTGCGGACCGTTGTCGAAACTGCGCTTGAACGAGGCGACGTCCGCTTCTCGACGTGCGAGGCGCTCGCGGACGCGGCACTCGGTGACCCTGCATTGATTGCCGAGCCCCTCAATCCAGTGACAGCGTCCGCGGAGCTCTATCCGGAGTACTGAATCCGGACTACTGAATCCGGACAACTGAGCTGTGCAACACGGCGAACATTGGTGATCCCAAAACACAACAGGCCCAGGGCGAAGCCCTGGGCCGCTCATCAGCCACGCCCGCCGCGCGCCGTGAAGCTTCACCCCCTAAGACCGTCCCAGCGAAAGAAGGCTCATCGCAATGAACTCCCCGTCCCAGCTGTTGTCGGACGCACCTGGTCCAACACAGACGCCTAATCCTGAATCCCTCCAACTCAAACGGGAGATGGGGTTCTGGTCCTCCTTCTCTTTGGCGTTTGCCTTCATGTCGCCCATCATCGGCCTGTACGGAGTATTTGGCCTGGCCCTGATGGCCGCAGGACCGGCCTTCTGGTGGGGTCTGTTGGTGGTCCTCTTGGGCCAGGCCCTGGTTGCAGCCGTACTTGCCGAGCTCGCTTCACGTTGGCCTGTTGCCGGCGGGGTCTGCCTTTGGTCCAGGTCCCTTCTCGGGCACACCTACAGCTGGTACGCAGGATGGGCCTACATCTGGACGCTTATCATCACAGTTGCCGCTGTAGCCTTCGGTGGTGGCACATTTCTTGCCTCGCTGCTCGGCATTGAGCAGCCTGACACGACGACGAAAATCGTGCTGGGCGCCGTCATCCTCTTGGCGAGTACCATAGCCAACTCCGCCGGACGGAAATGGCTGAGCCTGCTGGTGACCGTGAGCATCGTGTGCGAGGTCATTGCCAGTCTGGGAGTCGGGTTGGTACTGATCATCTTCCATCGCCGAAATTCCCTCAGCACGATCCTGGAGTCTTTCGGAACCGCGCCGGACACCACCGCATATGTCTTTGGGCCGTTTCTTGCCGCGGTGGCAATCATCGGTTGGTCGTTTGTGGGTTTTGAAAGTGCGGGTGCCATTGCCGAGGAAGTCCGGTCTCCCGAACGCAAAGTGCCGCGGGCAGTGCTGACGTCCCTGATCACGGTGGCATCTGTCATTACGTTTTCGTGCCTGGCACTGCTCCTCGCAATCCCGGATATTGGTGCCGCCATGTCGGGGGCAGACCCGGACCCGATTACCACAACCCTCACTGCCAACCTTGGCGAGGGAATCACCAAACCTCTCCTGGTAACCATCGTCCTGGGATTCATCGCCGGGACGGTGGCGCTCCAGGCAGCTGTATCGCGATCGATTTTCGCATTCGCCAGGCTGGATGCCCTGCCTGCGGCCAAGGTTCTGAAGCGTCTCAGCAAGACCGACCGGCTGCCTATCAACGCCCTCCTGGTCTCCGCGGCCGCGTCAATGATTGTTCTTGCCCTGTCGGCATCGCAGGTGTATGGCGCCCTTATTGCCTTCGCAACGGCGGGCTTCTACGTGGCTTTCATATTCCCAGTGCTGGCCGCGCTGATAGTCCGGCTGAAAGGAGCGTGGAAGGCCGGACCCTTCAGCCTGGGAGTTCTTGGCCCAGTCGTGAACCTGGCGGCGCTGCTGTGGTTGGGTTTTGAGATCGTCAATATCGCATGGCCGCGGCAGCCGGAAGCGCCCTGGTACCAGAACTACGCAGTGATTGTGGTATTCGTGATCCTTGGCCTGGCGGGTTTTGCGGTGGAGAGGCGTCTGCGTCGGCGCAATGGCGCGCACCTGGCGACGGAGGCAGCGGCTGAGACCGAGACAGACCCGGAACTGCTGAACGTCGGGCCGTGAGGCCCAACGAACCCCTCCTTCCCAGTGATTTTGCCGGGGAGGAGGGGTTTTTCACGCCCGGAAATGGGGGCGCGGCTGGCCGGAGCCTGGAACTCAGATGCAGGACTTGTTGTAGTCGAAGCCGCCCGAGATGTACTGGGTCATGGTGACTTTCCCGCCGCCTGTCAGCGGCGCTGCCGAACACATGCTGCTGGCGTTTTGGAGGGAGCTCGCGCCGGCAAGCCAGCTTCGCTGGGCGTAAAGGCTGCTGGTCGAGGGCACCGCGCCGACGATCTGTACCCATTGGTAGCCGGTCGAGTAGAGCCCTGTTTTGGCGCCGATGCTGGCAAAGTAGGCGGCCATGCCCTCCAGATCGGCCCTGTTGGCGGCCTTGTTCGTTGACCAGGTGTTTTCGGTCTCGACGTCCAGCCACCAGGTGTAGGAGGCCGGGTTCTTGACCCCGCGGATGGTGGCGTCGTCGTAAGCCTTGGCGTACCCGTACATATAGGAACACGCCGAGCCGACCGAGCCCTTGGTGCACTGGCCGTACGGGTTGGCCACGGTCTTCCCGGCATAGGTGTTGCTGGTGGGCCACCAGGAGCCGGCGGTCCCGGGGTTTCCGGTGTTTACGTACAGGGCCACGAGGGGCTGGCCGGTCCCGCCGGTGGACGTGGCGGCCCAGGACAGCTGGGTGGTCAGGCACGAGTTGGTGTTGTTTGCCAGGCCGTTGTTCACGCCGATGATCGCGAAGCTCTGGCCCTTGGGCAGCGGTTTGCCGCACTGCGGCCAGGACACGTCGACGCCGGGTCCCGCGGGCGTGACAGCCGCTGTGCCGGCCGAGGTCTTCGCGGCGGTGGTGTAGCCGGTCTTGGTTCCGGTGACGGTGACGGTGAGGGCCTTGCCGGCCTGCGCCGCGGCCAGTTTGTAGGTGGCGGCGGTCGCGCCGATGATGACGACGCCGTTCGCCTTCCACTGATACTTCAGGATGACGGGAGCTGGACCCCACGTGCCCGGGACTGCGGTCAGGGTGTAGCCGACTTTTGTCATGCCGGTGATCGTCGGCACCGGGGCCGGCCCGAGCGAGCCGGCGGCGATGGCCGCGGTGGGGGTCGAGGTCTTCGCGGCGGTGGTGTAGCCGGTCTTGGTTCCGGTGACGGTGACGGTGAGGGCCTTGCCGGCCTGCGCCGCGGCCAGTTTGTAGGTGGCGGCGGTCGCGCCAATGATGACGACGCCGTTCGCCTTCCACTGATACGTCAGAGTGACGGGTGCCGGACCCCAGATGCCCGGGACCGCGGTCAGGGTGTACCCGACCTTTCTTGTGCCCGTGACCGTCGGCACGGGGGCGGTCGTCAACGGCGCGGCGGACGCTGCACTGACCGCCGTCGTCATATCCGGCGCGGCGGAGGCGGGGGCAAGCGGTGTCAGGGAAAGCATTATGACCACAACCAGGAACAACGGAATTGATAGAGGCCGGACGCGGTCGAATAGCAGCATAAAAATTTCCCCCAAATTGCCGCGCCCGGAACAGGCTGCGCTAGAGCCCGCGGAAATGCAGACAGCGTGAATCTAGCATGGGGAGGTGGCAGCTATGCGGGACACGCACGCACGCAAAAACCCGCCGGCTCCGGGTTCACCCGGGCCGGCGGGTCGTTGCGGGGAGGCTACTCCGGAACCACCAGAGCGGGGGTGTCCTTCCGGATGGTCTCGCCCCGGAAGAAGCCCGGATGCAGTTTCGCGGCGACCAGCATGATCACGACGCCGAGGGCGAGGATGCCGATCCCCAGAATGAACACCAGGCCCACGCCGAAGACCTCCGAGCCGCTGCCGAATTCCGGTGCCCAGCTGTCCACGGCGGTCTGGAAGAAGACCACGGTGAGGACCAGGCCGCCCAGGACCGGGAACAGCAGCCGCATGAAGAAGTTGCGGACGCTGGAGAACAGGCTATGCCGGAAGTACCAGGTGCAGGCGAAGGCAGTGAGGCCGTAGTAGAAGCAGATCATCAGGCCCAGGGCCATGATGGTGTCATTGAGGACGTTCTCGCTGACTACCTTCATGACGGCGTAGAAGCCGCCGGAGATCACACCGGCAATCACCGTTGCGAAACCGGGGGACCCGAACCGCTTGCTGACGGATGCGAAGCGCGGCGGCAGCGCCCCGTAGTGGCCCATCGCCAGCAGGCTGCGGGCGGGAGAGGCCATGGTGGACTGCAGGGACGACGCGGTGCCGGAGAGCACGGCCAGGGACATCAGGATGGCCAGCGGGCCCATGACGGGGGAAGCCAGTGCCGCAAAGATATTCGACTGGTTGTCCGGGTTGTTCAGGCCGATGCCGTCGGTTCCGGTGCCGGCAACCATCATGGTGGCCACGATCGCGACGAGGTATAGGGCCAGGACGGCGACCGCCGTCGTGGTTCCTGCCCGGCCGGCGGTACCCTTGCCGCCCTTGGTTTCCTCGTTGACGGTGAGGCAGACGTCCCAGCCCCAGTAGACGAAGACGGCCAGTGACATGCCGGCGGCGAACTGCTCGAAGCTGCCGATCTTCATCGGGTTGAACCAGTCCCAGCTGAAGGCGATCGCGGTGCCCGAGTCGCCCGAGGCGGCGTGGGTGAGTGCCATGACGACGAAGATGCCCAGGACGAGGACCTGGAATCCGACCATGGTGTACTGCACCAGCTTGGTGGCGTGCAGGCCGCGGTAGCTGACCCAGACGGCCAGTGCCACGAACACCAGGCACGTCACGATGTTTACGGCTGTGTTGGAGGTCAGGTCCGCGAGGTCCGGGTTGTTGAACACCTGGGCCAGGAAGAGGTAGAAGAAGTCCACCGCGACGCCGGCCAGGTTGGACAGGACAATGATGTTGGCGGCCAGCAGACCCCAGCCTCCCAGCCAGCCGACGAACGGGCCGAACGCCTTCGTGGCCCACGTGAAGGTGGTGCCGCTGTCCGGTGAATCGGCGTTGAGCTCACGGTAGGCGAACGCCACCAGGATCATCGGGATGAACGCGACAATGAAGATCGCCGGCAGTTGCAGGCCCACGGCGCCGACGGCGGGTCCCAGCGAACTGGTCAGGCTGTAGGCGGGTGCCACGGAGGAGATGCCGAGGACGACGACGGCGAGCAGGCCCAGCTGGCCGCCCTTGAGCCCCTTGCCCGAGATGCCGTGCTTGGAACCGGCCGGATCGACGACGTCGTGCGTGATGGTGCCGTCTTCGCGGCCGATAGTCTGACTCATTGCTGACCTTTTTTCTGGGGGACGGATGGTTGCTGTTGGGTGATGCAGTGGATGCCGCCGCCGCGGGTGAAGAGCTCACGGGCGTCGATGCCGACTATCCTGCGGCCGGGGTAGGCGTCGCCAAGGATGCGCAAGGCTTTTTCGTCCATCGGGTCGCCGAAGGTGCAGGCGATGACGCCGCCGTTGACCACCAAGTGGTTGATGTAGCTGTAGTCGACGAACCCCTCCTCATCCGTCAGGGTTGCCGGGGCGGGGACCTCGATGATGTTCCATTCGCGGCCGGCCGCGTCCCGGGTGGTGGCGAGGTGGCTGATGATGTCCCGGCACACCTCGAAGTCGGGGTGTGCCGGGTTCTGCTGGGAATGGACCAGCACGGTGCCCGGGGACGGGATGGCCGCAACGATGTCGACGTGGCCGCGCGTGCCGAACCGTTCCGAATCCCGGGTCAGGCCGCGGGGAAGCCAGACGACGTGGCTCACGCCCAGGGTCCGGCCCAGCTCGGCTTCGACGTCGGCCTTGCTGAGCCCGGGGTTGCGGCCCGGATCGAGCTGGACCGTCTCGGTGACGAGGACCGTGCCTTCGCCGTCGACGTGGATGCCGCCGCCCTCGTTCACCAGCGGCGAGACAAGGTGGCTGGCCCCCGAGCGGGCCGCGACGGCCGACGCCACAATCGCGTCCTTGTCCCAGGCGGCCCAGTCCTGGCCGCCCCAGCCGTTGAAGACCCAGTCGACGGCGCCGAGCCGGCCGCCGTCGTCGAGGACGAACGTGGGGCCGATGTCCCGCATCCAGGCGTCGTTCAGCGCGGCGGGGACCACCTCGATATCCGGGTGGAGGTAGTCCGCCGCGGTCTGCACATCCGCCGGCGCCACCAGCATGGTGACCGGTTCGAATTCCACGACGGCGTTCGCGACGGCGGCCCAGACGGAGCGCGCGGCGTGGGCTTCTGCCGCTGTTTCGCCCAGGGTGTAGCCGCCGGTGGGGAACGCCATCCAGACACGGTCCTGGGGCGCCGTTTCGGACGGCATCCGCCACGCGCTCATGCGGTGGCCTTGCTGGTGTCGGCGCCGAGCGGGGCGTCGGGACGTACCGGTTCGGTCAGCCGCCCGTACGTGTCCGGGCGTCGGGTGGCCAGGAAGGGGAAAAGCGTGAGCCAGTCCCGGCGCTGGTCGAGGTCGAGGTCCGCGACGAGGACCGCGGATTCGTCCCGCGGTGCCTGGGCGAGGATCCGGCCGTAGGGATCGGAGATGAAGGAGGAACCGTAGAAGTTCAGCGTGCCCTCGCTGCCCCAGCGGTTGGGGACCACCATGAACAGCCCGTTGGCGATGCCGTTGCCCACGATGACCTGCTGCCACAACGGCTGGGTGTCGAAGTCGGGGTGGTCCGGCTCGGAGCCGATGGCTGTGGGGTAGACCAGGAGTTCCGCGCCGCCGAGGGAGTAGATCCGCGCCAGCTCCGGGAACCACTCGTCCCAGCAGGTGGGCATGCCCATCCGTGCGCCGCCGAGTTCGGCGGGGGAGTGGACCTCGTAGGCATCGTCGCCGTCCGGGCCCTGGCGGAAGAATTTGTCCTCGTAGTAGCCGGCCGTGACGGGAATGTGGAGCTTGTGGGTACGGGCCAGGAGTTCGCCTCCGGGGGACACCAGGATGGCGGTGTTCAGGCCCAGGCCGTCGTCTGTGCCGTCCGGGTTCTCCGCCTTCTGGTACAGCGAAGCGTGGACGCAGATGCCGTGCCTCCGGGCCGCGTCCGCCGCGAACCGGAACGTGGGGCCGGTGAACAGGTCCTCGGCGATGTCCGAGGGCCGCGGGCGCGTAGTCCCGCCGCGGGCGGCGTCATTTTCGGGAAGGGTGTCCGCGGGGTAGCGGGACAGTGTGAGCTCGGGGAGGAAGACGACGGCGGCTCCCAGCCGGGCGGCGCGCCCGATGCCTTCGTCCAGTTCGGCGTGCAGGGCCGCGGCGTCAGGATGCCAGCGATGCTGCACGACGCCGATCCGCAGTGCCGGCCGGCTGGAGGGCAGCGTGCGGGCCAGGGAGGGCGGGGTGTCGAGGGACGTGATTTCGATCATGGCTACTCCAGTGAGACGGGCGTCACATTAATGAACGTTGTTCATTTAGTTTGAGGGCGATGGCCCCACGGGGCAAGACCTAATATGAATAAAGTTCATTTATTTATTCGGGGTGAACCCTGCGCCGTCCAAGGCCGGCAGCCGGACCGCTCCTTCCCGCGGCGCGGACCTCCCCTGGGGGCGCGGGCCGTAAGGCCCTAGACCGTGGATTAGTCGCGGCAGAGTCTGGGGTATGACTCAAACGAACCCGGGGCCGGCCCCGGACATCAGGGCCGCCCAACTCAAGGAACAGCCCACGGCGGTGGTGCATGAGACAGTCCCGATGAACGCGTTGCGGGATTTTTTCGGCCGTGCCTTCGCCGCCGTCATGGGTGCGGTGCAGGAGCAACATGTCCAGTTGGCCGGGCCCCCGTTCGCGCTGTACCGCGGCATGCCGACCGACGTCGTCGACGTGGAGGCGGGGTTCCCCCTCGCCGCGCCTTTCACGAACCCCAGTGGCGCGGACACGGCGGTTGTCGCCGGCACCCTCCCCGCAGGCCAGGCCTACGAGGCGATGCACATCGGTCCCTACGAATCACTGCAGCGTACTTACGGCGCGATCATGGCGCGGATGCGGCAGGACGGCGCGAGCCCGGGAGGAGCAATGTGGGAGTACTACCTCACCGATCCCGGGGTCGAACCCGATCCAGCGAAGTGGCAGACGCTCGTGGTCTGGCCGGTCGACTGAAATGCCGCACCCGAATGGCCCGACCGCCGCGCGGATGGGCCCCGGCCGGGGGCCGCTGCCCGGGTTTCCAGGGCCCGTCCGACTCATTCTGTCTGATAGGCCACACTATTGCTCTACTCCATGCATAATGTCCTAAACTGCTTCACTGAGGTGCCTGAAATGGCGCTGCGCAGCAACGAAAGTGAACCCCGATATGGCTACCGATTACGACGCCCCACGCAAGACAGAAGAAGAATCTCCCGCTGAGTCGCTGGAGGCCCTTCAGGCGTCCCGCGGCGGCGGCGCGCAGACCGCTGTGATCGACGTCGATGAGAACGACACCGCTGAAGGCATTGATCTTCCCGGTGCGGATCTGTCCGGCGAAGAGCTGACGGTCATTGTTGTTCCGGAGCAGTCCGATGAATTCACCTGCTCCTCCTGCTTCCTGGTCCGGCACAGGTCCCAGGTGGCCCTTGAGAAGAACGGCATGAAGTACTGCCGCGACTGCGAAGGCTAAAACCTTCCGGCAACTGACAGGCCGTACGAAGCGCCGGACCCGCGAGGGTGCCGGCGCTTCGCCGTTCCCGGCCACGCCTGCGGCTGACGGTGTTATCAGTTCGTGAACGATCTTCACGAGCTGGGTCCGTGCAATCCGTCCGTGACCAGCAACGGGCCACGCTAACGGTTGGGCGCCGAAACTGCGGAGGACCTCGCCCGCCGGGCCGGCCCCGCCTACGCTGAAAGCGTCTGGCCTGCGCTGACTGTTCCGCCAGCCCAAGGGTCAGGCAGCACCAGGGGGTGGCGGCCTTGAAGAAGACCCAGTTGAAGATCCAGTTGAAAAAGGTCAACGCGTTGCTCGCGGCTGTTCTGATGGCCGCCGCGCTCGGGATTCTTGCACCGGCGCCGGCCGCCGCAGACCCGTACTGCGGACTGGCCTGGGGGTCGCTGAGCAAAATGGATCCGGCCATGAGCCAGGCCAAGGTGGTGAACGTCCGCACCGGTCAGCACTACTGCTTTGACCGGCTGGTCATTGACCTCAACGGCCCCGTGGCCGGCTACAGCGTCCGCTACGTACCCGCGGTGGTGCAGGACGGGTCCGGCCTGCCGGTCCCGCTGCGGGGCCAGGCCTTCATTCAGCTCACGGTCAATGCACCCGCATATGACGACGCCGGCAATCCCACCTACAACCCGCCGAACAAGAATGAACTGGCTGACGTGACCGGCTACCAGACCTTCCGGCAGGTGGCGTGGGCGGGCAGCTTCGAGGGCTATTCGACCATTGGGCTGGGGGCCCGCGCCCGGCTGCCGTTCCGGGTCCTGGCCCTGCCCGGGCCGGGCACCGGGTCCCGGTTCGTGGTGGACGTGGCCCATTTCTGGTGAGGCTGGTGAAGCCGGTCGCAAGGCAGGGCCGCGCGCCTTGGCGGGCGGGTCGGCTTGAGCGAGTTGAGCTCGGCCCGGAGCGGGATTCCCGGCCGTCGTCGAGCACCAGCTGGGTGCAGTGCCCGGTGGCGCGGTTGAGAATAATCGGGGCCATGTGGCGTCCCCCGCCGAAGCGAAACCCGGAGACCTCCGGGTGAGCTTCGGCGGCAACCACATTTCCATCTATCTGGGCATCTGGGCAACGGCAAGGCGATCGACGCCCCCGTGCCGGGTAAGACCGTCCAGATCCGCGATGCCTGGGAACAGCAGTCCAACCTGACTTCCATCCGGCGCATCGTGCCCGCAGGGGCGGCAAAGGGGCGCCTGCGTTCCGACGTCCGGCAGCACGTCGTCGCGTTAGCATTGGTCCCAACACGTCTGTCCAGGAGGGCACATGCCGTACATCGTTGACTTTGAGACCGTTTCTACCGCCGGCTTGGAATCATCCCCCGTCTCCGAGGCCCTCGCCGGGTTGCGCGCCAACGAGGCCCGCTATTTCCGGAATAAGTACGGCCACACCTTCACCGTGAGCCCCGCGAGCGAAGTTCCTGACGTGGTTGACCGGGTGAGCCGCATCCTCCGGGATGAACGCGAGATCGTGATCGGCTCCCGCCCGCTGGAGGCGACCGCCTTCGAAGTCGACGGTTTTCGGATGGCCTATGTTTTTTACGAGTCGGGGTTGTCGGTCAACGTCATGTACAGCATCGAGGACGGCGGGAAGAGAGCGGTGGGGTTCAAACTTGCCGACGGCATGGAAGTTCCGGAGGAATTGGCGCCGCGCTTCAAGTTCGCCCGCCAAAAGTCGAAGCTGGCGGGCGTTATTCGCGGCTCCTACTTCGTGATCAAGGGCGAGTACTGATCGGGCTCACCCCCCGCATTCAGGGTGCGGCACGCAGCCGGGCAATCCGGGAAGTGAGTTTCTGGGATTGGGGTTCCATATTTTCGACGTGATCATTAGCGGCGGCGGCCCGACGGGGATGATGCTGGCCAGCGAATTGCGGCTGCACGACGTGGACGTGCTCGTGCTGGAGAGGGACGCGGAGCCGAGCCAGGCGGTCCGTTCGCTCGGCCTGCACCCGCGCAGCATCGAGATCATGGACCAGCGCGGGCTGCTGGACCGGTTCCTCGCCCACGGGCAGCAGTATCCCGGCGGCGTCGGTCGCTTCGCCGGGATCGACAAGCCCCGGCCGGTGAACCTGGACACCGCACACGGCTACGTCCTTGGCATCCCCCAGCCGGTCACCGATCGCCTGCTGGCCGAGCGCGCCGGTGAGCTCGGCGCCAAGATCCGCCGCGGCTGCGAGGTGGCACGGGTCGAGCAGGACGAGGACGCGGTGAGCGTCGAACTCGCTGACGGCACACGGCTGCGCTCGCGCTGGCTGGTCGGCTGCGACGGCGGACGCAGCCTGGTGCGCAGACTGCTCGGCATCGGCTTCCCCGGCGAGCCGGCCAAGACCGAGTGGCTCCTGGGCGAGGTGGAGGTGACCGCGGCGCCGGGCCAGCTGGCCGCGGTGGCCGAGGAGGTGCGCAAGACCCACAAGGGGTTCGGCATAGGCCCCGCCGGAAACGGCCTGTACCGCGCCGTCGTGCCCGCGGCGGCCGTGGCCGAGGACCGCTCGGTCCCGCCGACCCTGGAGGAGTTCCGGACGCAGCTGCGGGCGTTCGCAGGCACCGACTTCGGCGTCCACTCACCACGCTCCCTGACCCGTTTCAGCGACGCCACCCGGCTTGCCGAGCAATACCGGGTGGGCCGTATTCTGCTCGCCGGCGATGCGGCGCACGTCCACCCGCCACTGGGAGGGCAGGGACTGAACCTCGGCATCCAGGACGCCTTCAACCTCGGCTGGAAGCTCGCCGCCGAGGTCAAAGGGTGGGCGCCTGACGGGCTGCTGGACAGTTATTACACCGAGCGTCACCCGGTCGCCGAAGGCGTGCTGACCATCACCCGCGCCCAGAGCGAGCTGCTGTCCACCGAGCCCGGCCCGCAGGCCGTGCGGCGGCTGCTGAGCGAGCTGATGGACTTCGAGGACGTCAGACGTTTCCTGGCCGAGAAGATCACCGCGATCGGGGTCCGCTACGACTTCGGCGAAGGACCCGAGCTGCTCGGCAGGCGACTGCGCGACATTCCCCTGTCGCGGGGCCGTCTTTACGAACTCACCCGCAAAGGCCGCGGGCTCCTGCTGGACCAGACCGGCGAACTCTCCGTGGCAGGATGGGCGGATCGGATCGACCACGTCGCGGACGCCAGCGGGGAACTGGACGCGCCCGCGGTCCTGCTCCGGCCGGACGGCCACGTCGTATGGATCGGCGACGACCAGGACGACCTGCTCCACCACCTGCCGACATGGTTCGGGGCCGCCCTCGAGGGCGCCGGAGACGATCACGATCGCCGCCCCTGACGCCGTGCCCGCCGTCAGGCAGCCTGCCAGGTCACGGGAAGCTGTTTCGCCCCGTAGACGATCATGCTTTCCATCCGCTCCAACTGCGCGTCGGGGTCTACCGCAAGCCCCGGCAGCCGTGAGAGCACGGCCTCCAGCGCGATCCTGGCCTCCAGCCGCGCCAGGGGCGCCCCCAGACAGAAATGGATGCCCTGCCCGAAGGCGAGGTGACGGTTGGGTGAGCGTTCGACGTCGAACTCGTCCGGGCTCGGGAACTGCTCCCCGTCGCGGTTCGCCGAACCGATCCAGGCAATGATCGGCGAGCCTGCCGGAATGGTGCGGCCGCGCACGGTCGTGTCGACGGCTGAAAGCCGGTACATGGACTGGACGGGGGAGCGGTAGCGCAGCACCTCTTCGATGGCGTGCGGGAGCAGGGCAGGCTCGGCAACAAGGCGTTCCGCCGTGCCCGGTGATTCGGTGAAGCACAGCACCGCATTGCCGATCAGGTTAGTGGTGGTCTCATTTCCCGCCACGAGCAACAGGCTGCAGAATCCCAGCAACTCGATGGGGCTGAGCTTCTGCCCGTCGATCTCGGCCGCGAGGAGCGCGCTGATCAAATCATTGCCCGGCCGGTGCCGCCGGTCCTCGATCATGCCCATGAAGTACTCCGCCATTTCCCGGTTGGCTGCCGTGTGGACGGAATCGTCGGCGCCCGGGCGGGTCTGGCTCACTATCACGTCGGACCACAGCTTGAACCGGTCCCGGTCAGAGGCCGGAATGCCCATGAGTTCGGCGATCACGATCACCGGAAGCGGATAGGCGAGCTGTTCGATCAGGTCCGTGGCGCCGCCGGCCACCACCGGCTCCAGCAACTCGTCGGTCAGTTCCGAGATGCGCGGGGCGAGCGCTTCGACTGCCCGCGGCGTGAACGCCTGCGTCACGAGCGAACGCAGCTGGCGGTGCCGCGGCGGGTCCGTGTTGACCAGGCTGGCGGCGAAGAGCTGGCCCGTTTCGGAGGGGTTGTCCCCGCCGATCCGGGAAGAAAAAGTGGCGTGCTCGGACAGGACCCGCTGCACGTCGTCGTAGCGGAACACGTGCCAGACGCCGGTGTCCGGGTCCTGGAAAACGGGTTCACTGTCCCGCATGGCTGCGTAGCGGGGAAACGGGTTCAACGGCTGCTCAAAATCCGGAAATGGCGCCATGACTGGCCTTCCTGATGAGGCGGGCGGCCGTCGTTTCCTGGCACTGGACCAACTGCACGGGACGAACTGCGCTGGAACAGGCGTCCAACGGGGCGGGCCGGGTGGCCCCGTCAGATCCCACCCTAATACCGCGCGGCGGCCTTGGCACGGGGAATGTTGCTGCGCCGGCCGCCCCCGGGCACCGGCACGTTGGCAAGGCGCCTGACGACGGCGCCTAACGAAGGGGCCCCGGCTGCGGACAGTACGGAGGAGAACACCCTTCCCCTCACAGGGCAGCATCGGCCCATGATCGTCGCCACACGCCTCAACGGAACGCGCTTCGCGGTCAATCCGGACCTCATTGAACGCATCCACGAGAGCCCGGATACCGGATACG
This sequence comes from Arthrobacter sp. P4_F11, assembly GCF_056401395.1. Lineage (NCBI taxonomy): Bacteria > Bacillati > Actinomycetota > Actinomycetes > Micrococcales > Micrococcaceae > Arthrobacter > Arthrobacter sp. P4_F11. The sequence goes on from NZ_JBFUJK010000025.1 coordinate 23,355, forward strand.
CACTTGGGGACGCTCGACGGTGCCGCCTACGTGGTGCTCGAAAGCCTCGCCGAGGTGGTCGAGCTCACCGCGGAGTACCGGGCATACATCCTGAGCAAGGCCCGGGACTTTCCGGCCATCACCGGCTATCCCCTCAGCCTGGTCCGGACTGAAGGCCCGGACACTGATCCTCGGGCCGCGGGTAGTCGTGGCCCTGGGCGCGGTGCTTGGCCTCATGGGGTTCCTGCACCGCCGGCTGGGCAAGGGCACCGGACGGCGCCGGGCTGACCGTGCCTTGACCATCGTCAGCCGGCAGAGCCTCGGACAAAAAGCCTTCGTGGTGGACACCCTGGCCGCCGAAACCCTCACCCCGGAACACTCCGTGCTCGCGGACGAGCGCCTCCCGTGCCTTCGGGCCGCCGTGAAATCCCTCCCGGAACGGATGCGCTACGTGGTGGAGGAGATCTGCTTCGGCGACCGCACGGTCAAAGACCTGGCCGCGGAACTCGGATCCACGCACGCAGCGGTGTCCCAGCAGCGTTCGGAAGCCATCCGGCTCATGCGAGAGGGCCTGAGCGCCCACTACGCCGACGACCCCGAGCAGCCGTTCCAGCCCCAGTCCAGGATTACCCCGAGGCGGCGCAACGACTACCTCGCCCAGCTGTCCGAATCCACCTCCGGCCTCATCACGCGGGCCGTGTTCCCGCGTGGGCCCATCCTCAACGAGGCCGTCTAAACCGCCCCAAAAACGGTTAGTAAGCCGACTTAGTAAGCTGACCGAGAAATTCCTCCCAGAAGCATCGCGGCCCGGCGCCGCGCTGCGGTAGCGTCGGAAGCATCGGCCGGGGTGCCAGCAATGGCATGCGCGGCCCGCACGGCACCGGTTCTATCGAGGAGGATTCATGAAAGCATCACCCACATTGACGACCAACCTGCAGGCAGTACTGGTGGACCTGATCGAACTCCACGTTCAGGGCAAGCAGGCACACTGGAACATCGTCGGGACCAACTTCAGGGACCTTCACCTCCAGCTCGACGAGATCATCGACGCCGCCCGGGGATTCGCGGATGACCTCGCCGAGCGCATGCGTGCCCTCCACGCCCTCCCGGACGGCCGAAGCTCCACGGTTTCCAAATCCACAGCGCTGGCCGAGTTCCCGAAGGGCCTGATCAACACGAAGGACGCCATCGAGCGGATTGTCGCCGCGCTGGAGGCGGCCGTCGGCACCATGCGCAAGGTCCATGACGAAGTGGACGAGGAAGATCCCACCACCGCGGATCTGCTGCACGAGTTCATCGCCAAGTTTGAGCAGTACGCCTGGATGGTGAATGCCGAGACCATGCGGGCCACGGCCAGCGTGACCACCCCCGACAGCAAGTAGGGACCGGCTCCCACCAGCCCTTAAACAGCAGCGTCCGGCGCCGGGAGGATACCCGGCGCCGGACGCGACGGCGGCAAGGACGCAGGCCCCGGACATCAGGACCAGCGCAATTGACGCCGTGACGTGCACGCCCGAGTCGAAGGCGGTGCGCGCGGCCGCCGTCACCGCCTCGGCCAGGGGCGCCGGAAGCATCCGGGCCAGATCCACAGCGCCGGCCAGGGTTTCACCGGCCTGTCGGGTGGCCGCGGCCGGGGCGAGTTCGGACACGCCCGCCGGAAGCCGGAGGTTGCCCTGGTAGGAGGCCGTCAGGATTGAGCCGAGAATCGCCGTGCCCAGCAGGGACCCCACTTCGTAGCCGGTCTCGGAGATGGCCGCGGCTGCACCTGCCTTGTCGGCGGGCGCCGCGCCCAGGATCAGGTCATTGGAGATCGTCTCCGCGGCCCCCACCCCCAGGCAGAGCACCAGCAGGGCGGCAAGGAGCAGCGACGGGCCCCGGCTGTGGTCGCCGAAGGCCACCAGGAAATAGCCCGCCGCGCTCAGTAGCAGGCCGCCGGCCACCACAAAGCCGGGCCGGACCTTGCGCACCAGCGGGACCACCAGCAGCCCCGCTACAACTGTGGCGATAAGGGCCGGGACCATGGCGATGCCGGAGGCCGAGGGGGACTGGCCCTCCAGCAGCTGCAGGTGCTGGGCCAGGAAAAGAATGAAGCCGTTGAAGGAGAACAGTGCCAGGACGTTGGCCACAATGGCCGTACTGAAGATCCGGTTGCCAAACAGGCTGACGTCGAGCATCGGCGCGGTGCTGTGGTCTGTCCTTTGGGCTGCACTGTGGCCTCTGGCCAGGTTGCGCTGCCGCCGGATGAACACATAGCCCATGAGCAGGCCGGTTCCGATGCCCGCGAAGGCCTCGGGAGCCGGCCCGTGGGTGGCGAGGGCCTTGATCCCGTAGACCACCGGCACCATGACCAGCAGGGACAGGGCAATGCTGGGCACGTCCACCCGGCCCGGCTTCGGATCGCGGGATTCCGGGATCAGCGCCGGGCCGAGCAGCAGCAGGGGCACGATGATCGGCACCGCGACCAGCAGGACGGCGCCCCACCAGAAGTGTTCCACCAGCCAGCCGCCGGCAATCGGGCCGAGGGCGGCGCCACCGGAGAAGCCGGCGGCCCAGATCGCCACCGCCAGCCTGCGCCTGTTGGGCTGCGGAAAGATGTTCCGGATCAGCGACAGCGTGGACGGCATGAGCATGGCGCCGAACAGGCCAAGCCCGGCGCGGCCGGCGATCAGCCACTCCGCACTCGGCGCGAACGCCGTCACGGCCGACACCGCGGCAAAGCCCGCGCTGCCCACGAACAGCAGCCGGCGCCGGCCGATCCTGTCGCCCAGGGAACCCATCGCGACCAGGAGTCCGGCCAGAACCAGGGGATAGGCATCGACGATCCAGAGCAGTTCGACGCCGGAGGCGGTCAGGCTGCTGGCGATGGCCGGCAGGGCGAACGTGAGCGCGGTGTTGTCCACGGCCACGAGCAGGACGGGGAACATCAGCAGGGCCAGCGCCACCCAGTCACGCCACGGAGCCCGGGGCCCGGTGGCCGCAGGAGTGCTGGTGGCTACGGTGATCGATGAAATGCTCATGAGCATAACTGTACCGTCTGGACGGTATAGTTAAGAAATGCGCGGGCGGGCAGGCATGATGGGAGGCATGCCCAGGAAACCCGTCGCCCGCGAGGCCGTCCTCGATGCCTTCGAATCCCTGCTCATCGAAGTCGGTGAACGCGCCGCGACGCTGGACGCCGTCGCGCGCCGGGCTGGCGTCTCCAAGGGTGGCCTGCTCTACCATTTTCCGACCAAAGAGGCCATGATCGCGGTCCTGCTGGAACGGCTGGACCGGCTCCTGGCTGCAGATGTTGCGGCCATGGCGACAGCCCCGGAAGGGGCGGCGGCGTACTTCATCAAGTCCTCGGTGTGGGCGGACACGCCCATGGACCGGGTTTTCGTGGCGGCCACGCGGCTCGCCGAGGTGGCGCACGGGGAAACCCTCCGCCGCTTCGCCGCCGGCCAGGCGAGCTGGCTGGAACTGCTGGCGGCCGACGTCGGGCCCGCCATGGCGAAGGCCGTCCTGTGCATGGGGGACGGGCTGTACTTCAATGCCATGCTGGCGCGGGGTCCCGGCGGTCCGCCGCCGGAAGTCGAGGCGGACGTCCAGAGCCTCCTGGCCGCCGTCGAGCGCCTGCGCGGCTGAAGCCCACCCCCACCCCCCGCCGACCCCCTACTCCCCGCCGACCCCCTACTCCCCGCAGACCCCCTACTCCCCGCCGAATTCGCCGGAAACATTCGAGTACGCCGGAAAGTTGCGGCGACTCCGGGCGTTTCCGGCGAATTCGCGCCGCCGGATTCGCCGCCGGGTGGCTCGCGGCCCGTAACCTGGGTCCGCCGCGGGGAGGGAGTTTGCGGACGCGCGCCCGGCATAGGACAATGAGAGCTGTGACTGTTGTCACCCCCGATTGAACACCCAATTAAATACGCCTTTGATCTGCGGCGGGAGAGTCCTGCAAGTAGGTACAAGCAGGCGCCGTAGGAGCAAACCCTCCCCAGGAATCTCTCAGGCCCATGTACCGCCGCGGCAAGGCATCTCTGGAAAGTAGCAGGCGTGTCCCGGACATGCTGTGCTCACCGACGGTGCAAGCGGAGCCCTGAAACGCGGGCTGCGCGGAAACTCTCAGGTCCAATACAGAGCGGGGAGGAACCCGAATCAATGTGGCGTACCCTGCGCCGCCTGAGTTATGGAGTTCCTTGTGACTGTTACCCCAGCCTCCACGTCCTTCGTTGACCGCCATATCGGCGCGCGCCGCCAGGCCGACGTCGACGCCATGCTGAAGGCTGTCGGCTACGACACCGTCGACGCCCTGGTGGACACCGCCGTTCCGAAGGACATCCGCCAGGATGCCGACCTGGCGCTCGCCGCGGCCCTGAGCGAAGTCGAAGTCCTCGCCGAGCTGCGCAAACTGGCGTCGAAGAACAAGACCGCCGTGCAGATGATCGGGCAGGGCTACTACGACACGCTCACGCCTCCGGTGATCCGCCGCAACGTCCTCGAAGCCCCGGCCTGGTATACCGCGTACACGCCGTACCAGCCCGAGATCTCCCAGGGCCGGCTCGAGGCGCTGCTGAACTTCCAGACCATGGTCCAGGACCTCGTCGGCCTGCCGATCGCCAACGCCTCCCTGCTGGATGAAGCCACCGCCGTGGCCGAGGCCGTGCTGATGATGCGCCGCGCGAATAAGAACAAGACGGCGCACGACGGCAAGACCGTCCTCGACGCCGACTGCCTGCCCCAGACCATCGCGATCGTTAAGGGCCGTGCCGAGGCCCTCGGCTTCGAGGTCGAGGTCGCCGACCTCTCCAAGGGCCTGCCCGACGGGGTCATCAACGGCGTCGTCCTGCAGCAGCCGGGCGTCTCCGGCCGCGTGTTTGACCACACCGCCGTGATCGCCGACGCCAAGGAACGCGGCGCCCTCGTCACCGTGGCGGCAGACCTCCTCTCCCTGACCCTGATTACCCCTCCGGGCGAGCAGGGCGCTGACATCGCCGTCGGATCCGCCCAGCGCTTCGGCGTGCCGCTGTTCTTTGGCGGCCCGCACGCCGCCTACATGGCCGTTCAGAAGGGGCTTGAGCGCTCCATGCCCGGCCGCCTCGTGGGTGTCTCCAAGGACAACGCCGGCGTCCCCGCGTACCGCCTGGCCCTGCAGACCCGCGAGCAGCACATCCGCCGCGAGAAGGCCACCTCCAACATCTGCACCGCCCAGGCCCTGCTGGCCATCGTGGCTTCCTTCTACGCCGTCTACCACGGCCCGGACGGGCTGAAGGCAATCGCCCAGTCGGTCCACGTCCACGCCAAGACCATCGCCGCCTCCCTGAAGGCCGCCGGCCTGGACGTGCTGCACCCCTCCTTCTTCGACACCATCACCGTCTCCGTGCCGGGCCGGGCAGCAGAGATCATCGCGGCAGCCGACGCCAAGGGCGTCAACCTGCGCGCCATCGACGCCGACACCGTCGGCATCTCCGCCGACGAGGCCACAACGGTGGCCGTCGTCGCCGACGTCATCGCCGCGTTCGGCGCGTCCGTGACTGACTCGACTGAAGGCTTCGGCCTGGACCCCGCCGTCGAGCGCACCTCCGACTTCCTGCAGCACCCGGTGTTCAACACGCACCGCTCCGAAACCCAGCTGCTGCGCTACATCCGCCGCCTCTCGGACCGTGACCTGGCCCTGGACCGGACCATGATCCCGCTGGGTTCGTGCACCATGAAGCTGAACGCCACGGCCGAGATGGAGGCCATCTCCTGGCCGGAGTTCGCTTCCATCCACCCCTTCGCCCCGGAATCCCAGACCGCCGGCTGGCGCGAGCTGATCGAGGACCTCGAAGGCCAGCTGACCGAGATCACGGGCTACGACCAGGTCTCGATCCAGCCCAACGCCGGTTCCCAGGGCGAGCTCGCGGGCCTGCTGGCGATCCGCGGCTACCATCTCTCCCGCGGCGATGCCCAGCGCACCGTCTGTCTGATCCCGGCCTCCGCGCACGGCACGAACGCGGCCTCGGCCGTGCTGGCCGGCATGAAGGTCGTGGTCGTGGCCACGGCTTCGGACGGCACGATCGACCACGTGGACCTGACCGCCAAGATCGAGCTGCACAAGGATGCGCTGTCCTGCATCATGATCACCTACCCGTCCACGCACGGGGTGTACGACGCCGATGTCCGCGAGGTCTGCGACGCGATCCACGCCGCCGGCGGCCAGGTCTACATCGACGGCGCCAACCTCAACGCCCTGGTCGGTCTGGCCCAGCCCGGCATGTTCGGCGGCGACGTCTCGCACCTGAACCTGCACAAGACCTTCTGCATCCCGCACGGCGGCGGCGGACCGGGCGTCGGGCCGGTCGCGGCCAAGGCGCACCTGGCCCCGTTCATGCCCGGCAACGCGGCTGACCCGGCCAACGGCGCCGACGGCACCCCGATCTCTGCCTCCCGTTACGGTTCGGCAGGTGTGCTGCCGATCTCCTGGGCGTACGTGAAGCTCATGGGCGGCCGGGGCCTCACCGAGGCCACCAAGTCCGCGCTGCTCGCGGCAAACTACATCGCGGCCCGACTCAACGACTCCTTCCCGGTGCTCTACACCGGCGAAGGCGGCCTGGTGGCCCACGAGTGCATCCTGGACCTGCGCGAACTCACGGCCAAGACCGGAGTGACCGCCGAGGACGTGGCCAAGCGCCTGATCGACTACGGCTTCCACGCCCCCACCCTCGCGTTCCCGGTGGCCGGCACCCTGATGGTGGAGCCCACCGAATCCGAGGACCTGGGCGAGATCGACCGCTTCATCACGGCCATGGTCGCCATCCGCGCCGAGATCGACCAGGTGGCCAACGGCGATTTCAGCGTGGAGCACAGCCCGCTGCGGAACGCCCCGCACACCGCCGCTGCCGTGATCAGCACCGACTGGACCCGCGAGTACCCGCGCGAACAGGCCGTCTTCCCGGTCCACACGCTCAAGCAGGACAAGTACTTCCCGCCGGTCGGACGGATCGACGGCGCTGCCGGGGACCGCAACCTGATCTGCTCCTGCCCTCCCCTCGAGGCCTTCGAAGAAGACACAGCAGTCCACTCCAACGATTCCGCCAACTCCGACTCCGCCAACTAAGGACAGCCAACGATGACTGAGAATTACACGGCACTTTACGAAGAACACAAGAAGCTCGGCGCCTCCTTCACAGACTTCGGCGGCTGGCAGATGCCGCTGAAGTACAGCTCCGAACTCGCCGAACACCACGCTGTCCGCAAGTCCGCGGGCCTGTTCGACCTCTCCCACATGGGCGAAGTCTGGGTCACCGGCCCCGACGCCGCAGCCTTCCTGGACTACGCCCTCGTGGGCAAGATCTCGGCGATGGCCATTGGCAAGGCCAAGTACTCGCTGATCTGCAACACCGACGGCGGCATCATCGACGACCTCATCACCTACCGCCGCGGCGACCAGAAGTTCCTCGTGGTCCCCAACGCGGGCAACGCCAAGGTAGTCGCCGACGCCCTCGCCGAGCGGGCCGGTTCCGGAAAGGACGGCGGGTTCGACGTCACTGTCCGGGACGCCTCGGCTGAAACCTCTCTGATCGCCGTGCAGGGACCCAAGGCCGAGGAGATCCTGCTGCGCCTGGTCCCCGCCCCGCAGCACGAGCTCGTCACCGGCCTGAAGTACTACGCCGCCGTGGACGTCCCGTTCATGTTCGCTGGAGCCAGCCACGACCTCCTGCTGGCCCGCACCGGCTACACCGGTGAAGACGGCTTCGAGATCTTCGTCGCGAACGACGACGCCGCCGCCCTCTGGCAGGCGCTCGTCGCCATCGCAGAGGACGGCGAGCTGACCCCCGCCGGCCTCGCGTCCCGCGATTCGCTCCGTCTCGAGGCCGGCATGCCGCTTTACGGCAACGAGCTCTCCCTGGAGGGCGATCCGTTCGCCGCCGGCTTGGGCCCCGTCGTCGCCCTGTCCAAGGAAGGCGACTTCATCGGCAAGGCCGCCTTGGCCGCCAAGAAGGAAACCGGCGCCGGCGCCACGACGGGCCGCAAGCTCGTCGGGCTCAAGGGCCTCGGGCGCCGGGCCGGCCGCGGCCACTACCCGGTCCTCAAGGATGGCAACGTCGTCGGCGAAGTCACCTCCGGCCAGCCCAGCCCGAGCCTCGGCTACCCGGTCGCGATGGCCTACGTCGACGTCGAATTCACCGAGCCCGGCACCGCACTGGACATCGACCTCCGCGGCAAGGCCGAACCCTTCGAAGTTGTCGCACTGCCTTTCTACAAGCGCCAAAAGTAGCCGAACGGGTACCTCAGCGGGACCGGGTGCCTCAGCGGTACCCGGCCCGGGGCGGCAGGCCCCAGTTTTCACGCGTGCTCGCTCGTTTGACCCGCCGTCCCCCTAGCCTCGCAAGCTCGGCCAGGGAACCCAGACGGCAGTCACTCGCTTAGACGCACGCTTTCGAAAACCGCGGCCAGCCGCCCCCTCGCGAGAAGCTCACCTTTGTGGAAAACCGACCACAACAGGACCAACGGGTACCAGCGCCTTCGAAAGCCAAAAGTGCTGGAGGATGTACCGCCTACCGCGGGGTAGGTCGGTCCCAAAGGGTGCCACGCCAAGCTCGATCATTGGGGGTTGAGCTTGATGACACCCTTGGAGCCTCGGAGCACCGCCGGCTCTGGAAGATATCGAAAGGCCACTGTTTATTCCGGGAAAACGGCTGGCCCCGAAAACTGAACTGAATAGCGGCGGGTGAGGGGATTCCGGAAGCGTGCGTCTAAGCGAGGAACGAGCGAGCACGCGGAGGAATTGCCTCATCCGCCACCCAACCCACCACAATTGTTGTGGCCCACGACTTTTCAAACGTAAAGGAAAAACACATGGCAAAAGTTGCCCCTGAACTGCAGTACTCCGACGAGCACGAGTGGGTTGCGCGGGAGGCCGGGAACGTTGTGTCCATCGGCATCTCCGCCGTCGCCACCGACGCCCTGGGCGACATCGTTTACGTGGACCTGCCCGAGGTCGGGTCGACGGTGACTGCGGGGGAGACCTGCGGTGAGGTTGAGTCGACCAAGTCGGTCTCGGACCTCTACGCACCGGTGACGGGTGAGGTCACCGAGGTCAACGACGCCGTTGTCGATGACCCTTCTCT
>NZ_JBFUJK010000026.1:0-32999 GCF_056401395.1 Arthrobacter sp. P4_F11
AGCCGTTCGGTGGCCTCGCCCAGGGAGATGGTCCAGTCCTGCGGCATGGCCCGGTTCACCAGCCGCCAGCCCAGCGTGGTGGAGGCCAGGGTCAGGTCCCCGGCCGGGTAGGGCTTCTCGGTCTTGGGCAGCACCCACGGGGCCCGGGACATCGATTCGGCGCCGCCGATCAGCATCAGCTCGGCGTCGCCGGTGTTGATCTGGCGGGAGGCGATGATCGCCGCGTCCAGGGAGGACCCGCAGAGCCGGTTGACCGTGGTGCCCGGGATCGAGACGGGCAGCCCGGCCAGCAGGGTGCCCATCCGGGCGACGTTGCGGTTCTCCTCCCCGGCGCCGTTCGCGTTGCCGAACACCACCTCATCGATCCGCTCCACGTCGAGGGCCGGGGCGCGCTTCACGGATTCCCGGATCACGTGCGCGGCAAGGTCATCCGGGCGGACCCCGGCGAGGCCGGCACCGAACTTCCCGAACGGGGTCCTCACAGCGTCATAGATAAATGCCTGATTCATGATTTCCTCTAAGTTCTGTGGCGCCCAACTACGCAGCAGCAGGGGTGGTTTGAGGGCGCAAACGATCCCTGCTGCTGCCTTGGGCTGGCTGGCCGCCGTCGGCGACTTGGCTGTGATTCGAGCGGGCCTACGCTGCCGGGATCCGGATCAGCTTCTTGTTGGCGAACTCATTGATTCCGTATTGCGCCAGTTCACGTCCGACGCCGGAACGCTTCACCCCGCCAAAGGGAAGGTCGGCGGCGCTGCGGCTGATGCTGTTGATCCAGACCATTCCGGTCTCCAGCTGTTCGGCAAGCTGCCGGGCGGCCTCAACATCCGCGGTGTAGATGGAGCTTGAGAGGCCGAAAGGCGAGTCGTTGGCCAGGTCAACAGCGGCTTCGGGAGAGTCCACCCGGTAAACCACAGCGGCCGGGCCGAATATCTCTTCCGAGTAAGCCCGCATGTCCGGCGTCACGCCGGTCAGGACTGTCGCGGGGTAGTAGGCGCCTGAGCCGGTGGGGGCGCCTCCACCCGTGACAGCGGTCGCGCCCTTGGAAACGGCGTCCTGGACCAGCCCGGCGATGTCGTCGACGGAGGCCCGGGATGACAGCGGCCCGAAGGTCGTCTGCCCATCGGTCGGGTCGCCCGGGGCGATCTTGGACATGGCCTCGGTGTAGCGGCGCAGGAACTCGTCGTAGATGTCGCCGACGATGATGAAGCGCTTGGACGCAGTGCAGGCTTGGCCGCCGTTGTACATGCGGCCGGCCACGGCGCCGGCTACGGCTTTGTCCAAATCGGCATCGGGCAGCACGATGAAAGGATCGGAGCCGCCTAGCTCCAGTACATACTTCTTCAGATGGCGTCCGGCAATTTCTGCCACGGCGGATCCGGCCTTCTCGGAGCCTGTCAGGGAGACACCCTGCACCCGGGGGTCGGCGATCATGGTGGCGATCTGGCCGCTGGTGGCAAACGCGTTGATGTAGACATCGGCCGGCAGCCCGGCGTCGCGGAAGACCGCTTCGATGGCCAGCGCCGACTGCGGGCAGTTGCGTGAGTGCTTGAGGATCACGGTGTTGCCCAGCACTATGTTGGGTGCGGCGAAGCGGGCGACCTGGTAATAGGGGAAGTTCCAGGGCATGATCCCGACCAGCGGTCCGATGGGTTCGGTGCGGACCACGGCCGAGCCGGGTCCCCTGATCTCCAAGGGTTCATCGCGGAGGAAGCGCTCGGCGTTGTCCGCATAATAGGCGTAGATCGAGGCCACGAGGGCAACCTCGCCGCGCGCTTCGGCGATCGGCTTGCCCATCTCCAGGGTCAGCAGGGCGGCGAGTTCTTCGGAACGCTCGCGGTGCAGCTCGGCGACGCGGGTCAGCACTGCGGCCCGTTCCGCCAGCGGAGTCGAGCGCCAGCTGCGGTATTCCGTGAAGGAGCGCTTGAGCGCATCCTGCACTTCCTCGTCGGTGAGTGTCGGGAACTCGGCAACGCGCTCTCCGGTTGCCGGGTTGATGGTCGCGTAGTTGCTCATGATCCGGAACTCTTTCTGCAGGTACGTCTTTGTCTTAGCAATCACGATCCCAGCTTCCGGCTATGCAGTCCAATACTTATTAACCTCAAGATCAATGAGGATTTTGGATCAATGACGGCGACGTGAGCGACTGTCCCCGGGCCTGATCTATCTATTTCCGATAATAATGGCCAGTCTATTAGGTATTGGACGCTGTGTAATTAACGATGCGATGGTGGGCTGGTGAAGACGATCAAAATCCACGAAGCCGGCGCGACCGTCCATGTCGAACTCAACAGGCCAGAAGTCCGCAACGCCATAGACCAGCTCATGGTGGACGAATTGCACACTGTATGCGCGGATTTGGAGCGCAATCCCAAAATCCTCATCCTCTCCGGGGCGCAGCTTCCCTCCGGCGGCATCTTTGCCTCCGGAGCCGACATCGCCCAGCTCCGCGAACGCCGCCGTGATGATGCCCTGGCAGGCATCAATTCCGGCCTCTTCCAGCGAATCGCCAGGCTGCCGCTGCCAGTGATCGCAGCCATTGACGGGTTTGCGCTCGGCGGCGGTGCTGAGCTGGCCTATGCGGCGGATTTCCGGATTGCGACGCCACGGGCAAAGATCGGCAACCCCGAAACCGGTCTGGGCATCCTCGCCGCCGCCGGGGCAGGGTGGCGCCTCGTGGAGCTCGTCGGCGAGCCTTTGGCCAAGGAAATCCTGCTCACCGGAAAAGTGCTTGACGGCGCTGAGGCAATGGCTGTTCGGCTGGTCACGGAGTTGCATGAACCAGACCAGCTGATCCCCGCGGCCTTCGCACTCGCGGCCCGGATCGCATCCCAGGATCCACTCGCGGTCCGCCTCACCAAGAGCGTTCTCCACGCCCCAAGGTCAGCACACCCGGCCATTGACGAACTCGCCCAAGGGATCCTCTTTGAATCAGAGGCAAAATTTGAGCGGATGCAGGCGTTTCTGGACCGAAAACAACGCAAAGGAACCAACTAATGACCCCGTCCACTCCCCCATTTGAAACCCCGGGCGTCCCTACGAGGGTAGGCGTTCTCGGCGGAGGCCGGATGGGCGCGGGCATCGCCCACGCTTTCCTTGTCTCCGGAGCTGCGGTGACAATAGTCGAACGGGACGAGGCCGCAGCCGCGGCAGCCCGCGACCGCGTGAGAGTGACGCTGGCCAAGGCCCTTGAGAAGGCCGCGGTTCTCGAGGATCTGGATTCGCTCCTCGACCGGTTCGCGGTCTCCACGGACGCCGTCGACTTCGGGGGCGCGAGCCTTGTTGTCGAAGCCGTGCCGGAGGACTTCAAGCTTAAGCAGGACGCCCTGCTCAACGTGGAGCGCCACCTCAGCACGGATGCCTGGATTGCCACCAACACGTCCTCGCTCTCCGTCACCGACCTGGCTGACACGCTCGGCCGGCCGGAACGGCTGTGCGGGTTGCACTTCTTCAATCCGGTCCCGTCCTCGACGCTGGTGGAAGTCATTCTTGGCCCCCGGTCCGCCCCTGAACTCGCCGACGCCGCCACCGGCTGGGTCCGCGGGCTCGGTAAGACTCCCATCGTGGTCAATGACGCACCCGGCTTCGCGAGTTCGCGCCTTGGCGTGGCAATTGCGCTGGAGGCCATGAGAATGCTGGAAGAGGGCGTGGCCAGCGCCCAGGACATCGACGCCGCCATGGAACTCGGCTACCGGCACGCATCCGGACCACTGCGCACCACGGACATCGTCGGGCTGGACGTGCGCCTCGGAATCGCCGAGTACCTGCATGAAACCCTCGGCGAACGCTTCGCCCCGCCCCGGATCCTCCGCGACATGGTCGAGCGCGGCGCACTGGGACGGAAGTCCGGCAAGGGGTTCTACGACTACTCCTGAGCTGTCAGCACCGACAGCCCGACGGCGGCCAGCGATCTCGCTGGCCGCCATTGTGTCTAGCTGAACTTCGTTGAGCAAAACTGGGTTCTTCAACGCAGTCGTGGCGGCGGCGTCCCGCCGATCCCTCCCACCCAAAGAACCGGAAGGCAAACGACCAGCGGCTCACGCACATTGGAGCGGACGGTCCTTCGCGGAAGGGCTTTCCAGAAGTGCCGGCCAGCCCGGATCGTCCGTGTCTGCGGCGGGGAACCAGCGCCCGGCCGTGAATTGATGCCAGTCCGGGAACGGGTCCGGAGGCAGGCCTGGGTCCGGACCCGCGGGCTGGCCTTGAGCGGGGTCCGTGTCGGGATCCGGGCCGGGTTCGTCCGTGGCTGGGATGTGGGGCAGCCAGTCCTCGGGCCAGCGGGGTGGTTCCCAGTCCTGGTGTTCGCTGGGATAGTGCCGTCCGGACGGGGAGGTCCAGCCGGGCGGGTGGTCCTTGCTGGCCCGGTCCGGTGTCCAGGCGGAGGCGTGTTTGAGCCGGTGGTGTTTCGGGCAGGGCTGGCCCAGGTTCGAGATCCCGGTGGTGCCGCCGTCGGCCCAGGCCAGGAGGTGGTCTGCCTCGTTGTCCAGGGAATGGTTGCCGCAGCCGGGGAACGGGCACCGGCCGTCGCGGAGCCGGAGCCAGTGGCGCTGGGCCGTCGTCAGGCGGTAGCTGGTCCGGCCGATTTCCAGCGGGGCGCCGTCCCGGGGGTCGGTCAGGACCCGGGAGAAGGAACCGGCGCCGTCGGCGACCAGACGCCGGGCCATCGAGGGCGGGATTGGCCCGTACCCGTCCAGGACGGCCGGTTCCTCGGTGGCGCCGAGCAGGGACAGGACCGGGACCGTGACCAAAACTTGCGCCCGCGGGACCGGAACAAGCCCACCCGCACGAGCTCTCACCCCCGTGCCGGTGCCGGTGCCGGTGCCGGTGCCGTCGTCTGCCGTACCGCCGGTGCCGCCGTCGTCCATTCCGCCGCCGGGCGTGCCGGTGGTGAGGAGCCAGGTGGCGGTGATGTCGGCGCGGAGCTGGGCCAGGGTCCGTGACTCGTCCGGGCCCTGGAGGGCGCGGGCCGCCGCGGTGGTCCGGTCCCAGATCCCGGCGGCGGTGTCGGCCGGAAGGTGGGCGGAGAGCCAGGCCATGCCGTCCCGGTCCGGGGTGTACTCGACCCGCCGGTCCGCGGCGCTCGTGGTGTGGCGTGCCTCGATGCCGGCGGGGTGGTGGCGTTCGCGCCAGGCGCGGGCCTTGGCCCGGAACCGGGACGGAACGAGCTCCCCGGCCGGGCAGCCACGGGCCGGGTTCGGCGCACCTGGGTCCAGGAAATGTGCCTCGAGCGCGGCCGCCCCGGCCGCATCCAGGGACGCGGTTTCGTCCACGAGGATCCGTGCGTGGGCCCAGGAGATCGCCCCGGACTCAAGGGCTGCCAGGGTCAGCGGCAGCGCCGTCGTCAGGGCCCGGGCTTCGGCGAGGAGGGCCGCGGCGGTGCGTTCGCTAACGGTCAGGACACAGGCGACCTCGGCCACCAGGGCCATCTCCTGGACGGCACGATCCCGCGGGGACGGAGCCGGCGGCGCCAAAAGCCTGGTTGCGTGCGCGTAGTCGTCGGCCAGCCGCACCCTCAACGCGGCCATCCGGGCCTCCAGCCGGGCGACCTCGGCCAGCCCGTCCAGACAACCGTCCGCCAGCCGCCGCAACGGATCGCCGGCTCCCAACGGGTCGGCAGCAGGCGCATCGGACCGGTTAGCCCCGGCACCCGCCCCGGCCAAGGCAGCAAGCGCGGCAACAGACTCGGCGACAGCCTCCACGGCCGCCCCGCTCTCCGCACTCAACTCCGCACTCCACGCTGTCCCGCTCTCCACACTCCAAGCAAATCACGAGCCACCGACAATATTGATGCGACGGAGACGGTGCCCGCACGAAGCCGGCACGTCTGTGAACCGCAACGGTGGGTGGCGGTCTTTTAGCCGCGTTACATGGCACCCCTGGCGCCTGTGGTCCAATCATGCACCGGGTGGTCTGGCGGGGGCAGCAGCAGAATTCGAGGAAAGGACGTCTTTGCGGACCGCCCAACGGCCGATCGCTGCCGCTGCGCCAACTGTGGCCCATGGGATCAGCAGCCAAGGCTGCCAGCCGAGACCCAGGACGCTTCCCAGCAGCCAGAACGCGAGGGTGGGCACCGCGAAAAAGGCTCCGATGTGGATCCACTGATTCCGGACTGGGCGCAGAAGGTAGGCCAACACCCAGGCCAGTGGTGCCGCGAACACCAGGGCAACTCCGAAGCCATAAAAAACCACCATGCCCAAAAAGCCCCACACGTGGCCGGCGTCGGTTCCGTCCAGCGCGGCGGCTACGCCATAGTGTGCTGCGACCAGGAGCAGCAGAAAGCCTACCCAGAGCGAGGTGGCGATCAGCCAGCCCTTGATGAACGCGTACGCGTCCAGGACCACCCTGTGTGCCCGGACTGCTTGCGGCTGCGCCGCGTCCCCCAACGCCATGGGCCAAGACTACCAATGAGCAAATGCTTCACCATGGGATCGCAGAACGGCGACTACCACTCCCCCAAGGTGTGGCAGCCGCCGTCGCTGTCGTTTGAACTTAGTTACTCCGCGGGAGCGAGTACCTTCAGGTCGAAGCCCTCGTAGCCCGATTCGCGGACTTCGGCGAGCTTGTTCCGGTAGTTGCCGAGGCCGCCGAGGTAGAACATGACCGTCCTCTTCTTGCCGGGGATATTGGCACCGAAGATCCAGGAATCGGCCTTCGGGAAGAGCGTCATGTCGGCGATCTCCTGGCAGGTCTCGGTCCAGGCTTCTTCGGCCTCGGCCGTCGGTTCCACGGAGGCCACCTGGCCGGTTTCTGCGTCCTTGACCAGTTGGGAGATCCACTCGACCTGGGTCTCAATGCTCGGCGGCAGGTTCGTGAAGGGACCGTTCGGTCCGAGGATCATGAACATGTTCGGGAATCCGGCGGTGGTGATGCCGAGGTAGCTTGTGGGGCCTTCCTTCCAGTGGTCCTGGATGGTTTCGCCGCCGCGGCCACGAATGTCCATCCGCGTGTAGTTACCGTCCACGGCGTCGAAGCCGGTGGCGAAGATCAGCACATCGAGCTCGTGCTCAACGCCGTCGGACGTCCTGATGCCCTTAGGTGTCAGCTCGAGAATCGGCGTCTCCTTCACGGATACCAGTTCAACGTTGTCCCGGTTGAAGGTGGCGTAGTAGCCGCTGTCGCAGAGGGGGCGCTTGGCGTAAAGGTCGGTCGGGGTGAGCTTGCGGGCAGTCTCCGGGTCCTTGACGATCTCGGCGATCTTGCCCCGGACAAAGGATGCGGCAGCTTCGTTGGCGTCCCGGTCCGTGGCGATGTCGCCGAAAGTGTTGAACATGAAGCGGAATCCGCCGCCTTCTTCCCAGGCCTTCTGGAAGACCGACTGACGGTCCGTTTCAGACACACTCATGGCCGGAACGGTGCTCTCCTCGAATCCGAAGGCGACGCCGGAAGCCCGGACCTGTTCCCAGATTTTGGGGTAGTCCTTCTTGACGGATGCGACGTACTCCGGCGTGACAGTGGTGTTGCCGACCGGGACGCTGTATTGCGGCGAGCGCTGGAAGACGGTGAGGTGCCCCACCTTGGGAGCGATGGCGGTGATGATCTGCAGGCCAGTGGACCCGGTGCCCATGACGCCGACGCGCTTGCCGGTAAGGTCCACGCCTTCGGGCCAGGCGCCGGAATGGTAGATCTTGCCCTCGAACGAGTCGATGCCCGGGATGTTGGGGACATTGGTGGCCGAGAGCAGTCCGAGGCCGTTGACGATGTACTTCGCCGTGATGGTTTCGCCGGTATCCGTTCCGATGACCCAGCGGTCGGCGGACTCGTCATACCGTGCCGAGGTGATTCCGGTGTTGAGCTGGATATCCTTGCGCAGCTCGTACCGGTCAACCACGTGTTCGAGGTAGCTGAGGATTTCGGGCTGCGTCACGTACTTGTGGGTCCAGTTCCATTCCTTGAGCAGTTCGTCGTCGAAGGAGTAGCGGTAGACGAAGCTCTCGGTGTCCGACAGGGCGCCCGGGTAGCGGTTCCAGTACCAGGTTCCGCCCACACCGCCGGCGCGGTCGAAGGCGCGGACGTTGAGGCCCAGTTCGTTGCGCAACTTGTGCAGCATGTAGATGCCGCCAAATCCAGCGCCCACGACGACGGCGTCGAATTCGGCGGTGGGGGTGGTGGAGGCAGTCTGCCCCTGTTCTTCAGCCATGATGAAATACTCCTTTGTGCTTCAGGTCTTTGTAGTGAAGTGGCCGGGGCTCAGTACTTGTACCAGCCGGCAATACGGGCGAGTTCGGCGTCGGCAACCTCGGAGTTGCCGGCCAGGAACGGGTACACGTGCTGCTGTCCTTCGCCGATGGAGAGCGTCACGTCGACGCCGGCGGCTTGCGCCAGTGCGTTCAGGCGGGTGGCATTGTCCAGGAGGGATTCGGCCGAGCCTGCGGTGATGTACAGGCGCGGGAACCCGGCGAAATCGGCGTAGAGCGGGTTGGCCAGCGGGTTCTGCGGGCTGACGGACTCGCCCAGCACGCCGGCGATCATGCCCTCGAGCAGGGGCACGGAGATGAGTGCGTCCGATGCGTCGTTGGTGATCAGCGTTTCGCCCTCGTTCTCCATGTCCAGCCAGGGTGAGAAGGCGATGACCTGGCCGGGCAGCGGCTCTCCCTGCTGCTTGAGGGCCAGGGGAATGGCAACCGCAAGGTTGCCACCGGCGGAGTCGCCAATGGTGGTGATGTCCTGCGGGTGGAAGCCATTCTCGACGAGGGCCTTGAAGGCAGCCACGCCGTCTTCGACCTGCGCGGGGTGCGGGTGCTCGGGCGCCCTGCGGTAGTCAAGGACAAAGGTGACGACGCCGATTGCCTTGGCAACGTGACCGGCAAGCTTGCGGTGGCTTGACGCCGAGCCGACGGCGAAGCCGCCGCCGTGGGTGTAGAGCAGGACCTTTGTGCGGTCGGCACCTTCCGGGAAGGCCCAGATGCCGGGGACGCCGCCGACGACGTCTTCCTTGTAGGTGACTGCCTCAGGCTCCCGCGTGGGCTGGTGCCACTCGTCGAAGATGCTGCGGAACAGGCGCATCGTCAGGTTGGGCGTGGTGGCGATGATTTCCGACCAATCCGCGTACAGGTCGCGGAGGGGGTCGGTCGCCTGAGATGTTTCAGTCACTGCTGCTTCGGTCGAGATAGTCATCTCATACTCCTTCGTATGGAGAGCGCCCCCGCGTTGCCCGGGAACGGATGGATCGGTTGTTGGCTGCGTTTGCCGCTACATATAGCGTGGGTCACATTTCTGCCGGCTCAGTGTTCCACTTTGGAACACTCACACGGCTCCTGATTGTTGCGCTCAGGACATCAAAGGGGCCGCGATTTAGTATTGGATACCTATCAGAACTGGTGTCATTCTTGAATCAATACAGTCTGCGCAACGATGCGAGGTCACCATGCACGCTTTTGCCGTTTTCCAAGACAGCCCAGAGATCCAGGACATCGAACTGCCGGATCCGCTGCCGACAGGAACCGAGGTCCTCTTGAGGGTCATCCGTTCCGGCGTGTGCCACACGGACACCCATCTCCGTGAAGGTTCGTACGATCTGGGCAGCCGCGGCGCGTTGAAGCTGGTGGACCGGGGCGTCACTTACCCGCTGGTCATGGGGCACGAAGTCGTCGGCGTCGTCGAGAAGGTCGGCGACCGTGTGCACGGGACCAAACCCGGGGACATCCGGCTGGTCTATCCCTGGATCGGCTGCGGCACGTGCCGGGATTGCCTTGCCGGCCGCGACAATGTCTGCGCCAATGGACGCAACCTCGGAGTAGCGGAGCACGGAGGCTACGCCGAGCAGATCCTGGTCCGTGACGAAAAGTACCTGGTGGATATCGAGGGCCTGGACCTCAGCTGGGCGGCGACGCTGGCTTGCTCCGGGCTGACGGCATTCAGCGCCGTGAACAAGGTCCTTCCGCTCGGACCCGACGAACCTGTCGTGGTGATCGGCGCCGGCGGAGTGGGACTCACCGCCATCGCCACCCTGAGCGCGCTCGGGCACCAGGCCATTTGCGCCGTCGACATCTCCGAACGCAACCTGGAGCTCGCGCGGCAGGTTGGCGCAGCCACCACCGTCCAGTCCACAGACGAGGGCCTCAGTGCAAAAATCGTTGCAGCCAGCGGCGGGCCCGTGGCGGCCGTCATTGACTTCGTGAACAACAGCCAGACGGCGCCGGTAGCCTTCGATTCCCTGCGCAAGGGCGGCCGGCTGATTCAGGTCGGGCTCTTCGGCGGCGAACTGACAGTACCCACCGCGCTCATGGCCCTCAAGATGCTCACTATCCAGGGTAGCTTCGTGGGGACCCCGGACGAGCTGAACCAGCTCATCGCCTTGGCCAAGCAGGACGCCATTCCCCACATCCCCATCATCGACGCAGAGCTCTCCGCCGCCTCTGTTGGCGAGAGCCTGGACAAGCTGACGCACGGCGGCGTGCCCGGACGCGTCGTCCTGCGTGCGGCAGACGGAGCCCAGGGCTGACCAGCCATGCAAAACCCCAGGAAGGTGCCCGACGATGCGCTCCGCGCCGCCCGGGAACAACTCATCCGCCGTGGCCTCCTGAATGGGACCCAACTGACGGAAATCGTCTCCCCGGATATCGAGCACAGCTGGCGCCGCTCTATCGGCGTGGAGGCCTCGGCAAGGCCTGAGGCATTCCTGTTCGTCAACGACTTCGATCCGGACGGAATCCTCATCCGGGCCGCCAAGAGCGTGATGGACCACTGGCTGGAAAGCCTCAACGGCATGGGCATATCCCTGTTCCTCAGTGACCAGTCCGGTCAGATCATCGCCCGCAGGCTCGGGGACAGGACGCACGGCAATCGGTTCGATGAGGCAAATGCCGCAGAAGGCTTCAGTTTCTCGGAGCGCGCCGTCGGAACGAACGGGCTGGGCACCCCCATCGAAGGACGCCAGGCCGTTTTTGTCCGCGGAGCCGAGCATTTCAACGAGGCGCTGGCACCCCTGTCGTGTTCAGGGGCACCGATTCTGCACCCGGTCACCCGCCGGGTGCTTGGGTCCATTTCCTTCGCCTGCGACACCGGTTTGGACAACCCGCTCATGCTGGCCATGGCCCGCGAAGCCGGCGGCCAGATCGAACGCCGACTGCTCGATCTCGGCAGCGCGACGGGACTCGCCCTGGGGATGTCGCAACTGCGTCTGAGCTCCTCCAAGGCCCCGGTCATCATGCTCGACGCCCTGGCTGTCATGACCAACGTCTCCGGACTGGCCGTGATGAGCAGCGAACTGCACACCACCTTGTGGGAACAATTGCGTGGCCTCGAGTGGACCGGCGCCAAGCAAACCATCGAAATTCCCTCCCTGAACGTCGATGCCACGGTCCAGCGAATTGACGATGCCGGCGGGAGCTCGGCCTTCGCCCTGGAGCTCTCCCGGGTTCCGGAGTCCGCAAGCAATCCGGGGAAAGCCGAGGCCGGGGCGCCAGGCATCGACTCGCCGGGGGTAGGAGCAGCGTTTCCTCACATCATGCGGAACGCTTTCGATCGGGCAGGTCAAGGGCCCGGGGCGATTGCTGTTTGCGGGCAGGGCGGCTCCGGCAAGCTTCACCACACACTCGCCTGGCTCAACGGGCAGGACTCCGGGCCGAATCCGCTGATCCTCGACGCCTGCCTGCTTCCCGGGGAACAGGATGCCACCTGGTTCTCCGACTGCCGCGAGGCGATCGCGACAGGCCGGAGCGTTGTCCTGCGGCATCTGGAGGACATTCCCCGGAGCGAGCTCAACAGGCTGAAGGCGCTGGATGTGGCGGTGCGGCAGCAGCCGGCCGGGCTGCCGGCAGGCGCCACACACGCAGGCACACCGCCGAACAGCGGCACGGCCGGGCCCTCTCCAGCCCGGCTGGTCTTGACGATGAATCCGGACGCCTGCCCGGATTTCGTATCCGAAGTGGTGTCCCAGATCGCTGCGCGCGTGAATGTGCCGAGCCTCTCCGCCACCAAGGAACGCATCCCGGTACTTGCGGCACATTTTCTGGACGCAGCCGCTCCGGCCGACAGATCCACGCTCTCCGCAGCGGCGCTGCAAGGGCTCATGCGCTGGCATTGGCCAGGCAATGTCGCCGAGCTGCGCGCCACCCTCGAATCACTCGGGCGGGCACATCCCGGACGCGTGGTGCAGGCCAATGACCTCCCGGAACATCTCAGGAGCACGGGCAGGCGGAAACTCTCCAAACTGGAATCCCTCGAGCGCGATGCGATCGTGGCCGCGCTCGAACAGAGCGGCGGGAACCGTTCGGTCGCCGCGGAATCCTTGGGCATGGGCCGGACCACGCTCTACCGGAAGCTGCGCGCGCTGGGGATCGAAACACCCGAGTCCATGGCGACCTGACCCAGTCATCCGGCGCCTGTCATCCGGCGCCGGGCAGGATCTTCTCAGCCAACGCCAGGACCGCCCGCAAGGCGGGGCTGGAGTTGTCCCGTCGCCAGGCCATGCGCAGCTCCACTGGAAGGGTCTTGTCCACCAGCTTCACGAAACGCACATGGGGATCCGTGACCGACTCGGCCACCGAGGAAAGCGTGAGGGTACAGCCCACCTCCGCCGCCACCAGCGAGAGCGCCGTCCAGGAATCCGGGACAATCTGGACGATGTCGAGCTCGAATCCGGCGGCGTGCGTGAGCCGGCGGAGCCGGTCGTTCAATACGGCCCCTGCATGCGGCGGCAGCGAAACAAAGGTGTCGCCTTGGAAGTCAGCCATCCGGGCCTCGGCGGCATTGGCCAGGCGGTGGCTTGCCGGCACGGCGACGACGAGGTCCTCCGCGGCAAGCAGCCGTGTTTCAATACCGGCGGCAATGTAGTCCCAGCGTCCGAGGGCGATGTCCATGTCCCCCCTGAGGACACGGTCCATGGCAGGTTGCGCAAAATTCTGGCTGAAGAGTTCGATCTGGATACCAGGGTGGTCGCGCCGGACCTCCCGGGCGAGCCGGCCCACCAGGGTGTGGGTGGAAGCCCCCGCGTAGGCCACCCGGACGCGCCCGACTTCGCCCTTGTCCGCGGCACGGACCGCGATGCTCGCCCGGCGCGTGGCATCGATGATCTCCGTTGCCGGCCCGATGAACGCCTCTCCGGCGCCTGTCAGCTTGACGCTGCGGGTGCTTCGGTCGAACAGCCGGGTTCCCAGCTCACGTTCCAGCTGCTGGATACTGCGGCTGACCGGAGGCTGCGCCATGTGAAGTTTTTCTGCCGCGCGGCCGAAGTGCAGCTCTTCTGCCACCGCCAGGAAGGCTCGGATCTGTTGGATCTCCATGCATGTGATTATTACATCTGACGCAACAAAAGGGCCATCAATAAGTATTGGACGGATAGCAATGTCCTCCGTCATGGTGGAGGGAGAGAACACTATTCGAGGAGCCCATCGATGGACAGCCAACACTCCGCCACCCCTGAGACGTCGGCATTCGGCCGCAGTTCGGATGGCCCGCTCAGCGGCATCGTCATCGCAGATTTCGGCAGGGTGCTGGCCGGACCATACTGCACCATGCTGCTGGCCGATCTCGGGGCGACCGTCATCAAGATTGAGAGCCCGGCCGGCGACGAGACCCGGGCATGGCGCCCGCCCACCCGCGGGGATTACTCGACGTATTTCCTCTCGATCAACCGCAACAAGACCTCGATCAAGCTCGATCTGCGCGATCCGGACGACCGCCGGACGGCCCAGCGCATCGCGGAACGGGCCGACGTCGTCGTCGAAAACTTCAAACCGGGTGACCTGGTGCGCTACGGACTGGACTACGACACCGTCGCGGCCTCCAACAAGGACGTTGTCTACGCCTCGATCACGGGTTTCGGCACCGCCGGCGGCGCCCAGCTCCCCGGCTATGACCTGCTGATCCAGGCCCTGTCCGGACTGATGGACATCACCGGAGCGCCGGATACCGGGCCGTTCCGTTCCGGAGTTGCTGTATTCGATGTCATCACCGGCCTTCATGCCTGCATCGGCATCCTCGCAGCCCTGCGGCACCGGGACCGGATCGGGGAAGGCCAACTGGTGGAAATGAACCTGATGTCCTCCGCGCTCTCCGGCATGGTGAACCAGACGGCGGCCGTCGTGCTGGGCGGGACCGTTCCGGCCAGGCTGGGCAACGAGCACCCCAGCATCTACCCCTACGAGCCATTCGAGACCGGCGAGGGGCAGCTGGTCATTGCGATCGGCAACGACTCCCAGTACCGCACCTTCTGCGCCACCATCGGCCGGCCGGAGCTGGCCACGGATCCGCGCTTCGAGAAAGCGCCGCTGCGCAGCGCCAACCGCACGGAACTGCGGCCGCTCCTGTTGGAGCGCCTCTCGACCCGGACCGCCTCCGAATGGTTCGACATCCTCACCGAAGCCAAACTCCCGTGCGCGCCGATCCAGGACCTGAGGGCCGGGATCGACTTCGCGGAACGGATCGGCTTGGAACCCGTCGTGACCGTGGGGCACGGCGAGAACACGCAGCCCGGCGTGCGCAACCCCATCCGGCTCTCCAGGACCCCGGTGAGCTACGACCTCACCCCGCCCGGTCTGGACAGCGGCGCTGAGCTCGTGCGCGCGTGGCTCGGCGAAGATACTGCAGTTTCGGCCGGCAGTTTTGCCGGTACTCCCACACGATCCTCCGAGGAGCACTGATGACCACCACAACGGACATGTCCGTCAATTCCGACTTCTATGGATTGGACGACTACCTCAACGACGCCGACCGTGCCTTGATCGCCCGGGTGCGTTCCTTCGTCGAACAGGACGTCACTCCCATCATCAACGAATACTGGGAGAAGGCGGACTTCCCCTATCAGCTGGTACCAAAGTTCGCTGAACTGGGCATCATCGGCACCGCGATCAAAGGCTACGGCTGCCCGGGCCTGACCCGGCTGCAGACCGGACTCGTCGCCATGGAACTCTCCCGCGGTGACGGCAGCATCAACACCTTCAACGCGGTCCACTCCGGACTGGCGATGGGCAGCATCAACCTCCTCGGCAGCGACGAGCAGAAGCAGCGCTGGCTGCCGCCGATGGCCAGACTGGAAAAGCTGGGCGCCTTCGCGCTGACAGAACCGGCGCACGGCTCAGACTCTGTGGCACTGGAGACTTCCGCGCAGCTGGACGGTGACCACTACGTCATCAACGGATCCAAGCGCTGGATCGGGCTGGGCCATGTGGCGGACCTCGTCATCATCTGGGCCCGGGACACCGCGGACCAGAAGGTGAAGGCGTTCGTACTGGAGAAGAACGACGACGGCACCTACCCCGCCGGGTACCACGCCGAGGCCATCACGGGAAAGATGGCAAAGCGGGCCATCCAGCAGGCACAGATCGAAATCGAGGGCCTGCGGATCCCCGCGGAAAACCTGCTGGCAAAATCGACGTCCTTCCGCGACGTCGGAGCGGTGCTCAACACAACCCGCAGCACCGTGGCCTGGGAGTCCCTTGGCCACGCCACCGCCGCCTACGAGATGGCGGTCAAGTACGCCCGGGAACGCGTCCAGTTCGGCCACCCGATTGCCAGCTACCAGCTGGTGCAGAACAAACTCGCCAACATGCTCGCGGACCTGACGGCCATGCAGCTGATCTGCTTCCGCACGGCGGCGCTTCAGGACGAGGGCCGGCTCAGCAACGAGCAGGCCTCCCTGGCCAAGATGTTCACCGGGGACAAGGCACGAACGCTCTGCCGGGATGCCCGGGACATGTTCGGCGGCAACGGAATCCTGCTGGAACACCATGTGGCCCGCCACCTCACCGACATGGAAGTGGTTCACACCTACGAAGGCACCGACTCGATCCAGTCCCTGATCCTGGGACGGGAAATCACAGGTCTCTCAGCCTTCTCCTGAGCGGTTCCGATTCCCAAAAGTATTCCTCAAGACAATGCACGGCCATCCGCACTGGATGGCCGTGCTTTGGCATTGCGGACTCTCAGCGCCGATCTCCCCTGCTCCCTGCCTCGGTCATGGCGGCCCCCACAGGCGCAGCTCCCGTCGACTGTTCCACATCGGAACACCTGTGACGCAGCGCACACCCCTACGGTGGAAGCAGGCACACGGACGCAGCGCCGCCAGGCGTTGTGCACTAATCCCGTCCCATTTTTTG
Organism: Arthrobacter sp. P4_F11; assembly: GCF_056401395.1. Classification (NCBI taxonomy): domain Bacteria; kingdom Bacillati; phylum Actinomycetota; class Actinomycetes; order Micrococcales; family Micrococcaceae; genus Arthrobacter; species Arthrobacter sp. P4_F11. Next base: position 16,035 of record NZ_JBFUJK010000026.1, read on the forward strand.
TCGCATCATCACCGTCGCTTGCGAAGACCGGAGACAGCGTTGCGCCGCCCCACAGTCCTGTTGCAGACCCGCAGTCCTGTTTCAAAGGAGAAACAAATGACACACCCAATATCTTCGCGGCCCGCGATGACACCGCGGCGGGCGGCCACAGCTGCGCTGCTCGGCAGCGCCCTGGAGTACTACGACTTTTTCGTGTACGGCGCCGCGGCCGCCCTCGTTTTCAACGTGCTGTTCTTTCCCTCCGGCGATCCCACCGTTGCGCTGATCGCATCGTTCGCCACCTTCGCAGTGGGCTACGTGGCACGGCCCGTCGGTGCGGTGGTGATGGGACACTTCGGCGATCGAATCGGCCGCAAACGCGTCATGCTGGCCACGGTCGTCATGATGGGCATCGCCTCCTTCGCCATCGGCTGTCTTCCGACGTACGACCAGGTGGGCCTGCTGGCCCCGGCCCTGCTGATGGTCCTGCGCGTCGTTCAAGGCTTCTCCGCGGGGGCCGAGTCGGCGGGAGCCTCGACATTGACCGTCGAGCACTCCCCCGTCGGGCGCCGTGGATTCTTCACCAGTTTCGTTATGGTCGGCTACGCAGTCGGCTGCTCGCTGGCCACCATTGTGTTCCTGCCGGTGGCGCTCCTGCCCGCCGGGGAACTCTACAGCTGGGGCTGGAGGATTCCCTTCTGGCTCAGCGCCGTCGTCGTCGTCATTACTTACTACGTGCGGAGCCACCTGGACGAAACCCCGGTGTTCGCCGAGGCGAAGGAAGAAAGCGCCGTTCGCAAGCTGCCGTTGAACGACGTGTTCAAGTACCACTGGCGGAAGGTCATCCGCGTCGCCGGGGCGTCATTGATGGCAGCGATGCAGACCTTGTTCGCCGTGTTCAGCCTTTCGTATGCCACCTCAGTCGGGGTGGACCGGAGCGCGATGCTCGCGATCATCTCCGGCGCAATTGCGCTGTCGATTATCGGAATCCCTGCGGCCGGCTACCTCTCCGACGTCATCGGCCGCAAGAAGACGATGCTGATCGCCTCTGCCGGCTGTTCGCTCACGATCTTCGGATACCTTTGGGCGATCTCGACGACGGATATCGTGCTGATCGCGATTTTCGCGTTCCTTAACATGACGCTGTTCTTCAGCTGCTACAACGGCGTGTGGACATCGTTCTTCGCCGAGCAATTCCCCGCACCCGTCCGGTTCACGGGCATGGCCGTCAGCAACCAACTCGGCAACCTCCTTGCCGGATTCGCCCCGATGGTCGCGGCGATTCTCCTCAAGCCGGGCCCGTCGGGCTGGCTTCCGGTGGCAATCTTCGGCGCGGTTGCCGCCGGCATTGCCGCGGTCGCGGTGATCGGGCTGCGCGAGACGTCCAAGACTCCGACGGAACTGCTCGGTGGTCGCCGGGCGGCGGACCGGGTGCATCAACTGGACACCGTCACGACCGCCTGATCCCGTTCCCAGGTGAGCCAGCCTCGGCTGGCTCACCTGGGCTCACTCGTTTCCGGGATCGGCGCCCAGCAGGGCACGTGCCTGGAGGATCGCCTGTTCGACGTCGTCGTTGAGGTCTCCGGTGGGGAGCGAGCCGAGTTCACCGCGGAGCAGGCCGACGTCCTTGAGGAGCAGGTCGTACTGGACGTCGACGAGGTTGTCGCTCATCCAGCTCTGCCCAGTGGAGACACCGATGACCTCGAAGAGGTCCCCGGCGGGTACTCCGTGTTCGGCCGCGAGGTTGAGCATCCGTGATGTGGCGGCAAGGTTGTAGGTAGCCAGGGCGTTGTTGAGGAGTTTCACCAAGGCCGGCTGGCCATAGGACTGCATCCGGAAGACGCGGCCGGAGATGTCAGCCAGCAACCTGCCCTCGGCGTCGGTGGGGGCAGGGCCGGCGAGGAAGATGGTCATCGAACCGTGGCGTGCACCCTGGGGGCCGCCTGAGACCGGGGCTTCGAACGCGCGCCAGGACTCTGGAGCCGACGCAAAGATCCTCCGGGCGTCCGCGGGTGCGAGCGTGGTGTGGACAAAGACGGTCAGCGGCCGTTCGGTATGGTCTTTGAGGGCCTCGAACACGGAGGAGACCTGGTCGGCCAACCGCACCGCAATGTGGACGCTGTCGACCGACGGCCAGTCAACACCGGCGAGGTCGTTGCCGGCCGGTGATTTGTTCTCGTCCGACCACTCCCGGATGCGGTCCTGGTTGAAGTCGTAGCCATAAACAGCTTGCCCCAGCTCGGCGAGGTGTGCGCCGATGTTTCCGCCGATGGGTCCGAGTCCTATTACCAAATGCATGAGCGTTCCTTGAGTGTGAGGGAGGAGATTGTGGGAGGCGATGGGCGGAGTAGCATCTCAGTCCGTGGGTGAGTCCGGGGTCAGACCGCGCTCCGCCATGACCTCCTTGACGAGGGTCAGTGCGTTGAGTACGCGCGGGAACCCGATGTAGGGGATGCAGTGGATCAGGGCACCGACGATCTTCTCTTTGGTCAGGCCCACATTGAAACCTGTGTTGATGTGCAACTTCAACTGGGGCTCGGTGCCCAGGGCAACAAGCGTGGAGATGGTCACCAGTGTCTGCTCCTGCTGGGTCAGGGCAGTCCGGGAGTAGATGTCCCCGAAGGCGAAGGAGACGATGTAGTCGGACAGGTCCTCGTCCAGGCTCTTGTAGGACTCGACGAGCTTGACGTGGTCGAAGGTGTTGGCGTGTTCCGTGGAGACGAGTTCCATCATGCGGTCGAGTCCGCGCTGGTAACGATCTGTGGCCATGTCGGCGCTCCTAAAAGTGCGTAGGGTGGTTGTGGGTTTGTCGGGTGGGGGTTGCTTCAACCACCCTCGAAACGCTACGTTGCGTAGCGTTATTAACTTTAGCGCTTCTGGCGCGGAACGGGAAGGGGGCGTGGATGTGGCTAACCCCACAGTGACGGGCGAGGACGGGACGGCCGCGGCCCCTCAACCCGCGGACACGGGTCGGCGCGCGAGGACGGAGAAGTTGATTCTTGCCGCAACGAGGGAAATGCTCGCGGAGTCTGGAGTCAACGGCCTGACTGTCGAGGGCGTGGCGAACCGTTCCGGCGTGGCCAAGACGACCATCTACCGCCGGTATCGGTCGAAGACCGACCTCGCACTTGCCGTCCTGCTGGACTCGGTCGAGTACCTGGGGACGACGCCGGATGTCGGGGATACGTACGCCGAACTGGCGGCAGTGGTTGACCGCACCATCGAGCTCCTTAGCTCCACCCTGATAGGCCGCATCATGCAGGGCCTCGTATCGGAGGTCGCTGCGGACCCGGAACTTGCGCGTGCTTACCGGGAGCGGGTGGTGAACCGCCGGGTGGCAGATGTACGCCTCCTGGTGGAGCGGGGCATCTCCCGAGGAGACCTGAGCCCGGACGTCGACGCCGAGATGCTCACCGACCTCCTGCTGGGGCCGATCTACTACCGGTTCTTCCTGAGCGGCTCGCCGCTGGATGAAGGCTTTGGGGTCCGGCTGGTCAGCACTCTGTTTTCGCGCCGACCCGCCCACGGGGGCACGCCGTAGAAGCGATGACGGCGCGGGGCCCCGTGCCGACGTCGATCCCCTGACTCTTATTCGAAGACGGTGGTCAGCGTCCCTCACATGGGCGCGGGCATGTATAGCCCTGGCAGCAGCTCCGGGTGCGCCGGGACGAAGAGCGCGAAAACGATCAGCGAGACACCAGTTATCCGGCTGAAGGCGGGCCCGTATTTCCATGTCTTCTCCAGGAAGATAACTACCGTGAGCACGGCCATCCACGCCAGGTTCATCACGCCCACGGCAATCAGCACCAGCATGAGCCCCCAACAGCAGCCGACGCAGTACACGCCGTGATACATGCCGACGCGGACGTCCCGCAAGCGGCCCTTGTACCCGGATACGTGCAGCAGGAAGGCTATGGGCGACCGGCAGTGCCTGAGGCAGAAGTCCTTCAGCGGGGTCAGCTGGTAGGCTCCGGCCGCCACGAGGACGCCGGCACCCACCCAGGGTGCGATGTCCGCCGCGTTCTCAGCCAGCAGCGCAGACAGGGCCGCGGCCGCGTAGGCCACGACGCCGAATCCGATCCATGTCAGAAGGTAGCCGCCTACCAGGGCCGTTGTCCGGATGGCCCTGACCCGGCTGCTGCGCACGGCGCGGATGGATCTGAGATACATCGAAGTCAGGGGCGCCAGCGCCGGCAACATCATGGCTGCCATCATCAGCGTCCACACCGCCAGGAAACCCCAGAGCCTCAATCCCATCGTTCCCGGGCCTGTGGACATGTCGGAAAGGCCTAAGAACGTCAGGTACCAGGCCAGTGCGGCGCACCCGATCAGCGCCAACTCTCCGGCATGGTGGCCGGCTGTCAGGCGGCTGCTGCCCGGCACCTAAGCGGACCAGGCGAAGGGGGCCGAGAAAGAGTTCTTGCCGGCGTTATCCCAGGTCATCCCGAACACATCGACGCTGGCGGTGCTGGCTGTGCCGGCTGCCAGAGTGTCGGCCGGGAATCCGACCCCACTAAGTTTCACTCCCCGCCCTGTGGAATCAAATGGATTCATGAAGTCCTCGACCACCATGTCAACGGCACTGCCAATACGGACCTGATGGTTCCGCCCGTCGTCGGCGTAGGCCATTTCCTGGGACTCCATGCCCGCCATTTCACCGATCAAGGGAGCGAGGCCCTCCATCGGTCCGCCGAGCTGGCCGCCGAAGACTGCACCGAGCGCTTCGGCCTGCTCGGCGGAGGCGGCGGCGTCCATCAGGAGACCGACCTTCCAGCCCCCCTCACTCATCAGGGCCGGGGTATCGGCCACGACGCAGACTGTCAGACCGCCGACGTCGACACCGTTGACTTCGCCGGTTTCCACGTGGAAGGCTAAGGCCACGTTGCAACGGTCATTGTCCGCCGGTGCCGTCTGTCCTGTCGCCGTACACGGGCAGACCATGTCGCAATTGCAGTTCTCAAAATAGGTACCTTCGACATGCCACGGCATTTAGGGCTCCTTTCGAAGAGGCCCCCCAAAACAAATCCTCCTCGCGGCCCTGAGCAGTGTCAACGCCATGCGGACACCCACGCAAAGGGCCCTCCCGGCCGGCCCCGCGCTTCGAATAAAGGGGCGCGGGTCGTCCTGCCGGAACGGTCGCCAAGGCGATTTTTCCGTTTGCAGCAGCGGTGCAACACCGCTGCTAGCTGGCCGGCGTCACGACGTCCTCCAGCATTGACCTGTCGAAGAACCGGACCTCACCCGTTGCCTGGAAGAACACCGGGACAACCGAGGTGCTCGGGTCCTTCGAGGTTTCGTAGATCTCAGGCGCGCCCCCGTGTTTGCGCGCGATGGTTCCAACCAGGTCAGTGCCGCGAACCCGGACGGTTCGATATTTGTAGCTCATGTGGACCCTTTCGTCTGCCGACCCCTTCGTCCGCCAAGGCAAACCCTACTCCTGAGGGGCGCAGTCGTCAGCGGATCCGGGCGTCGCTGGGCTTCCTTGGCGCGGGTCCCTACCCAATGTCGGCCTCATCACACGTCACGGCATAGGATCGAAACTGTGGAACTAACCGAGAGGACGCTACAGGCGGCCTTGTGGCGGGTAAGCAAGCCGCAGAAACTACTTGAGAGTATGGATCATGGCTTCCAAAAATGACCCCGAGTCCGACGTCGATGCGGAGTCGGGCCAGCACGGCGGTGTCCAGTCAGTGGACCGGGCGCTTATGGTCCTGGAAATCCTGGCGCGGGACGGCCACGCGGGCGTGAGCGAAATCGCCGACGAGATGGGCATCCACAAGTCCACAGTCTCCCGGCTGCTGGGTTCGCTGGTGAGCCGGGAAATGGTCCACCAGAACAGCGAGCGCGGAAAGTACCAGCTGGGCTTCGGCATCCTGAGGCTGGCAAGCTCCATCCCCGGGCGGCTCAGCCTGGTCCGCGAGGCCCGGCCCGTACTCGAAAGCCTGGCGGAGGAGTTCAAGGAGACGGTGAACCTGGCCGTCCTGCGCTCCAACTACGCCGTCAACGTGGACCAGGCCATGGGCCCGTCAACCTTGGCCACCTACGACTGGGTGGGCAGCCTGACGCCGCTCCACGCGACCTCCAGTGGAAAGGTGCTGCTGGCTGCACTGTCCGCGGACGAGCGGGACCGTGTCCTGAAGGAGACCGGGCTTCCGGCCCGGACGCCGCGGACCATCACCAACAGGAACAAGCTCGAAAGCCAGCTGATCGACGTCGCCCGTGACGGCTACGGAGTGGTCCGGGAGGAGTTCGAAATCGGGCTCAACTCGATGTCCGTGCCGGTGTACAACCATGTGGGAGCCGTGATCGGCGCGGTCAGCATTTCCGGGCCGGCCTTCCGTTTTGATCCGGAGACGGCGCCGGGACTCCTCGATGCGCTGAAACAGGCGGGGATGCAGATCAGCGCGAAGATGGGCTACACCGGGCGTTAAACTCCACGCTGGTGGTTGGGCGTGGAAGGCGCCGATGTGGTGCTCGCTCGGCACCAGCACGCCGCCGTTGGCATAGACCTTCGATCCCATGGCCGGCTGGCACCGCTCGCAGGCGTCGAAGTCCTGCTGGTTGACGCGGTGGAACAGCTCCACGGACGCGCTGACGTCCTTGCCGCTCTCCACGACGCTGGGCACGTAGAGCCAGTCGCACTCCACGATCGTGTGGTCCGCGGCCATGGGGAACATGCGGTGGATGATCACGTGGTCCGGGACCAGGTTCACGAACACTGTGGGCTTGATGGTGATGGCGTAGTACCGGCGGTCCTGGTCCTCCCCCACCCCCGGAATCAGGTCCAGCCCTTCCGAGCCGTCGATGGTGAAACCCTTGACGTCCTCGCCGAACTCGGCGCCGTGGCCCACGAAGTACTGCGCCGCCAGGCCGTCAGCGAATTCCGGCAGCACCTCGGTGAGTTCGGGGTGGATGGTGGCGCAGTGGTAGCACTCCATGAAGTTCTCGATGATGAGTTTCCAGTTCGCCTTCACGTCATAGCGGATCCGGCGGCCCAGGCTGAGGTTGGCCACGTCGTAGCCTTCGATCGCTTTGAGGTCGCCGAGCCGTTCCTCGATGGCACCCATCACTTCCTCTTCGAATGACGGCGGCTCGTCAGCCAGGCACACCCAGACGTAGCCCAGGTATTCGCGGATATGGACCTTCACCAGGCCGTACTCGTCCCGGTCGATGTCCGGCATCTTGGTCAGGTTGGGGGCCGCGATGAGTTTGCCTTCGAAGTCATAGGTCCAGGCGTGGTACGGGCACTGGAACGAGCGGGCGGCTTCGCCCTGCTCTTCCATGCACAGCTTGACGCCCCGGTGCCGGCAGATGTTGTAGAAGGCACGGATTCCGCCCTTGCGGGTCCGGCTGATCAGCACGCTCTCCCGCCCCACCTGGACCGTCCTCCAGGCACCCGCCTTGTCCAGGTCCGCGGACCGGACGGCGCAGAACCACATCTGCTCGAAGATCCGCTCCTGCTCCGCCCGGAATACGGCTTCATCCACGTAGGTGTAACCGGGCAGGGTGGGGATCAGACTCGGGGCGCTTACCTCAACAGACAATTTGTCCTCCTAACGAACAAAACGAACAACGAAAGCTGGAACTTGTAGGGACGGGATTCTTGGGTCAGGTTTCAGGCACGGTTGTCAGGACACGGCGGCAGCCCCCACCAGGGCCACCAGCGCGGAGGCGTCCGCGCAGGCAGCCTGCCCGGTGGGCGTGCCCAGTGGCCGGGCGGGTGCAGCGAGCAGGCGCCGCCACTTCGTGAACAGCCGCGGCTGGTTCATCCCGAGGACCGCCACCGGAACATCCCCGCGGTAGTACACCGCAAGACAGCTATGCGTCAGGACGTCGCCGGCTTCGATCTCCACCCGTTCATAGCCGGCACTGTGGCCGGCGAACTGCAACTTGACGCCGTACTGGTCGGACCAGAAATAGTGAGGCTTTGCCGGCTTCGGCGTGGCATCAGAGTCCAGCAGCGCCTCAACGGCCAGGGCCGCACGCTCCAGGGCACCGGTCCAGTGCTCCACCCGGCGGTGTGTGCCGGCTGCAAGGTCGAACCAGGATGCGCAGTCGCCCACGGCCACGATCCCGGGGACACCGGTGCGGCCCATGGCATCGCACAGCACACCGCCGCGGAGCTCCACGCCGGAGCCCTCCAGCCAGCCGGTGTTCGGCTCGGCTCCAATGCCAACCACCACGACGTCGGCGGCCACATAGCGTCCACCGGCCAGCCGGAGCCCGGTGACGTTGCCTTCGCCGCTGTAGAAGTCCTCTATGACTGCTGAGGAAATGAGCTCCACGCCGTTGGCGGCATGGAGCCCGGCCACCACGCCGCCCATCTCCGTACCGAGCTGGGCGGCGAACGGGACGGCCTTGGTGTCGATCATCGTGACTTCCATGCCACGCGACGCGGCAGCGGAGGCCACCTCGGCGCCGATGAAACCGGCCCCGATCACAGCCATCCTGCTCCCGGGCACCAGCTCGGGGGCAAGACTCTGTGCGTCCGCCAGGGTGCGCAACGTGAACACATTGCTCAGCCCCGCCAAGATAGGCAACTGCCGTGCCTTCGCGCCGGTGGCAATGACAATTCCGTCCGCTGTCACGCTGCGGCCGTCCCTCAGGAGGATGGTTCGCGAAGAGGCATCCAAAGACGCGGCTCCGGCACCGAGCAGCCATTCGGCCTGCAGCTCGTCGGCGTCGGACTCCAGGAAAAGGTCCTCCGCTGTGATGGCGCCGAGCAGGAAGTCCTTGGACAGCGGCGGCCGGTCATACGGCCGGTGCGGCTCGTCGCCAATAATGACCAGCCGGCCGGTAAAGCCTTGGGCGCGGGCCGCCCGGGCGGCGGAAAGACCCGCCAGGGAAGCTCCCACAATCGCAAGCGTCTGCATTTCGACGTCCCTTCAATTGCTTCTTACGCAACAACAATCGCTATGTGCAACAGCGTGATTCATGCCATGCCCACTGTCAAGGGTCCTTCCGCCAAAGGCACCCTGGCACGAAACAGAGAGGTAATACCTTGACAAGCACTGTGACCTACCGCACTCTGTTGCTTATTGCGATTGCTGTTGTTCACTACGGAACACCACCAGCGGCAGTTGCACAGCCAAGGATCCCGACCGAAGAAGAGGTCCCTCCATGCACAAGGCATGCCCGCTCAGCGAACTGGCGCCCGGGGAAGCGCTGCGGCTGAACACCTCACCGCCCATCGCCGTCTTCCACACCGAGGAAGGCGAACTCTTTGCCATTGACGACACATGCACCCACCAGGATGCTTCCCTGGCGGACGGCTGGGTGGAGGACTGCTGGGTCGAATGCCCGCTCCACGCATCCAGGTTCAACCTGCGTACGGGAAGCGTCGACGCCCCGCCGGCCAAGCTGCCGGTCCGCTCCCACGAAGTCACAGTGATCGACGGCGACATCATGATCACCGAATCCAATGAGGTTCCCAACCTCCCCCCAGGCCTGACAGTGGACGGCCACGTCTAGCCCCAGCCCATGAATCCGAACAGAGGAATCCCTCATGGCATTGAACAGTGACATTGGCTTGAACAGCGACACGAACTTGAACAGTGACATCGGTGTGGACGCCGACGTCAACGTCACCACCCCCGCCGGGCAGGCGGCAGTCCTCACGCCTTCAACACCTTTGGAAGCGGAGCCAACTGCCCCGGATCCCCTCCCTCCCGCACTCGTCCCGGATACCGAAAACTATGATCAGCTCCTGCAGGAACTGCGTCAGGGCAAGACCGAGCGGGCCGTGACGGAACGTCGGAACCGCAAGCTGACCCTCGACAAGGTCACATTCGGGATCACGGGCGCATGCGCCGTCGCCTTCGTGATGTGGGGTTTCCTCGGAAGGGATAGCCTTTCTGCCACGTCGCAGGGCGTTCTCGACTGGGTCATGGAGTACACCGGCTGGCTCTTCATGGTGTTGGCTTCTCTCTTTGTGGTCTTCGTGCTGTGGCTCGCCGTCGGTAAGTTCGGCAACATCCCGCTAGGCAAAGACGGGGAAAAACCCGAATTCCGCACCATCTCCTGGATAGCCATGATGTTTGCCGCAGGCATGGGCATCGGGCTCATGTTCTACGGCGTGGCTGAACCCCTGTACCACTACATCTCACCGCCGCCCGGAACCGTGGACGGGCGGACCCCCGCAGCCATCCAGACCGCCATGGCAACGTCCATCTTCCACTGGACCCTGCACCCCTGGGCAATGTACGCGGTTGTTGGCATCGCCATGGCCTACGGCAGCTACCGTCTGGGGCGCAAACAACTCATCTCTGCGGCCTTCACCTCGCTTTTTGGCATACGGATGGTCGAAGGGCCCGTCGGCAAGTTCATCAACATCCTGGCAATCTTCGCCACACTGTTCGGTACCGCAGCGTCGTTGGGCCTTGGCGCCCTCCAGATCGGCAGCGGCCTGACGTCCAACGGCTGGGTCGGGGAGATCGGCACCCCGGTGCTCGTGGTGATCGTGGCCATCCTGACCACCTGCTTCGTGGCCTCCGCGGTATCCGGCATCAGCCGCGGTATCCAATGGCTGTCCAACATCAACATGGTCCTGGCCGTCGTCCTGGCACTCATCGTCTTTGTTGCCGGCCCCACGCTCTTCATCCTCAACCTGATTCCAGCCGCGATCGGTGACTATGCCAGGGACCTGGCCGAAATGTCTTCCCGGACGGAAGCAGTGGGAGACGAGGCACTGCGGAGCTGGATGTCCAGCTGGACGATCTTCTACTGGGCCTGGTGGCTGTCCTGGACGCCGTTCGTTGGAATGTTCATCGCCCGCATCAGCCGGGGACGCACCATCCGGCAGTTCGTCACCGGAGTACTGCTGGTTCCGAGCATTGTCAGCGTGATCTGGTTCGGCATCTTCGGCGGCACTGCCTTCAGCATCCAGCAGCAAGCCGACAAGACAGAGAACCCCGCTGACGGCCTCGTGAAGATGGTCGACGGCGCACCCTCCATATCCTTCGACGGTGCCCTCTTCGACCTGGTCAAGAACCTGAACATGCCCCCCTGGGCAACCACCGCAGTCATCGTGCTGGCCATGGTCCTCGTGGCAATATTCTTCATCACCGGAGCAGACTCAGCCTCCATTATCATGGCCTCGCTGAGCTCCAACGGAGCCAGCGAACCTCGCCGCGGACTCGTGATCTTCTGGGGCCTGCTGACCGGCGGAGTGGCAGCCGTGATGCTCCTAGCCGGCGGCGATGAACCGTCCGAAGCGCTATCCGGCCTGCAGCGCATCACAATCGTGGCCGCCCTGCCTTTCGTTCTGGTCATGCTGCTGCTGTGCGTCGCACTGGCCCGTGACCTGCGCCGCGATCCGCTGGCCTTGCGACAGAGGCTCGCCACGACCGTCGTCGAACGTGCCATCCGCACCGGCGTGGAACAGCACGGAGGCGTCCAGTTTGATCTCGTGACCAAGCATGAGTGCGACGGACGCTGTTCCTCAGCCACCCGCTGCCCCGGCGATGCCACAGACAGCGACGCCAAATCCGGCGCCTCTACCGACGCTGTCGCCACGAAGTAGGAGGAAATCGTGACCACAATTCTTGATGGCCGCCCCGCCGGCGGCATTCCAGCCGCAACGGCCGAGGCCGCTGCTAAGCCCTCGTCGCCCAAAACCCGCACGACTGAGTTCGTCCTCACCCTGGCCTGCCCCGAAAGGCCCGGCATCGTCCGGGCCGTCACCGCCTTCCTGGCCGACCGCGGTTTCGACATCGTGGAGCATCAGCAGTTCGATGACCACGTCAGCGGGAACCTGTTTCTGCGCACCGCCTTCACCGGCGGGCGCACGGACACGGGTGACGGAACCCGTCCAGATCCCGGTTCCGACGGGCTCAACGACCGGGTTTCCACCGCGGAGAGGCTCACGGCCGGCTTCGCGGCGACGGCCGCCGAGTTTGGCATGGATTTCAACTTCCACGACGGCCGGCCGCAGCGCCTCCTGGTCATGGTCTCCAAATTCGGCCACTGCCTGAACGACCTGATCTACCGGTGGCGCGCGGGCAGCCTGGGTGCGGAGATCGCCGTCGTGGTTTCCAACCATGAGGACCTTCGCGCTATGGCCGAAAACGCCGGGCTCCCGTTCATCCATGTTCCGGTGGCCCCCGGCACCAAACCGGAAGCCGAGGCGCGGCTGCTGGAACTCGTGGCCGGGTACGACGCCGACTTGGTGGTACTGGCGCGGTATATGCAGGTGCTGTCCAATGATCTGTGCACAAACCTGCGCGGCCGGGCCATCAACATCCACCATTCCTTCCTGCCGGGCTTCAAGGGCGCGAAGCCGTACCACCAGGCTTATGACCGCGGCGTGAAGCTCATCGGGGCCACGGCGCACTACGTGACGCCGGACCTGGATGAGGGACCCATCATCGAGCAGGAGGTCTTCCGGGTGGACCACAGCCTGGATGCGGACGCCCTGGTGACGGTTGGCCGGGACGCCGAATCACAGGCCCTGTCCCGGGCTGTGAAGTGGCATTGCCAGCACCGCGTCCTGCTCAACAACACCCGCACCGTCGTATTCCGCTAACGCGAACCAGGAGAACAACTTATGAGCGCATCACCACGCGTCGTCATCATCGGCGCCGGCATCGTCGGCACCAACCTCGCGGACGAACTCGCCAGCCGCGGCTGGAACAACATCACAGTCGTCGAACAGGGTCCGCTGGAACTGGCCGGCGGTTCCACCTCGCACGCCCCCGGCCTGGTCTTCCAGACCAACCCGTCCAAGACCATGACGGAATTCGCCAGCTACACGGTGGACAAGCTGCTCTCCCTCAGCGCCGACGGAGTGTCTTGCTTCAACCAGCTCGGCGGGCTTGAGCTTGCCACCACCGAGGTGCGGCTGCAGGACCTCAAGCGCAAGCTGGGGTACGCCACCTCTTGGGGTATCGAAGGCCGGATCATCGACCCCGACGAGTGCGGGAAGCACTACCCGCTGCTGACCACCGGGGCGCTGGCGAACGGCAACGAGGTCCTCGGCGGCCTTCACGTCCCGACCGACGGCCTGGCCTCCGCGGCCCGCGCCGTCCAGCTGCTGATCAGCCGCACCCGCCAAGCCGGCGTGACCTACCTCGGCTCCACCACCGTGACGGGCATCCAACAGGCCTCGGGCAGGGTCACCGGCGTCGAAACGGCCGACGGCGTGATCCCGGCGGACATTGTGGTGTCCTGCGCCGGGTTCTGGGGCCGCGAGCTCGGCAAGATGGTTGGCTTGAAGGTGCCGCTGCTGCCGCTGGCGCACCAGTACGTGAAGACCACGCCACTTCCGGAGCTGAAGGGCCGGAACGAACTTCCCAACGGAGCCCGACTGCCCATCCTGCGCTTCCAGGACAAGGACCTCTACTACCGCGAGCACGGCGACCGGATCGGCATCGGCAGCTACGCGCACCGACCGATGCCGGTGGACATGGCACGGCTTCCCAGGGTTGGCGCGGAGGAGATGTCGGATCACCGCATGCCCTCGCGCCTGGACTTCACGATGGAAGACTTCCTGCCCGCCTGGGAGGACAGCCAGGACCTCCTTCCGGCCCTGCACGGGGCCCGGATCGAGGACGGGTTCAACGGCATCTTCTCTTTCACTCCCGACGGCGGCCCGCTGATGGGCGAGTCCCCCGACGTCGACGGCTTCTTCGTTGCCGAGGCAGTCTGGGTCACCCACTCAGCCGGCGTCGCCAGGGCCATGGCGGAGCTGCTCACCGAGGGCCAGTCCCGCACCGACCTGCACGGCTGCGAGCTCACGCGCTTCGAGAAGGTTCAGACCAGCGACCAGTATGTCAGCGAAACGTCCCAGCAGAACTTCGTGGAAATCTACGACGTCCTGCACCCGCTGCAGCCCAAGGAATCCCCGCGGGACCTGCGCGTCAGCCCGTTCAACATCCGGCAGAAGGAGCTCGGGGCGTTCTTCCTGGAGTCCGCTGGCTGGGAGCGCCCGCATTGGTTCGAGGCCAACCGCGGCCTGCTCGACGAACTGCCGGCGCAATGGCAGGCACCCGAGCGGGACGAGTGGTCCGCGATGTTCCACTCCCCCATCTCGGCGGCCGAAGCGTGGAAGACGCGTACCGCCGTCGGGCTTTATGACATGACGCCGCTGAAGCGGCTGGCGGTCACGGGGCCCGGGGCGCTGCCACTGCTGCAGCGGCTGAGCACCGGCAACATCGCAAAGAAGCCGGGGGCCGTGACGTACTGCCTCCTGCTGGCGGACGACGGCGGCATCCGCAGCGACGTGACGGTCGCCCGGCTCGCTGAGGAGCAGTTCCAGCTCGGCGTGAACAGCAACGTGGACTTCGACTACCTCCGTGTCGAGGCCAGGAAGCAGTCGGCGGCGGATCCAGCCCGGTGGGTGCACGTTTCCGACATCACCGGCAGCACCTGCTGCATCGGGCTCTGGGGGCCGCTGGCACGTGAAGTGATCGGCAAGCTCAGCACGGACGACCTCAGCAACGAGGGCCTGAAGTACTTCCGCACCAAGGACATCTCGGTGGGCGGCATCCCCGTCACCGCCATGCGGCTCTCCTATGTAGGCGAGCTTGGCTGGGAGCTATACACCACCGCCGAGTACGGGCTGAAGCTGTGGGACCTCCTCTTCGAGGCAGGAAAGGAACACGGCATCATCGCGGCCGGGCGTGGAGCGTTCAACAGCATGCGGCTCGAGAAGGGCTACCGGTTGTGGGGCACGGACATGACCTCCCAGCACCACCCTTATGAGGCCGGCCTGGGATTCTCGATCGCCAAGGACAAAGAGGGCTTCGTGGGCTGCGAAGCCCTGGCCGCATGTAGGGATCAGCCGGCCACCAGGGCGCTGCGGTGCCTGACCATGGACGACGGCACGTCCGTGGTGCTGGGCAAGGAACCGGTGTACGTCAACGGCGAGGCCGCGGGCTATGTCACCAGCGCCGCGTACGGCTACACGGTGCGCAAGCCGATCGCCTACGCCTGGCTGCCTGCCTCGGTGACCGAGGGCGACGCCGTAGAGGTGGAGTACTTCGGCGGGCGCATCGCGGCGACCGTCACGGCCGAGCCACTCTTCGATCCCGGCATGGAGCGGCTGCGCGGCTGACGCGATCCGGCCCGCCGGTCTGGGGAAATCCCGAGGCTGGCGGGCCGTTCGCGCGAACAGACAATGGAGTCCGCCCTCCTGCCGCCAGCTGGCATTTAACGGCAGTCCCGGCGTCGGACACTGCCGTCATCTGCCACCTGGAGCAAAGAGGCGCAACAAAATGGCCCCGCCTCCCGGGCTGGATTCCAACCAGGATGCGGGGCCGCTCCGTCGTAGTGGCTAGCTCGCCGTGGCCGCCCCAAGCGCGGCAGCCGGCTCGAGGCGCTCCACAGGGTGCGGCACGAAGCGGACGAACATCGCCTTGAAGCCCGGGGTGTTGGATTCCCGTGCCACGTTCTCCTTGTGGACCAGGGCGTTGGCCTCGGGGAAATACGCCGCAGCGCAGCCCTTGGCCGTCGGGTAGGCCACCAGGCGGAACTTGTCCGCCTGCCGGTCGTGACCCCGGAACGTGCTCACCACGTCCACCAGGTCCCGGTCCCGGAAACCAAGCTCTGCCAAGTCCTCCGGATGCACCAGGATTACCCTGCGCCCGTCCGAGATCCCGCGGTACCTGTCATCCACGCCGTAGAACGTGGTGTTGTACTGGTCGTGGCTGCGGATGGTCTGGAGGACCAGGTGGCCCTTCGGCGGGGTGAGGTACTCCAGCGGGCTGACGGTGAACCGGCCGCGGCCGATGTCCGTCTTGAAGGACCGGGTGTCCCGCGGCGGGTTGGGCAGCACAAAGCCGTTCTTGGTCCGGATCCGGGCGTTGAAGTCCCCGAAGCCCGGGATGACGCGGGAGATGTGGTCCCGGACCACGTCGTAGTCCCCGGCCATGGCCTTCCAGTTGACCGGGTGGTCCTCGCCGAACGTGGCGTCGGCCATCCGGGCGATGATCACCGGCTCCGCGAGCAGGTGCCCGGAGACCGGCTGGAGCCTGCCCTGCGTGGAGTGGACCACGGACATGGAGTCCTCCACGGACAGGAACTGGGCGCCGCCCGGGTGCTTGTCGTCCCTGTCCGTCCGTCCCAGCGTGGGCAGGATCAGCGAGGTGCGCCCGTGCACCACGTGGGACCGGTTCGGTTTGGTGGAGATGTGGACGGTCAGGCCGATCCGCTGCATCCCGGCTTCGAGGGTTTCGGTGTCGGAGCAGGCGAGGGAGAAGTTGCCGCCCATGGACACAAACACATCCACCTCGTTCCGCTCGAAGGCCTCCATGGCCTCGACGGCGTCGTAGCCGTGCCCGCGCGGTGAGGTGATCCGGAATTCCTTGTCCAGGGCTTCGAGCAGCCATTCCTTGGGCTTCTCCCAGATGCCCATGGTCCGGTCACCCTGGACGTTGGAGTGCCCGCGGACCGGGCAGGCGCCGGCGCCGGGCTTGCCGAAGTTGCCCTGCAGGAGCAGGACGTTGACCATTTCCTTGATGGTGTCCACCGAGTGCGGCTGCTGCGTCACGCCAAGGGCCCAACAGAAGATCGTGGCCTTGGACCGGATCAGCATTCCGGCGACGTCCTCGATCTGCGTCCGGGCCAGGCCGGTGGCCTTCTCGATTTCGTCCCAGTCCAGCTCCCGGCGGGCGCCGCGGTACGCGTCGAAGCCGTCCGTCTGCGCCTCGACGAAAGTCCGGTCGACGACGGTGCCGGGGTTCCGTTCCTCCTCCGCCAGGAGCAGGTGGCCGAGGGCCTGGAACAGTGCCAGGTCCCCGCCCACCTTGATCTGCAGGTACTCGTCGGCCAAAGGTGTGCCGCCGCCCACCACACCCGAAACGGTCTGCGGGTCCTTGAAGTTGAACAGCCCGGCCTCGGGCAGCGGGTTCACCGCCACCACCTTGCCGCCGTTGTCCTTGCATTCCTTGAGCGCTGAGAGCATCCGGGGATGGTTGGTGCCGGGATTCTGCCCGACCACAAAAATCAGTTCCGCGTCGTGGATATCGTCCAGGGACACGGTGCCCTTGC
>NZ_JBFUJK010000027.1:0-22326 GCF_056401395.1 Arthrobacter sp. P4_F11
ACGCCGCCAGCGTTCATCCTGAGCCAGGATCAAACTCTCCGTTGAAGTAAAACAGACACAACACGCGCCCCCGGGAAAACGGGATGCACACGCTGCACAAAATTTGAAACCAGCTAAAAACACCAGACCACACCACGGGGTGGCGGGCCCGGCAAATTCAACCAATTCAATACAATAAATTGGTATCAACAAACTTGGCACACTATTGAGTTCTCAAACAACAGACACACCCGGCACCACCACAACCAAACAAACAGTCAAGGATCGCTCCGGAGCAACTTTTCAAACTTACCCGATCTTGGAAGTCTTTGCAAATTCGCATTTCAGCGACTTACATTCATCCAAGAAGGTCCCCGCCGTTATTTAGCACGCAAATTCGCGAACCATTTTCAGGCCGTTTAGAAGGGGGTCGGTCGCTTTCTTTCCGCATCAGCGGCGGCGACTCGAATTACTTTACACGCCCGGAGGACCCTGCACAAATCGGCCCCCTGAGGCGTCCCCTGGCGTCACATTCCCCGGGTCCGCGCGGATTTCGGCAGCCCCGGCCGCCCCCAAGAGCCAGCCGGCCGCCGTCGGGCTTCTATGGAGTGGGTCACACGCCGCAGGTTCCGCCTGACAGAGAGGAGCCGTGCAACCTCCCAGCGAGCAGCCGCCTCCAGGCGACTGCCCGCCCTACCTAGCCGCCAGGTCCGTTGCGCCGGAACCGCCGCACTGGCTAGGGTTGATTGTAAGCATGCTTAGCATGTGCGTGGAGTGCGCATTGTCCGCGCTGAGACCCCAACATCCGGAGGAGCATCATGACGGATCAGTACACCTTCAAAAACCCGGTAACAGCGTACGAACACATCTCACCCCCGAAGCAGAGCCAGCCAGAACCCGGCCTGGATGCCAAGCTGACCCCGAAGGCGGACCTGGGCGAGGACACGTACCGCGGCACCGGCCGGCTCGAGGGCCGCAAGGCGCTCGTGACCGGAGCGGACTCCGGCATCGGCGCCGCCACGGCCATCGCGTTCGCACGCGAGGGCGCCGACGTCGTCCTCTCCTACCTGCCCGAAGAGGAGGAGGACGCCACCCGCATCGCGAACCTGATCGAGAAAGCCGGGCGCAAAGCGATCAAGGTTCCCGGTGACCTCAAGGACTCGGCGACGTGCCGCGAGCTGGTGGACACTGCGGTGCGTGAACTGGACGGTTTGGACATCCTCGTGAATAACGCCGGCAAGCAGGTGGCGCAGGAGGACATCGGTGAGATCACCGACGAGCAGTTCGACCACACGCTGAAGACCAACGTCTACGCCATGTTCTGGCTGACCAAGGCCGCCGTGCCGCACCTGCCGCCCGGGTCCGCCATCATCAACACCACCTCCATCCAGGCCTACAACCCCTCGCCGACGCTGGTTGATTACGCCACCACCAAGGCCAGCATCAACAACTTCACCAAGGGTCTGGCCCAGCAGCTCGCCCCGAAGGGAATCCGGGTCAATGCGGTCGCACCCGGGCCCATCTGGACGCCGCTCCAGCCCAGCAGCGGGCAACCGACGGAGGCCCTGCCTGAGTTCGGCAAGGACACTCCCCTTGGCCGGGCCGGCCAACCGGCAGAGCTGGCCCCGGCCTACGTGTTCCTGGCATCCGCGGAGTCCAGCTATGTCGTGGGCGAGACGCTCAACGTCAACGGCGGCAGCCCCACGCCCTAGTCCATCGCCGTATTCCGGCGCGAACGCCGCGTAAACCGGGTGGTCTTTCCCCACAGCGTCAGGCTGCTCGGGGAAGGGCCGCTGTTCATGGAGGTGACCCTAGACGGTATGCGGGACAGGGGTCTGGATGAAGCTTCGCCCCGGGCCTATATTTTGCTTAACGGCAATAGCGCGGTCGCACCAAAACGGGCGCGGCGTGTTCAGGAGGAGACCATGACCCCGACACCTAAACAGCCTTTGACTGACGACAGCATCAAAGTCCGTCAGGTCAGCCATTACCAGTTCAGCTGGGTGGCGGGCGACCCCGGAAAGCCTGGCACCTGGACGCTTCAGCTGGTCCTTGATCAAGGGGCATGGGAAGAGCTCCTGACACTGGACGGGCAGGATGCCGAGAACCTGCAGGCGCTCCTTTCCGCGTCGGCGACCGTCTTTTACGATGTGCCGCGACGGACCCTGATGTTCGGGACCACAGCCTCGGGGCAGCACTAGTCGCTTCCGCCGCGCTATTCACTCCCTGCTATGGCACTGCCACCCTGACAGGATGGAACGATCTCTGGGCAGGCCGGCACTCACCGGGCCGACCTTTGGACCGTGCCACACTAAGAGCGTGACGACGTCGTACGCGTTCCGAGCCGAGCTGTGGCACTACCCCGAGCAGGCAGGCTGGCACTTCATCACCTTGCCGCCAGACCTGGCGGAGCAGTTCAAGGACCAAGCCGCTCCGTTCCGGAAGGGCTTCGGTTCGTTGAAGGTGAAGGCCTGCATCGCCGGGCAGCGGTGGCGGACGTCGCTCTTCCCGGACAGCAGGACCAACTCGTATCTCCTCCCCGTCAAGAAGGCCATTAGAACCGCGGCCGGCATTCGCGCCGGCGATGAGGTGGACGTGGAAGTCGAGCTGATTCTGGAGGGCTGAAAACAGGGACTGGATTGCAGGGGTAACTGCAGGGCGACCCGAACGCTTCTGCTGTCTGCTGAGACGCTGGTTGAAGGAACAGCTCACCGCGCCGGAGATGCCTCCACGAACGCCACTTGCGTGGCGTATTGCTGATAGAGCTTGACGGCCTCGTCGATCTCGATGTGACCGAAGTTCAGCGAGACCTGCAGCCCCTCCAGCTGGGCGCTGGCGGTCTCGGCTGCGCTCACACGGTCCGCCACGGAACGGGACGTGGCAAAGTTTGTCGCCAGCGCCGCCGCAACGGAGCAGATCACCGCCAGCAGACACAGTCCGCGCCACACAATCGAGTCGTCGGCCAGGTTGAAGATGTTCGCCACCGCTTCAGTGAACCCGGTGCCACCGGCGGCGGGGCCGACCGTGAACGCAGCGGCCAGCGCACTGCCCACGATGCTGATGCTGGCCAGCCGGGAGCGCCGTGGCCGTTCCCTGCCGAGGTAGGACTGAAGGTCCCGTTGCTTCTCGTCGATGCGGTTGGACAGCCTTTGCCGCGTATCGGATGTTTCGTCCATGATCTGGTCCCCGGTTCCCTCGCCGATCGTGTCCGCACGCCTGGAAAGTGGGATCCGGGCCGCCAGCGGTCCACCGGTTCCCCCGGATTCCCCCCAGCCGGGACGGGAACTCCCCCGCCCCGTTGCCGGCTCTCCTCCCGAAACGCGCACACGTTTAGGATGCTCCCGCGCCACTGCGGGTGTCTAGACACTTGACCGACGACGCCGGTGTTCCCCGCCCGTCCGGGGCGGGCAACGGTACTCCGAGAGTCTCCCGCTGCCGCTATTCGTTCGTCGGCGTCCTGGCGTCAGCTCCCGCGTGCATGGCGGTCTCGGTGGGAGGCCGCCAGATTGGCGTGCCGTCGAGTGAGAGGTCAGCCGGTGGAGCAGTCACATGGGCCGTGATCCCCTGGGCGCGGAGCTCGGCCTCCAGAATGAGCAGCATCCTCTAGCTGGCGGGGTCGTATTGGAAAGCGCGCACCTCTTGCGCGCAACGGCAGGCGACCGCGATCTTCGCTGCCCACTCCAAGGCCGCATCGTAGGAGGGCAGCTCCAGCACCGAGTAGCCGCCTTCGAGCTGCGTCGTCTGCGGGTAAGTGCCCTCGCTCACGGTCCCGTCGCCGTCGACCATGACGGGCGGGATGCTCTCATCGATGCCGCCGCCGAATACCCAGACGCCGGCGTCCTTCGCCTCCTGGACGACCGCGTGCGACGCATCCGAAACAGCCTGCAGCTCTTCGTCAGGAAAGACCATGGCGGCACTCGGAAACGAGATCAGATACTTGGTCATTCGCGTCGACTCCTTCTTCGCAGCACGGTGAATCGCGTCCATCCTCGCCGATGCCCTCGCGCCGCGCAACGATCTAGGCGGTCCCGCGGAGGCCGGTGCTTGCTCGCGGATCCGCTTTCGGACGGCCGGCTCCTTTTGCGGTCCCGGTGGCCGTGACGGCGAACCTGGGACGTCAAACAGCACCCGATCCGTACGGGCGCGTGATTGCTTCAAGGAAATGCCCGTCAGGATCCGCGAAGTAGACGCCGCGTCCGCCGTCGTTGTGGTTGATCTGCTGTGGGCGGGACCGTCCCGGGTCCGCCCAATAGGGGATGCCCTCGGCCTGGATCCTTGCGAAGATACCGTCGAAGTCCTCCTCGCTGACCAGGAAGGCGTAGTGCTGCGGGGCGATGGGCCGGTCCGCCGTGGCGAAATCGAGGGCCACCCCGTGGTCAAGGGGAACGGTCATGAAGGACCAGATGGCTTGGGGTTCCGGCAGCCCGAGCACGTTGGCCAGGAACTTCGCCGACCGCCGCTTATCCGTTGCGTAGACGATGGTGTGGTTGAAAGCGACCGTCATGGCGACCTCCTCCGGTGTGGTTGTCTGAGACCATCTGACATCCGGCACTCTTCAGATTTCAAGAGCGCCGGCTACGTCCACGGAACCTTCATGGCGCCAGTCTCAGCAGGGAAACATAGGCTGCGATCACGACGCCGGCCCGGGCCCCAGTCTTCGAGCGGAAGCCCTTGACGGGCACTGTCATACTGACGCCATGGCAATCCGAATGACACGGCGTGGAACGGTACTGCTGCGGTACGGCGCCGCGGCTGCCCTGCTTGTCGCTGCCCAGCTGGCGGGCTTTTGGTTCCACTCAGCCGGCATGTACCAAGGCACCGCGAACGTTCCGCTCGCCGAATTTCCGGAGGACGTGGACGTTTTCTACGTTCTGACCTTCGCGCCCTCCATCATCGGACTCAAATACCTGATCTACGACTTCGCGGTTAGGGCGTTTACCAAGACCTACAGGACTCCTGCGCTGCTCGTCTTCTTCTTCGTCGGCTACGCGGCCGCATTGGCCATCGACGCTGCATGCTTATTTTCGGCGTCGAAGCCAATAGCCGATGCAGGGTTCGCCATCATGGGCGCGATTTTCCAAACACCGTTGGTCCTCTTCGCATTTGGGACCGCAATCGCCGCGACGGTCCTTTTAAAAGACCGGCCTCCTCAGACCGGGGCTGCGCAGGCCCCGTGAACGGACGCGGCGATAACAGCACGCCGCCACGAAGCGCAGAACTCCACACGGCACCGCACGACGTCGGGCCTGACCCCCGCCTCCATGCTGGAGGCGGGGGTCAGGCCCGTGCGGATACTGGCGTGTGGCTGCCGGGATTCAGTCAGCCCTGGAGGGACCGCAGGGATGCGTACGATTCGCTGGGCAGGTTGCCTGCCATCCAGGGGCGGGTGGACCGGATGGGAGGGGTGTGGCCCCGGCCGTCGCGGACGACCGCGACGATGGTGGCGACGGCTGCGAAGACCAGGAGTCCGGCGAGCAGGAGAGCGGCAAATTCCATGTGAAGAGCACCTCGGGCGAGTGATGGAGCTGGTTGTTGGGGCTGATGATGAATCAGGTTTGTTGGGCCGGAATCCCGGGCGATCGGTGCGGGTTTGGTTTTGCGGCTGGGGTTCAGGTTTCCGGTCCTTTTGTGGGGACATGTCCAGTTTCCGCACCCACCGTGTGAGCCACCGTGTGAGCATTTTCCGCTGTGGTTTTTCCGCCCGCTTCCGGCTCCCTTCGGCTCCGATCCCGCGCCGGCCGGGCGCCGTCGTTCTCCCGCCTCACGCTCACCGTCTGCCCCTCCCGCTCCCCCACCAGCGGCGTAGCATGACTCTTATGGCCGAGACTTGGATCCGGCTCCTCGGTCCGCCCCGGATCGAGTCCGCTGGCACCGCACCCCGGCAGCCCCGGGGCCGCAAGGCGTGGGCTGTGCTGGCCTACCTCGCGCTGCAACCGGGCGGCACCGGCCGGGCCCGGACGGCGGCTCTCCTGTTCCCCGATGCCGAGGACCCCCTCGGCGCCCTGCGCTGGAACCTCTCCGAGCTGCGCCGGACCCTCGGCGCGGATTCGGTCGGCGGCGACCCGCTGCGGCTCGTGTTGCCGGCCGGCTGGAACTGCGATGTGCTGGCGGCCCTGCAACCAGCCGGCGGCGCAGACCCCCGCACCTTCGACGGCGAACTCCTGGAGGGACTCGCCTTCGAAGAATGCCCGGCTTTCGAGTCCTGGCTGGAGGACCAGCGGCACCGGCTCGAGAACTCTGTCCTGACGCTGCTCTACGAGGCATCGCTCGCCGCGCTGGCGGCCGGAAGGGCGGACGACGCCGTCGACCTCGCCACCCGCGCGCTGCACCTGGACCCCTTCAACGCCGACTGCCACGCCGTGCTGATCAAGGCCCTGCTCGCCCTCGGTGACTACCGGCGGGCGCGGGAACAGGCCGACAAGTGCCGCGAGCTCTACCGCCGGGAGCTCGGGCTCGGCGTGCCCGCGGAGGTGCGCCGGGCACTGGCAGATGCGGCGCCCCCGGCCGAGCCCGGGCTGCCGGCCAGTTCGGCGGCGGTGCGGTCCTACCTGGATGCCGCCGAGGCCTCGCTCTCGGCCGGCTCGGTGGACCGCGGACTGGAGCAGTTGCGCCTCGCAGCCGAGATCGCGCAACGGACCGGCGACCACCATCTGCTCGCCGAATCGCTGGTCACCTTGTCCGGGGCGCTGATCCATCAGGCCGGCGGCCGCGGCGCCGAGGTGGCCGATCTCCTGCACCGGGCTTTACGAACAGAGGCGCTCAAGTCGGAAGGATTGGACCAGGAGCCGCTGGCGTCGGGGGGACGGAACCCCGGGCGGCCGGCGTCGCGGGTGGCGGCGGCCGCGTACCGGGAGCTGGGCTATTTGTCCGTGCAGCGGGGCATTCCGGACCGTGCGGCCGGCTGGCTGGAGCAGGCGGCCCGGGCGGCGGACGGCTTCGACGACGAACGCTCCAGGATCCTGGCCATCCAGGGCATGGCGGCTTCGGACACCGCGCATTACGGCGAGGCGCTGGCGGCTTTGGCCGAATCGAGCCGGCTCGCCACCGCCGTGGGTGGCCGCCGTCTGTTGGCGTTCAGCACGGCCCTGGCCGGCCGGGTGCATCTGCTGCGCGGGGATTTGGAGCCAGCGGCCGAATGCCTGGACCGGGCCCAGGAACTGATCGCGGCCGAGCACTGGACGGCGTTCGAACCCTTTGTCGCCGGGCTCCGCGGCGAGACGTTCCTCGCCGCAGGCCGGCTGGAGAACGCTGCTCCCCTGATCGACCGTTCGTGGGTGATGGCCGACGTCGCCGGCGACCACTGCTACCTGACCCTGGCCGCGGGGGCCAAGGCCCGGCTCAGCATGGCGCTGAATGATCAGGCCGCGGCCGAATCCTGGCTGAAGCGGGGGCTCGACACCACGCCCTGGTATCTCTGGTACCGGGCGCGGCTGCTGGACACGGCCGCCGAGGTCGCGATCGACGCCGGCTCCCCCGCCGCCGGGGACTACGCCGACCGGTTGGGCACCATGGCCAGCCGCGGCGCACTGCGCGAACTCGTGGTCCGGGCGCACTCGCACCGGGCGGTCCTGGGCGACACCGCCGCCGCGGAGACCATTCCGTGGCTGGCCAAGGACATCGACAACCCGGCGCTGAACACGTACCTGGCGCGGCGTGGGCAGCTCTGATCAGCTGCGGCGCGTGCTGTGGCACTGGGCGGCAGGGGCGAAAGACACTGCTGACTGGACGGGCGCCTGGTGCTACGGTAGCGAAATGTCAGCAACCTTGGTTCGCCCCAGACGCGGCAAAATCTTCGCAGGCGTGTGCGCTGCCTTGGCCGACCGTTTCGAAGTCCCCCGGGCATTTGTCCGGCTCGGGTTCATGTTCTTCGGCTTGTTCGGTGTGGGTGAGTTCGTCTATGTCGCGTTGTGGATCCTCATCCCCCGGGACGACTAGCTGCCGATTTGTAGTGCTGGACCCGGCGCGGGAGCCCTGGCCGGCATGAGGAGTGCGGCGGGCGGACGACGGCGGTGCCGCGCCGTGGTCGTCGTGCCTGTCTTGGAAGCACGGGTGGGTTAAACAAAAGCAGGGCCCGTCCGAAGACGGGCCCTGCTCGAAACCTAACGGTCCCGGGTATCTAAAAGGAAATTAGATAGCCTGGATGTTGGTGGCCTGGGGACCCTTGGGGCCCTGCTCGGTTTCGAAGGAGACCTTCTGGTTCTCTTCGAGGGAGCGGAAGCCGGAGGAGTTGATCGCAGAGTAGTGTGCGAAAACGTCCTGTGAGGAGTCATCGGGGGAAATGAAGCCGAAGCCCTTTTCAGCGTTAAACCATTTGACGGTACCAGTAGCCATTATTTTTGTCCTTCGTGAAGGTGGAGGAACTGTCCCGACTTTCGGGTCCTCCTGTTTGGGGTGCTCAAAACCGCTGCTTCAGAAGAACATGGGCTTTCGACCATGCGTACTGCCTGAACTACGAACTGCATAAACACAACAACAGGATCAACCATACAGGAGATTCCGGACACCAATTACCACAACCCCGTCGAGCCACCCTCCGCGGCAGCCCGCCGGGCACCGCGCCAGCCCTCTGCGCGCCCTGCCTGTGCCGTGCCCGGCCGCGGGCATATCCTGCAGGAAGACCAGCCCGCGATCGTCAGTTACCGGAGGAAGACCCATGGAAATGCCGAAAGCGTCCGACGCCGACAAGGAGCACTTCCGCTCGGTGCTGCCGGACCATCCCGAGGTGGTCGTCAAGCCGATGTTCGGCAACCTGGGCGCCTTCGTGAACGGCAACATGTTCGCCGGCCTGTTCGGCCCCACCATCGGCGTGAAGCTGGCCGAGGCGGACAAGGAGATGCTGGAAGGCACCGAGCGGACCGTCCCGTTCGGGCCGCCGGAGCGCCCCATGGGCGGCTACACCGGGTTGCCGGAAGTCTGGAACGCCGAGGGCGACGGCGATGAGGCGCGAGCCAAGGCCTGGGTGGCGAAAGCATTTGAGCACGTGGCCGGACTGCCGCCGAAGGAACCGAAGGTTTCGAAGCCCCGGCCCAAGAAGTAGCAAGACTTAGGGCATTACAACATTCACGAGTTCTGACCGGCTGCCGGTTTCCAGGTCCTCGGTGAGGGCCAGCGCACCGATCTGGGGGCAGTGATACTTGTACTCGCGGGAGTTCTTTTCAAGCGGCGTCCAGTCGTAGACCTTGATGCAGTCGGTGTAGGTGCCGGATTTCGTGGAGACGGTCTCGCCGGTAGCCACAGTGTCCCGCATATCTTCCGCGTGGCCAACGTAAAATTCCTGCTTGTAGGAGTCGCCGACGCGCTGCTCGGCCTTCATCCAGATCCCGGCTTTTGCGCCGTCTTTTCCATGGAGAAAGCTGCCGGAGTGGTTCACCAAGATTCCATTCGAGTAGTTGTCCACGTCCTCGCCGAAGTACCAGACGTCGCCGTTTTTGTGTTGCGCCAGATAATCCCGGGTTTCCTCTACGAGCTGCCCGCTCTTGTACTCCGTGTCCAGATAGACCACCGTCTCAACACCGTCTATGGTCCGCGTCTCCGGCAGTATTTCGATCTCGATCCTCTCGGTGACTCTTCCTTGCTCGGTGGTCTCGTACGTCAGTTTCTTGCCGACAGGGAGCGCAAAGTATTTGTTGGTGATTTCGGTGGTGAAATCTGCCGGGTTGATCTGCGGGTTGTACTCCGCGGCCCCGTTCCTTTTGGTGTTGTCGAGGGCAAATAATGTCACCCCGCCAACCACCAGCAACAGGACGATCACACCAAAGAAGATTTTGTTTCGTCGATTCATGACCGTTCCCCCTCCTTCTGAGTAGAAATTCCTGCAGGGGGCGGAGCACCGTTGCTTGCCCGTGGCCATAGAAAAAAGCTAGCGCAGTCCGCACTGAACCAGAACACCCTCGGCGAAACGCCCCGCTTGAAGAGGCACCGGCTCCCCGTAGCGCCAGCGAAGGTACGATCTGTCTCAGCGAGCGGGACGCCCGTCTTCATCTTTCCGGAGTCTTTATGGGGGAGACCAAATGCTTGAATTGAAACGCATCTACTGGACGCGCCAATTACTCCGGTTGGCCATGGCCGCCTTGACGGTGTGGATCTTCGCCGCTGCCATCCTGTCGCTCGTGGCGCGTTCCGGGAAAGCAACTGCGGTACGACCACCCACGACCGTCACGGCCATCTTTACTGGAATGTTCGACGGCGTGCTGGCGGCCGTCGCGCTTCCCGGCGTACTCGCCGTCGTCCTGACCATTAGCGCGTCGGTAATCCGGGCGAGGGACGTGAAGCGCCGCGATCCGGTCCGGCGCTTCAGCCGCCAGCAGCGCCGCGAAGGCATGTCGCGGGCAGAGGGCCAGTGCGAGATGGAGGCCGGTTTCCGGCGCCGTTGTTCCCGTCCTGCGGAACATGGTGACCATTTCTACCCGTGGTCCAAGGGCGGATCCACCAGCCTGCGGAACTTCGTCGCCGCGTGCAGCAGCTGCAACCGCGCGAAAGCCGCCCACATCCCGTCGCCAGGCCAGCAGGAAAGACTGGAACGACGACGGCGGACGTACGTAACGGCTGAGGATGCGGTCGCCGTCGGGGAACGGCAGTCTCTCCCGTAGTAGCGACATCCTGCTGTCTTCCGCCATCTGCTATCTGCCGGCCCACGTTGCAACTCCTTGTCCGCAGAAAATG
The DNA here is from genome assembly GCF_056401395.1 of Arthrobacter sp. P4_F11. Taxonomy (NCBI): domain Bacteria; kingdom Bacillati; phylum Actinomycetota; class Actinomycetes; order Micrococcales; family Micrococcaceae; genus Arthrobacter; species Arthrobacter sp. P4_F11. Next base: position 10,642 of record NZ_JBFUJK010000027.1, read on the forward strand.
TCCGCGGCGCCCTTTAGAGTGAACGTAGGACGTGAGGCGGGCAACACCACGAGGACCGGATGGACTATTACGCAATCAACGCCCTGCGCGAAAGCCATGCAGGCTGGTCCCTGCTGCGCGCCCAGAACGCGCCTCTCGCCATCTCGTTTTTCATGGCCGCCTTCACTGGCCCCAACCAGCGGAACCTAGGCCGCCAGCAGCTCATCGACAGCCTGGACGATGTGCTCTTCGGCTTGCGGGATGCCTACGGCGAGGACAAGTTTCCGCGTCAGGCCTCGGAGTACCTCGACGACTGGGCCGCCCCCGAGAGGGCCTGGCTGCGGAAGTACTACATCCAAGGCCAGGACGAGCCGCGCTACGATCTCACCGCGGCCGCGGAAGACGTTGTCCGCTGGGTGGAGGGCCTGCGCGGACGCGACTTCGTGGCCACCCAGTCCCGGCTCACCAGCATCTTTGCCGTCCTGGAGCGGCTGGTCCAGCAGTCGGAGACCGATCCCGAAGTGCGGCTCGCCGAACTGCAGCGGCAGCGCGACGGGATCGACGCCGAGATGCAGCGGATCCGGGACGGCAACATACGCGTCATGACAGGCCCGGAAGCACTGGACCATTTCCAGCAGCTGACCGCCCTGGCCAAGGACCTCCTCTCGGATTTCCGCGAGGTCGAACAGAACTTCCGGAAGCTGGACCGCCAGGTCCGCGAGCAGATCGCCACCTGGGACGGCACCCAGGGCGAGCTCCTGGAATCGATCTTCGCCAACCAGCAGGACATCAGCAGCTCCCTGCAGGGGCGTACTTTCCAGGGCTTCTGGGACTACCTCATGTCCCCGGAATCCCGAACAAGACTGCAGGAACTCCTCCAGCGCGCCACCCAGATCGAGGCTCTCGCCCACGCGGACAACCTCCACTCCGTGGTGAACCTGCACCAGGACTGGCTGCCCGCCGTCGAACAGACCCAGGGCACCGTCCGCCAGCTGTCCCAGCAGATGCGCCGGCTGCTCGACGACAAGGTGTTCCTTGAGAACAAGCGCATCATGCAGCTCATCCGGAGGATCGAGTCTGGCGCCCTCGCCACCCGGGAGCAGCCGCCGTCGGGGGACTTCATGACCATTTCGGCCCCGTCAGTGGACATTACGCTGCCCTTCGAACGGCCGCTGTATGAGCCGACTCGGCGGGTGATGGTGGACGACGACGTCCTCACGGCCGACGACGCGGACGTGGACGCCGGCGCCCTGTTCAGCCAGTTCCACGTGGACAAGGAACGGCTCAAGGCCAATATCGACGCAGTCCTCGCCGAAGCGGAACAGACCACCCTCGCGGAGGTCACCGCCGCCTACCCCGTCTCGCAGGGCCTGGCGGAAATTGTGACCTACTACCAGCTGGCCACGGAGTCGGACTGGGCGAGCATCAACCCGGAGGCCTCCCAACAAATCGCTTGGCAGCTGTCCGACGGCAGCATTCGCGAAGCGACCCTCGAACAGATCATCTTCGGAAGGCCAGCATGAACCCGGCAGCGAATTCCCCAGCCACTGCAGAAACGGAACTCCGCACACGCGAGGAACTTCCCGGCGTCGTCACACGGCTGTTCAAAGGTGTCCTCTACGCCGAAGGGGACGAGAAGCTCTGGCAGTCGCTGCTGGGCTTGTCCTCCCAGGTCCGCGACTACGTTTCCGTGCTGGGTCTGGACCTGATCCTGGACGAATCCGAGGGCTACGCATTCCTGAAGTCGCGCGAGGACCCCGATAGCAATCTCCCCCGGCTGATTCCGCGGCGGCAGCTGACCTTCAACGTCAGCCTGTTGCTGGCCCTCCTGCGCGGCCGGATGCTGGAATTCGACACCAACAGCAGCGAGCTCCGGCTCATCATGACCGAGCAGGACATCGCGGACATGGTCGCCGTCTTCCTGCCCGAATCCAGCAACGAAGCCAGGACCATGGACCGACTCGCCACCGACATCAAGAAGGTGGTGGAACTCGGCTTCCTGCGGCGGCTGAAGGGCCAGCCGGGTACGTACGAGGTGGTCCGCATCCTCAAGGCGTTCGTGGACGCCCAGTGGCTGGAGGAGTTCGACGCGCGGCTGGCAGACTACCGTGCCACTCTCGCTGGGACGCCGGTTAGCGGGTCAACCGCAGCGGAGGAGGACACCAAGTGACCGCTGACCTGCAGGACACCTTGTTCAGCCTGGAGGAAACGACGGACGACGGCGGCACTCCCCCCGGTTTCCGGCTGCACCGTCTGGAGCTGCTGAACTGGGGCACGTTCCACCAGGGCGTGCTGACGTTCCGAATGGACGGTGCCAACAGCCTGCTCACAGGTGACATCGGCTCCGGTAAGTCGACGGTGGTCGATGCCATCACCACCCTGCTGCTGCCCGCGAACCGGATCGAGTACAACAAGGCGGCCGGCGCGCAGAAGAAGGAGCGCTCACTGACGTCGTACGTGCGCGGCTTCCACAAGAGCACGCGCAGCACGGGCGGCGAGTACTCCAAGCCGGTGGCACTGCGTGGGACCGGCGCCCTGACCGTGGTGCTCGCCGTCTTCCACAATGCCGTGCTGGACAAGTCGGTCACCCTGGCCATCACGCTGTGGGCCACCCAGGAAGCGGGTCAACCCAGCCGCTTCTACTCGTTGGCTGAGGCGGACCAGTCCATCGCTGCGGACTTCTCAAACTTCGGGCAGGACCCCGCGAAGTTGAAGAAGAAACTCCGCGCCGCTGGTGTCGCCGTCCATGACAGCTTTGAGCCCTACGCCGCAGCGTTCAAGCGGCAGTTCGGGATCAGCGGCAACCAGGCCATGGAACTGTTCCACCGCACGGTGTCCATGAAGCAGGTGGAGAACATCACCTCCTTCGTGCGCACCAACATGCTGGAGGAAGACAAGGTCGGCGAGCGTATCGGCAACCTCATCCACCACTTCGACGACCTGAAGATGGCCCACGACGCGGTGCTCCGGGCCAAGGACCAGATCACCCTGCTGACGCCGATCAGGGAGGGTGCCGCCCAGCACGCGAATCTGAGCCACGAGTACGACCAGGCCAGCGAACAGCGCCGCCAGCTGCATCCCTGGTTCACGGACCGGAAGCTGCAGCTGAGCCTGGAACACCAGTCGGAGCTGGAACGCACCGGAGAGCGACTCCAGGAGGACAGCACAAAACAGCGCACCGAAATCACCGGGAAGCGGCACGAGCTTTCCGCCATCCAGGAGGACATCCGCACCAACGGCGGCGGCCGGCTGGCGGCCATCGACGCTGACGTTGCACGGCTGACTGACCAGTCCCGGACCCAGCGGCAGCGCTTCGAAACCTACGGTGCAGCAGCGAAGGATCTCGGACTCCGGCCCCCGGAAGATCGGGTGTTGTTCGACGCGAACCGGGCCCGGCTCGGTGAGGTCGAATCGCAGCTCGGCGCCCAGTCCGATGAGCTCCAGGACGGCCGCACCCGGTGGGCCATCACCCGCACCGAACAGACGGCCCGGCTCACTGAGATCGGCGCCGAACTGCGCAGCCTGCAGTCCCGCCCCAACCTGCTGCCGCTCCCCCAGCTGGAGCTCCGCCGTCGGCTGTGCGACGGCACCGGAATCACGGAAGCGGCGCTGCCGTACGCCGGGGAACTGCTGCGGGTCCGCGACGGCGAGGGCGCGTGGGAGGGCGCCGCGGAACGCACGCTGCACGGTTTCGCGCTGTCCCTGCTGGTCCCGGCCGATCAGTACGCGGCGGTCAGCAGCTGGGTGGATGCCAACAATCTGCGCGGCCGGCTGGTCTACCTGCGGATCGGGGAATCCCCGGCGGCCAGGACGGCGGAGCCGGGCACGCTGGCCACGAAGATCGCCATCAAGCCGGGCACGCCGTTCCGCAACTTCCTGCTGGATGAACTCGCCACCCGGTTCGACCATGTCTGCTGCGACACCCTCGAGGACTTCCGCCGCTACCCGAAGGCGCTGACCGTCAACGGCCAGCTCAAGGGCGTCCGCGGCAGGCACGAAAAGGACGACCGGCGGGAGCTGACGGACCGGCGCAACTATGTGCTCGGCTGGGACAACCACGACAAGATCAGCCGCTTCCTCGCCGAACAGGACGAGGTCAAGGGCCAGCTCGGGGTGACGGAGACCCAGCTGAAAAAGGTCAACGCCTCCCTGGGCGATCTGGGCAGGCAAAACCAGCAGCTCGGTATCGTACGCGGGGTGGCCGACTTCGGCGAGATCAGCTGGCAGCTCACGGCCCGGCGGATCGAAGAGCTCAAGGCCGAGAAGCTCGAACTGGAGACCGCCAGCGACGTACTGAAGCGGCTCACGGCCAAGGAATCCGCGGTGACCGCCGAGCTGGAGCGGCTCGAGGAAAAGGCCGGCAAGCTGCGTGAACGCCTGGGCGCCAACGAGAAGGACGGCAGGGACATCGCGGAGGCGATCGAGGAATGCCGCGGCATTCTCGCGGAGACACCGCTGACGCACGACGGCGGGGTGCTGGCCGCCGTCGAACAGCTCACCACCGCGGCGCTCGGCGACAAGACCCTGACGTACAAGAACACCGGCACGGCGGAGAGCTCTGTCCGTTCCGGGCTGACGGACATGATTGATGCCCTGTCCAAGCGCATTGCCCGGGCCGCGGAAAGCACAGTCCGGCTGATGGCCGACTTCCGCAACAAGTACCCCACCGAGACCACGGACATCGACGCCGCCCTCGAGGCCGCCCCGGACTACACCCGGCGGCTGGAGCAGCTGGTCAGCAACGATCTTCCCCGCTTCGAGGCCCATTTCAAGGAGTCGCTGAACCAGAACACCATCCACGAGGTGGTCGCGTTCAACGCCTTCCTGGACAGCCGGCGGCAGGACATCGTGACCCGGATCGGCGAGATCAACCATTCGCTGGCCGGGATCGAGTACAACCCGGGCCGGCACATCCAGCTGGAGCACCAGAACACCTCGGACCAGGACGTGCGCGAGTTCATGTCGGACCTGCGGGCGTGCTCGGAGGGGACCATCGGCGACGAGGACCAGTACTCGGAGCAGAAGTATCTGCAGGTGGAGCGCCTGATCGAGCGCTTCCGCGGGCGTGAAGGCCTGACCACGCTGGATGAGCGGTGGACGGCCAAGGTAACCGACGTGCGGAACTGGTTCACGTTCTCCGCCTCGGAGAAGTGGACCGAGACCGGCGAGGAGTTCGAGCACTTCACCGATTCCGGCGGCAAGTCCGGCGGCCAGAAGGAAAAGCTGGCGTACACGATCCTCGCCGCGGCGCTGGTCTTCCAGTTCGGGCTGGGGTCGGCGGCCGGGGGTACGTCGGCGGCTGCGGCCGGGAAGAAGCCCGGCCGGAGTTTCCGGTTCGTGGTGATCGACGAAGCGTTCGGCCGCGGATCCGACGAGTCCGCGCGCTACGGCCTGCAGCTGTTCCAGCGCATGAACCTGCAGCTGCTGATCGTCACACCGCTGCAGAAGATCCACGTGATCGAGCCGTTCGTCTCGCACGTGGGATTCGTGGCGAACACCAACGGCGACGACTCCCAGCTGCGCAACATGACCATCCAGGAATACCGCGACGAACGGGACCGGCGTGCCTAAGCGGCGTCCCGAGGGCACCGAGCCGAGCTTGCGAGGTTTGGGAAGGGACTTCCCCGCGGAGTCTTGGACTACCTTGGCAGGACTCCGGGCGCAGTCACTGAAGGCGTGGAACAGCGGCGCCCTGCTACGGGAGCTGCTGGAACCATCCGGAGCCTACCCGCGCCGCCGTTCGCTGAAACGTCCGACGGCGGCAGCCCTGTTGAGCGATTACGCTGCGGCCCATCGGTGGGCTGCTGAGCTGTTCGCCGGGGCCGGCCCGTACGAGCTGGAAACAGTGGAGGTGGGCAGCCGCACGGTGGGCTCCAACCGGATTCCGGCCGCGGCAGTGTTCGCTGCCGTGGAGGACGAGATCGGCTTTGTCGGGAAGTCCCGTGAGGCGGCGCGGTTCCGGGAGCTGGCCGCGGGCCTCGGGGAGCTGGATCCGCTGCTGCTGGACTGGGCTGCGCGGCGCCCGCTGAAACTGCTCGAACTGGATTCTGATTCCCTGACGGCGGCTCGGGCCGCGCTGTGGCTTCGGGACAATCCCGCGCCGGGAATCTACGTCCGGCAGCTGGGGCTGCCCGGCGTGCACACGAAATTCATTGAGCGCCACCGGCAAGTCGTAGACCAGCTGCTGGCCGCCGTCGCTCCCCTCTCCGAGGTTGGCGACGTGGAAGCCGACGCCGAGGCGGCCGTGGAGCCGGTCGAGCCGGAAGTTGCCCTGGACGACGGTGGCGGCCGTACTCCGGCGGCACGGTTCGCCCGCCGGCACGGGTTCCTGCATCCGCCTGAGCTCGTCCGGTTCCGCGTCCTGGATCCGGGGATGCCCACTCTGGGCGACGCCCGGGATATCACGGTCACAGCTGAAGCCTTCAGCACGCTGCAGCTGCCGGTGGAAACCGTGATTGCGACGGAGAACCAGGTCAATTTCCTTGCCCTGCCGGAGCGTCCCGGAACGCTGGCCCTCTATGGAGCCGGCTACGGCTTTTCGTCCCTGCGGGATGCGGCGTGGCTGCGTGATTGCACGATCTTCTACTGGGGCGACATTGACACCCACGGCTTCCGGATCCTGGACCAGCTCCGTGCCGTGCACCCGCATGTGGAGAGCGTGCTGATGGATACGGAAACACTCCTCTCGCACAGGGATGCCTGGGGCAACGAGGCGTCACCGTCGCGGGCTGCGCTGACCAGGCTGACGCCGGATGAGGCTGCGCTTTACGAAGCGCTTGGCAACGACACCTACGGACCGGCCGTCCGCCTGGAACAGGAGCTGATCCGCTGGGATTTGGTTCGGGAACGGCTTTGTGGCTGAACCGGTCAGCGCCCCAGCCCAAGAAAGACCGCAAGGGACTGCTCAACGGCAACCATGGTCTTGGCATCTATTCGGCCTATCCGCTGCCCAAGGTTGGCCCGCCTCACAGTTGTGAGCTTGTCCACCATGATCTGGGTGTGTTGCGTCAAGCCGGTGAGCTGTCCGGGGTCAACGGTCAGCCTCAGCAGCGGGGCATCCGTCAGGTGAGTGGTTAGGGGCAGAAGCGTGACCGACTCCGAGGCCGCAAACAGGTCGTCCTGGATTATGAGTGCTGGCCGTGGTTTCTGCGCATATGTTCCCCCCGAGACCGTCCACAGCTCACCGCGATTCACTCCGGCCAGTCTTCCGCGATCTGTTCGATGAAATCTTGGTCGTCGTAGGCATGGTCGGCGGCCGCGACCGCCAGTGCTTGCCGCCGGGCCTCGACCCTAAACTCCTCTGTCCGCGTATCCGGAACCCACATCTGAATCTGCCGGAAGCCACGCTCCCGCATGGCAGCTCGGTGCCGTGCTGCACCGTCCCTTACGCCCATAAATCAAAGTTACATGTGGCACTATTCAGCGGCACCCGGCATGGACAATGTCCAGGCTATCCCGTGCTCCGACGGCTGCCGCCGGCAGTGCGGCCCCCCGCCGTCGTCGGGCACCTGTACGCGGCGACGCTGCGGGCATATCCTGCCAACAAATCCAGCCCTGCCCTTTAGCTACGGGAGGAGAACCATGGAGACACTGACGGTGACCGACGCGGAGAGGGCGTCTGCCCAAGTCGCAAGCGTGCCCTTGAAGGCGCGCACCACAGAGGCCGCCAGGCAGTAGCCATGCCGTCCCCCGAAGCAGCCGCCCGACCTGCGGCTCCGCAAAGCGTCAACACCCTTATCATCGGGGCCGGGCAGGCCGGCTTGGCCACGAGCTACTGGCTGAGCCGGGCCGGCGTCGAACATCAGCTGCTGGAACGGCGCGAAACGCTTGGCGGGGCGTGGCAGGACCGGTGGGACGCGTTTTGCCTGAACACGCCGAATTTCTCGCTCGCGCTGCCCGGCATGCCGTATGACGGCCCCGCCCCGGAGGCATTCATGCTGCGAGATGACCTCATCGGCCATTTCCGGCACTATGCGGAGAGCATCGATGCTCCTGTCCGGACGGGTGCGGATGTCGCGCGTATCGCGCCCGCGGATGGCGGCGGCTTCGACGTTGCCACAACCCAGGGCAGCTGGCGGGCCCGGAACGTGGTGCTCGCGACCGGCGGTTACCAGGAGCCGAAAATTCCCGCGCTGTCGGCGTAACTGCCCAGCCGCATCCTGCAACTTCACACCGACAGCTACCGCAACCCGGGCCAACTGCCCGACGGTGCCGTGCTCATCGTTGGCACCGGCCAGTCCGGCGGCCAGATCGCCGAGGAACTGCTCGCCGTCGGCCGCGAAATCCACCAGGCCGTGTCCACGTGCCCGGAAGCACCGCGCCGGTACCGCGGCCAGGACCTCCTCTATTGGATGATGCAGCTTGCACAATTCGGCCCCGACTACGGACTGAACGGCCTCACCGTGGGGCAGCTGCCCTCCCCCGCGGCGAGGTTCGCCTGCAACCCGCTGGTGTCCGGCGCCGACGGCGGCCACGACATCCACCTGCGGGACCTCGGCCGGCGCGGCGTCCGGCTGCACGGCCATTTGGAAGCAGCCGACGACGGCGACCTCGTATTCAGTGATGACCTTCCGGAACGCCTGGGCCTGGTCGAGGCGGCCTTCTACCAGCGGATGAAGCCGATGTTCGACAGCTATATTGCCGCCACCGGCATGTCGGCACCGGAGCCGGAGCCGCCGCGCAAGGACGACTGGCTTCCTTCGGAGCCGGCGCGGCTGAACCTCGAAGCCGCCAACGTCACATCCGTGCTCTGGGCCACAGGCTACCGGCTGGACTTCAGCATCTTGGACATCCCGGTGCTGGACGAATGGAACTACCCCCGGCACCACCGCGGCGTCACCGAACACCCGGGCTTGTACGCCGTCGGGCTGCCGTTGCTGACGGGGCACGGCTCGTCCATCGTGGCGGGCGTGGGCCGCGAGGCCGAGAACATTGCGCAGCACATCGCCGGGAACATCGCCGCCCGGTGAAGGCGACGCTGCCGCCCGGTGAAGGCGACGCTCAAGAGGGTCGGCTACCCCGCGCAAGGCCCGTCGAAGTCCACCGGTGCAGCGAGGCCGGTCAAGCTGAACCATTCCCTGGCCCATGCCTGGACCGAGGGTAGCGCAAGTTGCTCGGCAACAAGCTCAGGCGGCCCGTCGAACACGGACTTTCCCACCTCCAGGAGGTCCCCGGCGCCGCTGCCAGCGAGGAGCCCGAAGAGGGCAGGCTGGTCTAGGAAGGGAAGCTTCCCGCCGTCGCCAGCGGTCAGCACGCCCCAGCGCGAGGTGAACAGCGAAAACTCCTCCGGACGTTCCCCGTGGTCCGCCACGAGCGGGCAGGCGTCGCCGTCGAGCTGGATCCGCCGGTAGTTGGGCTCCGTTTCGTCGAGGGCCATCAGTTGGACATCGTCCAGCCACGACAGCCAGACGGCCGTGCTCTCTCCCATCAGCGGATACGGGGCGGCGGCGATGTATCCGGCCTTGCTCACGTGGGCGGAGTGGCCAACGGCGATGTTGTGGAGTTGGCCCCGGACCAGCGGCAGGACCGTGCTGACGGGCTGGCGGTAGTTGGCGAATTTCCGCCGCATCACGTCGGCGCTTGAATTCGAGCCGATGGAGACCACCAGGGAACGGGCTTCCAGCGGTGCAGCGCCGGCTTGCGCGAGGGCCTCATCCAGTCCGGCTGAAAGCTCAAGGGACCGGAACTCATTGCCGTCCATGACACCCGAGACCGCGGGCGGGTCCCACGGATACAGCAGCGGATCGAGCTGGCCGGCGCCGGCGGCCCCGCTCAGTCCCATGGAGTCAGCCGGGTGAGACCGTCGGCATGGTGCTGGAGACTAATCAAGGTGACGCGCTTTCGTGGTTCGGGACTTCCAGTGTCCCGCACTTTTGGGCGAACCGGACCTTCGGCGCTTAAGGAGCCGGCCAGCCCGCGCCGCTTCGGTGCGAGGGAATTCCTGCAAGCGGGCCTGGCAGGCGGGGCTGTCCATGAGCTACTGGCTGGCCCGGCACGGTGTGGAGCACGAGGTGCTGGAGCGGCGGGATGCCCTGAGTGGGGCGTGGCAGGAGCGGTGGGACTCGTTCTACCTGCACGCCCAACTTCTCGTTCAGGCTGCCGGGGCTGACGACGGTCCCGAGCCGGATGCCTTCTTCCCCCGCGACGCCGTCATTGACCTGTTCTGCAACTGCGCAACAGATCGCCGCGCCGGTGCAGCTGGGCACCGAGGCCACCCGGATCGCCAGCGCGGGCGACCGCTTCAGCGTGGAAACCACCGGCGGGTGCTTCACGGCAGAGAACGTGGTCCTGGAGAAGGGTGCATCAGGGGATTCTAGGTGGCGCAGGCCCTCTCCCCCACCGCCCGGTTTATGTGCAATCCGCTTGTCTCCGGCAACGACGGCCGCCACAGCATACACCTGCGGGAACTGAGCCGGGCGTGCGGCTTCACGGCCGCTTTGAGGGAGCGGACGACGGCGTACTCGCCTTCAGCGACGACCTGCCCGGACGTCTGGACATGGTGGAGGCCGGGTTCGGCCACCGCCTGAAGCTGATGGCGGACGCGTACATCGAGGCGGGGGGCATTGACGCGGCCGCCGAACCGTCCCAGGACGATCCCCGGCTCCCCGAGGAGTACGGCGCGCGGCTGAACCTGGACGCGGAGAACGTCACGTCCGTCATCTGGGCCACCGGCTACGGCCTGGACTTCAGCTTCCTGGACATCCCGGTGCTGGACGAGTGAAACTACCCCCGGCTCTCCCGCGGCGTCACTGAGGTTGCCGGGCTGTACGCCGTGAAGCTGCCGTGGCTGACCGGGCACGCCTCGGCCACGCTGGCGCTGGTGGGCGAGGACGCCCGATACGTAGCCGGGCACATCTCCGGGAGGGAGCCACGGGGTAATCGAACGTCTCTTCGCCGTTTCGACGCCCACCGCGGAGACCAGCTCATCAGCGAGATGGACCTATGAACGAGTACGGTCCGGGATGGCCGGCCCGCCCATGACAGGCATCGAAGAGCACTTTCCAGTCAGCCTTGGTCGACATCCTTGGGCATTCATCATCCCTTCACGTTCCCCGTGTATGTCACTTTGGGACGCCACCACCGTGTGACGTCCCGCCTGCACCTGTGAAGCCCACAGGAATCGGCGGCGCTCATAGAAATAGCAGGGCGTATGGAAGGAGGTACAAGACCGGAACCCAACCTCATTGCACTCGAATATCGTGTTTCAAACTGCTGCGAGCCGGTTCCACAAATTCCCCCAAATCGTGGCGATCCACACTGGTCGTATTCTAAAAGTGTTTATCATCAATTATGACTCAAAGTACCCAACATGACAGCAGTCGCATCTTCCAGAAGCGCCGAGCAATGTGGCTCCACGCAATGGCCATCAGGTTAATGGATGGCCAGCCATTGAACGAAGCACAGAAAGATCACCTCGATCACGGAACTCCACTGTCCCCGATTGAGGAGGCCATGCTGGCCGTACATGTGGGCGTGAGCCATCTATACGGCTTCGGCGAGGAAGACATAGCCGTCGGGTCTTATCTTGCCTTTGAAGTCTCAGAACGAACGATTTCCAGGTGGCGGAGCGGTGACTTTGACCCTCGTTTGAGCAGTCAGCTTATTTTGGTCTGGTTTGCCTTTTTTCAAGTAGGACGCGACACGGGGACTATCCGCAAGTCACTTCTCACGGAACTCGCCAACAGTCCGCTATATGGCACCTTAGTC
>NZ_JBFUJK010000028.1:0-20512 GCF_056401395.1 Arthrobacter sp. P4_F11
TGGGTCACCGTCGCGGAGGCCTCCGGCACGAAACCCCCGGGCCCACTCGTAACCATCACCGGCAGGCTTCACATCGAGTACACCTTCACCGGGGCCGCCATTGCCTATCTCCAACCCGTGAATGGACCGGCCCTCACCGTGCTGTCCCTGGCCAAGGCCGGCGCCGGGGCGATCGGCATCAGCCTGGCTCCGGGGACATACGCGCTGATCGTCAGCACTACCGGAGCCGTCTGGCACCTTACGGCCCAGGAATACCGGCCCTCCGGGTAGCGTCACGGTGCGCCGCCACACACCGGGCCGACCGCAGGGAAGGACTGGGACCTGACCGTTCCCTATTGAAGAGACGCGGTCAGGCGCGCCAGATTGTCGAATACTTTTTGGGCTACGGGCCGCCGGATCCAGTCTTCGAGCTGCAGCTCGCGGCTTTCCACGCGGTACCCGTCTTCGATCCCGCGAATGGCGTCCACAAAATCGCGCCCGTGCACAAGTACCGATACCTCCATGTTGAGGCTGAAGGAACGCACATCCATGTTGCTGGACCCAATCACCGCAACTTCCTCATCAATAGTGAAGTGCTTGGAGTGCAGCACCTTCGGTGCCCGGTAAAGGTAAATCCTGACGCCCGCGCGGAGCAGTGCTTCGTAGTACGAACGCTGCGCGTGATAGACCATGCTCTGGTCACCGACTTCGGAAACAAAGAGCTCGACGCTTAGCCCCCGCGCAGCTGCCGTGACAATAGCCATCAGGATGGATTCGTCCGGGACAAAGTATGGACTGGTGATGCTGACGCGGCGCTCAGCTTTGTGGATAAGCGTCGCGTAGAGCTTCAAATTGTTATCGTTGTCGAAGCTGGGGCCACTGGGCAGGACTTGCGCGTCGACGAGCGCAGAATGATGGCTGACGCCGATGGCGCCGGAATCCAGTGGCAGTATCACACCCGCTTCGCTGTACCAGTCCGTCGCGAAGACCGCATCCAGCTCCCGGACCACTGGTCCCTCAACGCGCATCATCAGTTCGTGCCACTGAAGCCCGCGCTTCAGGTTGCCCTTCGTGTCGTAGCTCGCGTCGATGAGGTTCTGGGACCCCGTGAATCCCACGCGGCCATCGACGACGCAGATCTTCCGGTGATTGCGCAGGTCCGGCCTCTGCCATTCGCCACGCCACGGCCGCACCGGCAGCATGGGGCGATATTCCGCCCCTATCTCCTGGAGGAACTCCAAGGTTTCTTTCCGGCCGGGGAACTTCAGGCCAGCCAGGTGATCGGACAGAACCCGCACGTCAACGCCACGCCGTCGTGCCCGGGCCAGCGACTGAAAATACGGCTCTGTCGTTGCGTCCAGCACGAGGATGTAAAACTCCACGTGCACATAACTTGTGGCCGAATCAATATCAGCGATCATGGCATCGAAAGCTCCGTTGTAGTCGCCCAACAGGGTCGCACTGTTGCCCGCGACCATAGGGAGCGCCCCAAGGTTGCTGTTCAACACCACCGCCGAATGCAGCCATTCCGGCCAATCAAGGCCGCGGCTTATGAACGGGCTGCCTTCAGTCCGGGCCAGGACCAGAGCGTTGACTTCGCGCTGCTTGTCCCTGCGCGCCTTGGGCAGTTTCGAGTAACCAACAAAGAAATATGCGACGGCACCAAGGATCGGTATGAAAATTATGGCGAGCACCCAGGCAATAGCAGAGGATGGACGGCGGTTCATCGACACCAGGACAGCTGCGACGGTCACGAGTAGTATGTGGGCCGCCAGCAGGAGCAAGGCAAAAGTTTCAGCGTCCTGGAAGGATCCGCGCACGGCTGCCTAAACGTACTTCAAGGCACGAACGCCGTCAGACCAGCACCCGGCTCTTGGTTCCGTCAAAATATCCCAATAGTCTTCCCGGAAACTCATTTGCTTTTCCTGCTCTCAAAGATGCGTTCTCGTTTCCGGGACGGCATGTCCCTCAGCCCTGCCTTTGGAGGGTATGACCATTGTTTGCATTAGGTCCGGCATGGGCCTCACCCGCTGCGGGTGAAATTCCGGAAATGCATGGCGCGAGCTCCGAGTCGTGTTCGACCAGCTGGGCCGGCAGGCGACTGCCATGGCCCGTGGTGGCTGCGCGCCCGCGCTCAAGCAAACGGGCCGGACCCCACCTCGGGGGTCCGGCCCGTCCACCCTTTGAGAGCCGCGAGAGCTTTCTAGGAGAGGGCCCCGTCCGCCTTCACGGCAAGGACGGGCCGGTCGGCCTGCATGAGGATGCGCTGGGCGTGGCTGCCCAGGATGAATTTGCCGACCTGTGAGCGGTGCCGCAGGCCAATGACAATCAGGGATGCGTTGACCTCGCGGGCGACGTCCAGGAATTCATCGGCGAGGTCGTCACGGTACGGCGGCTGGATCACCGTTGCCCTGATTCCGGCCTCTGTGGCCCGGCGGCCGGCCTGCTCCAGGATGTCGGAGCCGGCAACGGCTTTGTCTACCAGGGCGCCTTCGCGGGCGGAGTTGACGATCACCAGGTCTTCGTTCCTGAGCATGGCTTCGGCAATGCCGGCAGTCAGCGCGGCCTCCCCTGCCGGTGTGGGGACGAATCCGACGATGATGCTCATACCTTCTCCTTGATTTTCGTGGTGATGGGCTGTTCGCTTGGCGCCGTCGTCCTCTTCGCCAGGAGAGTCCGGATGCCCGGGAGCACGGCTACCAGGACGAACACGATGAGCAGCGTCGCGGAGATGGGGCGGGTGAAGAAGCCCGTGGGATCGCCGCCGAACACGAGAAGTGAACGGCGCAGTGAGCTCTCCAGCAGGGACCCGAGGACGAACGCCAAGACCAGCGGACCGGGTTCAAAGCCGAACTTCTTCATCAGGTATCCCACGATCCCAAACACCACGACGAGCGTCACATCGAACATGCTGTTGTTGATGGTGTAGGCACCGAGCAGCGTGATGAGGGCGGTGACCGGGGCCAGGATCGCGGCGCGGACGCGGAGGATTTTCACGAAGATTCCGACGAGGGGCAGGCTCATGATCAGCAACAGGATGTTGCCGATGTACATGGAGTTGACCACGCCCCAGAACAGCCCGGGGTCCTGCTCCACCAACTGCGGGCCCGGCGTCACACCCTGGATCAGCAGGGCACCGAACATCAGGGCCATGGTGGCGTTAGCCGGGATTCCGAGGGTCAGCAGCGGGATGAACGACGACGTTGCTGCGGCGTTGTTGGCGGTTTCCGGTCCAGCGACGCCCTCCGGGGCCCCTTTACCGAATCGTTCCGGCTGCTTGGCGCGCTTCTTCTCCATCGCATAGGAGGCCATCGATGCGATGGTGGCGCCGCCACCGGGCAAAATGCCGAGGAAGAACCCGAGGACAGAACCGCGGGCGATCGCGCCGGAGGCCTGCGTGAGATCGGTCCGTGATGGCCAGACGTTCGTGACCTTGGACGGCGCCTTGGCGGCGCGGTGCCGCTCTTCGAGGTTGTAGAGGATTTCGCCCAGGCCGAAGATGCCCATGGCGATCGGCACGAAATCAATTCCGTCGGCCAGTTCCAGGTTGCCGAAGGTGAAGCGGCTTTCGCCGGTAAAGATGTCCCGGCCGACCGTTGCCAGCAGCAAGCCGACGGCGGCGGCGATGAGTGCCTTGGTCTTGGCACCGTTGCTGATGGTGGCCACCAACAGGATGCCGAGCAGTGCGAGCGCCGAGTATTCGGCCGGGCCGAAGTCGAGGGCAAAGCTCGCCACGACGGGCGCCAAGAAGGTCAAGCCAACGATTGAGGCGGTTCCACCGATGAACGAGCCGATGGACGCCAGGCCGAGTGCGGTACCGGCCTTCCCCTGTTTGGCCATCTGGTAGCCGTCGAAGACGGTCACCACGGACGAGGCTTCGCCGGGAAGCCGCAGGAGCACGGAGGTGATGGTGCCGCCGTACTGTGCGCCGTAAAAGATGCCCGCGAGCATGATGATGGCGGTGACGGGTTCGACGTTGTAGGTCAGCGGCAGCAGGATGGCGATGGTTGCCGCGGGCCCCAGACCGGGCAGGACACCGATCAACATGCCGATGACGACGCCGATCAGGCAGTAGAGGAGGTTGCTCGGCTCCAGGACAACGGCGAATCCGTTGATCACGGGATTTAGAAAATCCACGGGGTTCTCCTAGAAGAGGTGGGGAATGGAGGTGTTGAGCGCAAGGACGAAGATTCCGTAGAACGCCGCCACGACGATCGCGCTTACCAGCAGAGTGGAGCGCCACGTTTCGCCGCCGAGGAAGCGCATCCAGATGATGCACAGGACGAGGGCGGGCAATTCAAAACCGATGGCCGGCATCAGCGCGACCATGGCGGCGAGGGTGACGAGCCCTGTCAGGGGTGCGGAGGACATGCGGGTGAACTTCTCCGCGTCCCGGTTGTGCCGCCCGACGGTCAACTGGAAGAGGCCCAGGACCACCATGACGCCGCTGATCATGAACGGCCACAGCCCGGGCTCCGGCGCTGCCGGAGTGCCGAGGCCCATGGCAACGGACAGGACCAAGGCGCCGGTGCCGACGCCGAGAACCACCAAGGAGGATGCCGCATTTGCCAGCGCTCCGGCGGCGGGCGGCTTCTCTTCCTCCCACTGCGCGGCGAGTTGCTCCGGCGTGAGGTCCTCCAGAACGTCGTCCCCGGGAGCTTCGGGGGCGTTCCCGCCGGAGGGTGCCGCGGGGCGGCTGCCCCCTCCGGCGGGCACTGAAGAAGGTGTGGCCGTCACTTGGATCACTTCGTTCCGCTGAGGCTGATGTCGTACTTCTCCACCAGCGACTTGTACTTGGCGGCGTAGTCCTTCCACTGGGTGACGACTTCCTCGCCGGAGATTTCCTTCGGGGTCAGCATGTTCTTCTTGTTGAATTCCTTGTAGGAATCGGACTTGAGGGTCTCCTTGATGGCAGCGAGCAGCTTGTCCTTCACGTCCTTGGGCGTTCCTTTGGGAGCGGCGACGGCGCGATACTGCGCCACGGGAACGTCGTAACCGGATTCCTTGGCCGTAGGCACATCCGGGAGGAAGGAGTTCCGCTCCTCCGAAAAGACGAGCAGCGGTGTGACCTTTCCGGCCTTGATCTGCGGCATGGCTTCGCCGAGCTGGATGGTGGACACTTCTACCTGGTTGCCGAGGACCGCGGTGAGGGCTGGCTTGCCGCTGTCGAACGGTACATCGGTGCCCTTGACGCCGGCCTGCTTGAACAGGACGGTCTGTGCCAGCTGGCTGCCGGTGCCCACGCCGGTGGTGCCGAACGTGATATTGCGCCCTGCTCCGGTCAGGTCCTTGATGCTGTTGAAGCCAGAGGCCTTGCTGGCGACCAGCACGTAGTCGTCCTGCGACAGGCCGGCAATGATGTCCAGGTCGTCGATGCTGACGGCCTCATCCGCGGTGACCGCAAGCGGGGTGATCGTGATCAGGGACGCGGTGACCAGAAGGAGGTTCTGGCCGTCGGCGGGCTTGCCGGCAACTTCCTTTGTGGCCAAGGCGCCGTTGGCCCCTGGCTTGTTCACCACAGGCATCGGGGCGCCGAGGGTTTTGGAAGCGCCCTCGGAGATGGCGCGGGCAATCAAGTCGGTGCTGCCGCCGGCGGCCTGGCCCACGGTGAGGCTTACGGGCCCGTTCGGATATTTTGAAGAATCGGTACTGCCGCCGGCAACATTGCCGCAGGCCGTCAGCGCCAAGAGCGTGACGGCGGAGGCCGCTCCAAGTAGGGTGCGGCGCGAAGGGAAGTGCATCATTGAAACTCCTCATTGATGGTCAGGGCCAGCGCCCCGGAAGCATGTGAACCGCGTCACTGCCGGTTCGCTGTGTCGAGTGTAGGGAGCGGCTATGATGCATGTCTAAGCCCAAATATGCATCGAGTGATACCGGGAAGGCATCATGTTTACCTTTGACCAGCTGGCCGGATTCATCGCGGTGGCAGAAGAGCTTCACTTCGGCCGCGCGGCGGAACGCCTGAACATGACCCAGCCTCCGCTGAGCCGGCAGATCCAAAAGCTGGAGAAGGCCGTCGGCGCCGAGCTGCTGGAACGGGACAACCGGAAGGTCCAGCTGACCCCGGCGGGAACCGCCTTCCTGGAGGAAGCCAGGCGGTTGCTGGCCCTCGCCGAACGCGCCCCTGTCACCGCCCGCCGGATCGCCTCGGGCCGCTCCGGCCTTCTGCGAATCGGTTTCACCGCGGCCAGCGGGTTCAGTATCTTGGGGCCCCTGCTGGAGGAGATCTCGGCGATCCTTCCCGACGTCGACGTCGACCTGCAGGAAATGGTGACCGGTGAACAGATCCAGGCCCTGGAAACGGGAGAACTGGACCTGGGGCTGGCACGTCCGCCCTTCGACAAAGACGTTTTTGATTCGCGGCTTCTGTACCGCGAATCCATGATGGTGGCCGTTCCGGCCGGCCATCCCCTGGCCCGCCGCGGCGGCATTGTCGGGAACGAGGACCTCAAGGACGAGGCCCTCATCATGCATTCGCCGCTGCAGGCCCGGTACTTCTACGACCTCGTGATCCGCATGCTGCCGGTGCAGCACGGCAACGTGGTCCACACGGTCAGCCAGATCCTCACCATGGTCTCGCTGGTGGCGGCCAAACGCGGAGTCGCCTTTGTGCCCCGGTCCGCCACAGCGCTGGGCATCCAGGGGGTCGAATTCCTCCCGCTGGCCAGCAGCCACGGCGAACCCGTGGAGCTCCATGCCATCTGGGGCCGTAAAGTGAGCAATCCCGCCCTGTCGCGGCTGCTCGGCGCCCTGGACTTCCAGCTGGACTAAGGTCGCCACAATGCACTGAAGGTATCAATGCATTCAATAATGCACTTGGACAGGCATGAGGCAGCAAACCTAGTCTGAAGGGGAACCGCACTTCCCCGCCGACTCGGCGCATACCCGGAGGACCCCACCGTGGCAAAATACGCACCCCAGGAACTGGCCAACGTCCTCAAGGACGGCCTGCTCTCCTTCCCCGTCACCTCGTTCGACGAACAGCTCCAGTTCGACGAAGAGAACTACCGCAAACACCTCGCCTGGCAGGCCAGCTTCCCGGTCGCCGGACTCTTCGCGGCCGGCGGAACCGGGGAGGGCTTCTCACTGACTCCGGCCGAGTCCGAGCGCGTCGTCCGCGCCGCCGTCGGGGAAGTCGGCAGCATCGTCCCGGTCCTGGCCTCCGCCGGCGGCTCCACCGCCCAGGCCATCGAAAACGCCCGCGCCGCCGAGGCCGCCGGCGCCGACGGCATCCTGCTGCTCCCGCCCTACCTCACCGAGGCGGACCAGGGCGGCCTGATCGACCACGTCAGCGCCATCTGCCGGTCCACCTCCCTCGGTGTCATCATCTACAACCGTGCGAACGCGATCTACAAGGACACCACCGTCGCCACGCTGGCCGACCGCCACCAGAACCTGATCGGCTTCAAGGATGGAGTCGGAGACCTCGAACACGACGCCCGGGTCTACGCCAAGCTCGGCGACCGCCTGTTCTACCTCGGCGGCCTCCCCACGGCCGAGACGTTCGCCCTCCCGCTGCTGCAGCTGGGCATGAGCACCTATTCCAGCGCCATGTACAACTTCGTGCCGCAGTTTGCGCTGGACTTCTACCAGGATGTCCGCAACCACGACCGGGTGGCCGTGTACAAGAAGCTGAACGAGTTCGTGATCCCCTACCTGGACATCCGCGACCGGGTGAAGGGCTACTCCGTCTCGATCGTCAAGGGCGGACTGGCCGCGATTGGCCGCTCCGCCGGCGGGGTCCGCCCGCCGCTGCAGAACCTGGCGCCCCAGGACCTCGCAGACCTCAAGTCCCTTATCGCCACCGTTTCCTAGGAGGACGCACCGTGACACTCACCGGACGCTCACTCATTGCCGGCCAGGCCGTCGCCGGGGACGGCGCGACGGCGTACGCCTTCAATCCCGCCACGAACGAACGGCTCGAACCCGGCTACACGCTGCTCACCGGGGAACAGCTGAAGGACGCCACCGCAGCGGCCGCCGCGGCCTACCCCTCCTTCAGCACGCTCGACCCGGAAACCCACGCCCGGTTCCTTGAGGCCATTGCCGGGAACATCGAGGCGATTGGCGAGGAACTCATCACCCGAGCGGGCCTCGAGACCGGACTACCGGCCGCCAGGCTCCAGGGCGAGCGGGCGCGCACCACCGGCCAGCTCCGGCTCTTCGCCGGCGTCGTACGCCAAGGGGATTACCGCGGGGTCCGGATCGACCCGGCGCTGCCGGACCGCGCTCCGCTGCCGCGAGCGGACATCCGGCAGCGGCAGATCCCGCTGGGTCCCGTCGCCGTTTTTGGTGCGAGCAACTTCCCGCTGGCCTTCTCGACGGCGGGCGGCGACACCGCCTCCGCCCTCGCCGCCGGCTGCCCCGTGGTCTTCAAGGCCCACAATGCGCATCCGGGCACCGGCGAACTCGTCGGCCAGGCCATCGCCAAGGCCGTCCGCGACACCGGGCTGCACCCGGGCGTGTTCTCGCTGATCTACGGTCCGGGCAGCAGCATCGGCCAGGCGCTCGTCGCCGATCCAGCCATCAAGGCCGTCGGCTTCACCGGATCGCAGTCCGCCGGCATCGCCCTGATGCGCACCGCCGCCGCCCGGCCCGAACCCATTCCCGTCTATGCGGAAATGTCCTCGCTCAACCCGGTGTTCGTCTTCCCCGGCGCCCTCGACGGCAACGCCGAAGAAATTAGCGTGCTCGCCCGGCAGTACGTTGCCGCCGTCACCGGCAGCTCCGGGCAGCTGTGCACCTCCCCCGGCCTCCTGTTCGCCCCCGCCGGCGCGGCCGGCGACGCCTTTGGCGCCGCCGTCGGCCGGGCCGTGTCTTCATGCGCCGGGCAGACCATGCTGACCGAAGGCATCGCCGGGTCCTGGCACGCCGGAGCCGATGCACTGGGTTCCGCCGGGAACGTCAGCGTCGTCGGCCAGGGCGCCGACGGGGCGACGAAGAACGCCCCGGCTCCGGCCATCTTCGGCACGTCTGTCGCCGAGTTCGTGTCCAACCCCGTCCTGCACCAGGAAATCTTCGGCGCCGCCAGCCTGATGATCCGCTACTCCACCACCGAGGAGCTCGTTGACGCCGCCCAGCGGCTCGAAGGCCAGCTCACGGCCTCCCTGCAACTGACCGAGTCGGACTACCGCGCCGCTGCCCACCTCATCCCGGTGTTGGAGCAAAAGGTCGGCCGGATCATCGTCAACGGCTGGCCGACCGGCGTCGAAGTTGGCCACGCCATGGTGCACGGCGGCCCGTTCCCCGCCACATCCGACACCCGGACCACGTCCGTGGGTACATTGGCAATCTGCCGGTTCCTGCGCCCCGTCGCCTACCAGAACCTGCCACAGGAACTGCTCCCGGCGCCGCTGCAGGACCCCAACCCGTGGCGGCTGAACCGCCGGATCGACGGCGTCGTTCAAGCCTCCGCGGCAGAAGAGGCAGCAACAGAGAAAGCAGAGGTCAACGCGTGAGCACGCAGCCCACCATTGCCCACGTTGAAGTGGTCCCCGTTGCGGGGCACGACAGCATGCTGATGAACCTCAGCGGCGCGCACGGCCCGTTCTTCACCCGCAACATCGTTCTTATCACCGATTCGAATGGCCGCACCGGACTCGGCGAAGTGCCGGGCGGGGAAAAGATCCGCGCCACCATCGCGGAGGCCGGCGTCTTCCTGGCCGGCCAGCCGGTGGCCCGCTACCGCTCCCTGCTCCGGGACGTCGCGGCGAAGTTCGCCGACCGCGACGCCGGCGGCCGCGGCCTGCAGACCTTTGACCTGCGCACCACCGTCCATGCCGTCACCGCGATCGAATCCGCCCTCCTTGACCTGCACGGTCAGTTCCTCGGCGTCCCCGTCGCGGAACTGCTCGGCGACGGCCAGCAGCGCAGCTCGGTGCCCATGCTCGGTTATCTGTTCTTCATCGGCGACCCCGGCCGAACGGATTTGCCGTACCTGGTGGAGGACGCGCCGGCGGACCGGTGGGAAAAGCTCCGCCGGCAGGAGGCCATGACACCGGAGGCCGTGGTGGCCCTGGCCGAGGCCGCCCAGGAACGCTACGGATTCAGCGACTTCAAGCTCAAGGGCGGCGTGCTCTCCGGCGACGCCGAGGTGGATGTGGTGACGGCCTTGGCTAGGCGTTTCCCGGAGGCCAGGATCACCCTTGATCCCAACGGCGCCTGGCTCCTGGAGGAGGCCATCCGGCTGGGCCAACGCATGCAGGGCATTGTGGCCTACGCCGAGGACCCCTGCGGCGCGGAAGGCCGCTTCTCCGGACGCGAGGTCATGGCCGAATTCCGCCGCGCCACCGGGCTGAAGACCGCGACGAACATGATCGCGACGGACTGGCGCGAAATGTCCCATGCCATCCGCAGCAACGCCGTGGACATCCCACTCGCGGACCCGCATTTCTGGACCATGCACGGTTCCGTCCGGGTGGCCCAGATGTGCGCCGAATTCGGCCTGACCTGGGGATCGCACTCGAACAACCACTTCGACATCTCGCTCGCCATGTTCACCCACACCGGGGCGGCCGCCCCGGGAGAAATCACGGCGCTGGACACGCATTGGATCTGGCAGGACGGCCAGGGGCTCACCAAGGAACCACTGCAGATCAAGGACGGTGCGATCAGGGTTCCGGACGCTCCGGGCCTCGGAATCGAGCTGGACCGCGCCGCTCTGGACAAGGCACACCAGCTGTACCTGGAACACGGCCTCGACGCCCGCGACGACAGCATCGGCATGCAGTACTACATTGACGGCTGGTCCTTCGACCCCAAACGGCCCTGCCTGATTCGATAGAGACTGCTCGATAGGGACTGCTCACTAGGGTCTGTTCGCTAGGGACTGTCCGCCGGGCAGCATCCCTGAGGCGGATCCCCACCGCTGCCGCACGGCCGGCCCTTCTGGCGCAGGAGAGGCTTCGGCCGTGCGGCATCCCGCTTCCGGCTCCCCTGGCCGCAGGCACCCGACACGAAGGACCAATCTTGGGCGGCGTTCTCACCGGCATACTGATCGTCGCCTCCGTCATCGCCGTCGGATATCTCTCGGCCCGGCTGCGGATCCTCGGACCGGAAGTCCAGGGCGCCCTGACCCGCACGGCGTATTACATCACCAACCCGGCACTGCTGTTCACGGTGGTGGCCGGCAGCGATATCCGGGCCGCGCTCGGAACTGATGCCCCGCTGGCGCTGCTTTCCGCGGCGGCCGTGGGGCTGCTCTATTCCCTGCTGAGTGTCCTGTTCTTCCGCCGGCCGGTGGCAGAGACAGCCGTCGGCGCGATGGCCAGCAGCTACGCGAACGCCAACAACATCGGGATCCCCGTCTCTCTCTACGCCGTGGGAACGGCCCAGCACGTGGCTCCCGTCCTGTTGGCACAGATCCTCGTCCTGGCGCCGGTCTATTTGACCCTGCTGGGTGTTGCATCGGGGTCCAGGATCTCTTGGCGGAAAATGCTGCTGCAGCCTTTAGCCAACCCCATGATCATCGCCTCCGGCCTGGGCGCGGCGGTCGCACTGACCGGCTGGACAGTTCCGGAACTGCTGCTGAAACCCGTCGACATGCTCGCCGGCGGCGCCGTCCCCATGGTGCTGCTGGCCTTCGGACTGTCCCTGGCCGGCAAGGCCCCGCTGCAAAAGGGCGACGGGCGCACTGAATCGCTCGTCGCCACCTTCCTGAAGATCGCAGGCATGCCCGTGATCGTCTGGGCGCTGGGCCGCTTCGTCTTCGGCCTCGAGGGGCAGCACCTGTTGGCCATCGTGATCATGGGCGCGCTGCCCACGGCCCAGAATGTCTTCCTCTTCGCCTCCCCGTACCAGCGCGGCGTGATCGTGGCCCGGGACGTCATCCTGTGCACCACCCTGCTCTGCGCCGGCTCTTTGCTGGTCATCGCCTGGCTGCTTGGCTGACTGCTGCGAAACACTCTTCCAGAACTTGTTATACAAGTAACTTGTTATACAAGTAACTCACTTGTAGCATAAGTTGAGCGGGGCGGAGTTGCCTCGCAGGAACTTTCAGGGAGAACCATGACCAGCGTTGATCTCATCCGCCATGTAAAGCTGTCCACGGCCAGGCTTCCACTCGCCGTTCCGATCAGTGACGCGAAAGTGTTCACCGGACGCCAGAAGCCGATGACCGAGGTCGTGTTCCTTTTCGCCGAAATCACCACCGAACAGGGCCACAGCGGAATCGGTTTCAGCTACTCCAAGCGCGCCGGCGGGCCGGCCCAGTACGCCCACGCCAGGGAAGTCGCCGAAGGCATCATCGGCGAGGACCCGAACGACATCGGCCGGCTCTACACCAAACTTCTCTGGGCCGGGGCGTCCGTGGGCCGCTCCGGAGTGGCCACCCAGGCGCTGGCCGCAATCGACATCGCGCTCTACGACCTCAAGGCCAAGCGCGCCGGCCTGCCGCTGGCCAAGTTCCTGGGCGCCTACCGTGACTCCGTGCAGACCTACAACACGTCAGGCGGCTTCCTCAACGCCTCCCTGGCCGAGGTCAAGGCCCGCGCCACCGTCCTGCTGGACGAAGGCATCGGCGGCATCAAGATCAAGGTCGGCCTTCCGGACACCGCCGAGGACCTGCGCCGCGTTGCCGGCATCCGCGAGCACATTGGCTGGGACGTCCCACTCATGGTGGACGCCAACCAGCAGTGGGACCGCGCCACCGCACTGCGGATGGGCCGCCGGCTGGAAGAATTCAACCTCGTCTGGATCGAGGAACCGCTTGACGCGTACGACTTCGAGGGCCACGCGGACCTCGCACGCGCCCTGGACACCCCCATCGCCACGGGCGAGATGCTGGCCTCGGTCGCGGAGCACAGGGGCCTGATCAGCGCCAACGGCTGTGACATCATCCAGCCTGATGCCCCGCGCGTCGGCGGCATCACCCAATTCCTGCGCCTGGCCGCCCTGGCCGACGAGCGCGGACTCGGCCTCGCCCCGCACTTCGCCATGGAAATCCACCTCCACCTCGCCGCAGCCTACCCGCGCGAGCCCTGGGTGGAACACTTCGACTGGCTCGATCCGCTGTTCAACGAGCGCCTCGAAACCAAGAACGGCCGCATGCTGGTCCCGGACCGCCCCGGGCTGGGCATCTCCCTCAGCGGGCAGGCGCGCGCCTGGACCACAGAATCTGTGGAATTCGGCAAGTAACCTTGAAGCCATGAGCCGGAACCTGACCGCGGACCTCGCGAGCGATCTTCGACGCCGCATCGTCGACGGCGTCCTTGCGCCGGGCGCGAAGCTGCCCAGCGAAAACACCCTGATCAGCGAATTCGGCGTCAGCCGGACCGTGGTCCGTTCGGCGCTGACCCGGCTGCAGGCTGAGGGGCTCGTCGAAACCGAACGCGGGCGGGGCAGCTTCGCGCTGACCCCGCCGCCGGACGGCCCGCAGCAGTCAGCCGGCAGCCGCCCCGTGGCCAGCCTGGAAGACCGCCTGTGGCAGCTGGAGTTCCGCATCGCGGTGGAGTCCGAGGCTGCGGCCCTCGCCGCCCGGAACCACACAGACCGGCAGCTGAGCGCCGTCCGGAAGGCCTTTGAAGACTTCGTGGACAGTGCGGCCCACCCGGGACACGCCATGAAGGCTGACTACGAGTTCCACCGGGCCATTGCCGCAGCCTCCGGAAACCCCTTTTACTCCGACTGCCTCGCATCCCTGGGGCCGACCATGATCGCGATGCCCCGCGGCCGGCTCGTGGGCAGCGGCGAGCCTGATGCGCGCGGGCATTTCGACCAAGTGGTGCAGGAACACGAATCAATCGTCGCCGCCATCGCGGAGGGCGACGGACCGTCGTCGTCAGCGGCGATGCGGAGCCATCTGGCAAATTCCCGACGGCGGCTGCGGGCCGCCGCTCCCGGCCACGGCTGACCCCAGGGCCCGGACATCGGGCGGGGACTTCCAGTCCCTCAAGGTATCCATCGATGCAATTAATGTGTTGGACGGGCATTACCGCCGCCGAATAAAGTGAAGAATCGCTGTGGCGAGGGCCACAATCAACTGCCCGCCCCGGCCGACCAGCTTCGCCAATTCAAAGGAAATCTCCATGCAGTCTGTCGACAACGCTGTCACGGACGTGGCCTTGGCCACGAAAAAGTTCTTCAAGCGGGTGCTGCCCATCATGCTCGTCATGTTGGTCTGCAACCAGCTCAACCGGTCCAACATCGGCTATGCCCAGGAGCATCTGCACGCGGATGTCGGCATCGGCGCCGCCGCCTACGGGTTCGGGGCCGGGCTGTTCTTCATCGCCTACGCAATCTTCGAACTGCCCAGCAACGTGATGATGGAGAGGTACGGCGCCAAGGTCTGGCTGGCCAGGATCATGATCAGCTGGGGCATCGTCTCTTTTCTGATGGTGTTCGTGCAGAGCGAGACCATGTTCTACGCCCTGCGGTTCCTCCTCGGCGCCGCAGAAGCCGGCTTCTTCCCCGCCGTCATCTTCTACTTCGCCCGCTGGGTGCCGGCAGGCCAGCGGGGCAAAGCAACAGCGATCTTCATCGCAGGCTCCTCGGTCGCCGCGGCACTCTCCGGCCCGATCGCCGGAATGCTGCTCAGCCTCCACGACGTCCTGGGATTCCGCGGCTGGCAGTGGCTGTTCGGCTTCGAGGGGTTGCTTTCCGTGGTTGTCGGCATTGCGGTGTTCTTCGTCCTTGACGCCAAGATCGCGGACGCCACATGGCTGACAGCGGGCGAGAAGTTTGCCCTCACCGCGGCGATTGCGGACGAGGACGCCCAGCACGCCCCCGCCTCAGGCGGGAATCCCAGCGGGAAGATCAACCGCTGGAAGATGCTCCTGAACCCCCAGATCCTCCTCCTTTGCGGCATCTATTTCTCCGTGCA
Source organism: Arthrobacter sp. P4_F11 (assembly GCF_056401395.1). NCBI lineage: Bacteria > Bacillati > Actinomycetota > Actinomycetes > Micrococcales > Micrococcaceae > Arthrobacter > Arthrobacter sp. P4_F11. Next base: position 14,798 of record NZ_JBFUJK010000028.1, read on the forward strand.
GCTCTCCATCTACGCCAACACGTTCTGGCTGCCCAGCATCGTCAAGCAGATCCCGGGGACCACGGACCTGAGCGTCGGATTCCTCTCCGCCATCCCTTGGGTCTGCGCCGTGATTGCCATGTACTTCGCCGCCAAGTGGCAGGACAAGGCCAAGTCCAAGCGGCCCCTCCTCGTCGCTGCGCTCCTGGTCGCCGCCGTCGGAACGCTCGCAGCCGCCGTCGCCTCCCCGGTCCCGGCCCTCGTGTTCCTGGCCATCGCCGCCATGGGATTCAAGAGCGCGTCACCGTTGTTCTGGACCATCCCCCAGTCAGGCCTGCACCCCCTCATCCTCGCGCCGGCCATTGCCATCATCAACTCCCTGGGCAACCTCGGTGGCTTCGTGGCGCCGTTTGGTTTCGGCATCATCAAGGAGCAGACCGGCAGCGTCATCCCGGGGCTCTTCGCCCTCGCAGCGGCATCGACAATCGCCGCCGGCCTTGTCTACTTCCTCAAGGAGTGCAAGTCCGAGGCCGCGGCAGGGCCCGTGGCTGCGCCCGAGGAGGCGCCGGCGTTCGCCGTGGCCGCCAAGTAGACGGCACGGAAAGGATAGGCAGGCGCCCGACGGGCGCCTGCATTTCCCATCGCCCATGCCGCGCTCAGTGGCTGTTGCGTGCGTCCTGCAGGTGCCGGTCGAGCTTTTCTTCGGCTTCGCGGCGCCGCTGACCGATGATGCGCAGCTGCTGCGTGAGCGGATTTCCGTAGCCATCAACGTCGCGGTGATGCGTGCCCTTCAGGCGCTCGGGGCTGGAGGGCAAGGTCACCCGCGGTTCAGTATTTTCGCCCATACCGGGATGATCCCACACTGCCCGCCGGCTGAAAAGGACGGCTATTGCCTCGAAGAACCGGCCGGCACGCCGGGTTCACTCCGGCCGCGTGTCCCGGTGCAGGTCCGTGTCGAGGGCATGGGCGCTGGCCAACCTGGCCAGCAGGATCCCCAGCTGCGCAGACTGTTCGCTGGTGAGCGGGGCCAGGAGTTCGGCCTCGTGCCGTTCGGCGATTCCGCGCAGTGCTCCGAGAACCTTCGTGCCCTCGGCCGTCAGCCGGAGCTCGTAGTTCCGCCGGTCGGCACTGCTGCGCTCGCGGGCAACCAGCCCTCGCGTTTCCAGCGAGTCGATGAGGGGAACCACGCGGCTCGGCACCGCCCCGAGGCGGTCGGCCAGGGACCGCTGGCTCAGTCCGGGGCTGCGGCCGAGCAGGCGGAGCACGCCCGCGTCGCTTGGGGTCAGGCCGATCTCGCGGGTGTGCTCGGCGAATCGTGCCGATGCCAGCGCCCCGAGCTGGGACAGCAGGAAAGCGGTTCGCTTCGGCCGCGGCGGATCCGGTGAGTCCATGCCACAATATTACGCCATTGACAGAATCATTCAACAGGTGAATCATTTTAGTTGTGACGTAATTATCGGAAAGAAGCGATCATGACTGACCTGTCCTCCCACCACACTGCTCCCTCGACGCGATCCGGCGGCCCCAACCCGGGCATCCTGGCGGCCGTGAGTCTGGGACTCACGATCGCGGCCCTGCTCAGCAGCGCGATCCTCACCAACGGGCAGGCCTACGTCTCGCCCTTCTCCCCCGCCGGCCAGGTCGCGGCATATTTTCACGGGAACACCGACGCCGTGCGGCTCGCCTGCCTGTTCCAATTCGGCTCAGCGGTCCCGCTCGGCATCTTTGCGGCCACCGTTTACGCCCGGCAGCTCCGGCTTGGCGTGCGCGTCCCTGGGCCCGCAATCGGCTTCTTTGGCGGCATTGCCGCCTCGGTGTTCCTCATGCTCTCGGCCGCCGTGGGGTGGGTCCTGAGCCGCCCGGAAATCACCACCGATGTGCCATTGACCCATGCATTGTCGTTTCTCGCATTCATCACGGGCGGCGTCGCCTATGTGGTCGGCTTGGGACTCCTCGTTGCCGGAATCGCCGTCCCCGCCCTCATCCTGCGCTTCGTGCCGCGCTGGCTGGCCTGGGCCGGCCTGGTCATCGCCGCGCTGTCCGAGCTGAGTTTCCTCTCCATGGTGATCGAGCCGCTCCAGTTCCTGCTGCCCGTCGGGCGGTTCGGCGGCCTGCTCTGGCTTGTTGCCGTCGGATTCCTGTTGCCGCGGAGCCGGGCTGCCGCGAATCGACGCGAACCCTGAGCCTGTCGAGCTGGCCGCCCGGTCTAGGCTCCCTCCCCGGAAAGGCCTCCGAGCACGCCCGCGTCCGCGCGGCCGTAGCGCACGCGCTCGATGGGACGATGATGCAGCAGGGGTTGGCGGGCGGCTGAACGGCGCCCGGGCGACCGTCCGGCGCCTGATGTCGAGGGCTGTGCGGGCGTTTCCGCCGCCCCTTCGTCCTTGACGAGTGTCAGGTCGGTTCGGCGGTCCCGGGCAGTTTCTTCCCGGAGGCGATCAGGTGTTCCGCCAGCGCTACTTCCGGCCGGCCCGGGTTGGCCTGCAGCAAACGGCACAGCTGCTCCCGTGCACGGGCGTGCCCCGGCGAAGAATCAGACAGCACTTCGGCGATGATCTCGGTGGCCTGCAGGCGTATCCCCCGCGCCCAGTTGTCCTCCGGCCCGTTGACCAACGCGTCCGTGGTGGTGTGTCCGTGTGAGGGTTCCGCACGGGACGTCAACTCAATGGACATTGGCTATTCCTTTGTTCCCGTTCCGGTAGAGCCCGGAACCGGCCACGATCCCGAGAGCCCTGCATACATTCCTGGAGCCAGCGGGGCGGAAGACCGTGAAGACACTTTACAACGGGAAAGACCGGTCTGTCTCGGATCGGGAGCGGATTTGAATGCGGTGCCAGACCCTGTGGCAATTGTCTAATCGCGGCTCTGGATGACTTCCTTCAGCCATGCGATTGCGTCGGTCCTGGACGTAAAGAACTCGTGCGGGTACTTGGTCTCCCGGCTCGTGGCGGAAGCGATCACCCTGTCGACTGTGCTGGATCCGAGGACCGCGATGGCCACCACGCCCCTGCTCTGTGCGAATTGGTATCTGGCCGCCGCGCTGAACACCACGTCGGTCATCTCGGAGAGCATTGGCATCGGCGTACCGCCACTGATCCGGTCCACGGCAAGCATGGCGTCCCTGGCATCTTCGGCGTCCACAAAGGAACCCGGGCGCCAGACGCTCTCGAGTATCCCAGCATCGACGCTGAGCGAGTTCTTCCCGTCGGCGGCGTCGATTGGTCCCTGCATCATGCCGTTGATCCTAGGCCCGAACTGCGGCGGCGCCCGGCACCGCGCCCATGGTGTGGCCGGCGAACGCCGCACGGCGTGGATTCTGGCCTCGCCTTCGGAACAACCGCGGGGTGCCATACGTTGCACTTAGCCTAGTTAAGACTCGAGAAAGAGAACAAGCCACGTGGCAACCGATTACGACGAAGTCCGCTCGGACGTTAAGGAAACCCAGGAAAACTCCCTGGAAGCACTCCAGTCCGCCAATGCACCGGACGCCCGCAGCGTCGTCCAGGAACTGGACGAGGCCGACGGGCTGGACGGGGCCGGAGTCCCCGGCGGCGAGTTCATCGCCGAAGAGCTGATTGTCCAGGTCATCCCGCAGGCCGACGACGAGTTCACCTGCAGCTCTTGTTTCCTGGTCCGGCACCGTTCCCAGATCGCCCGGCAGTCCGGCACCGATATCTACTGCACGGACTGCGAGGGCTAAAAGCGAGAAAGGCCCAAAGCCAGGTCCGTGGTCTTACTCAAATCGGGTGGCCGGGATAGGGATGCTGGAACGGACCATGCGGCTGGCGGCGATGACCGAGGCTGCGCCGCGCACCTGGTGCAGGCCGATGGTGCTGGCCATCCGGGTCAGCCACGGGCCGATGGTGACGATGCCGAGGGCGGTCAGCGCGAAGCCGCCGAGCAGCAGCGGAGAAGTCCACGGGTTGCCGTCCGTGTCGATCTTGGCCAACACGGCGCCTGTGGCCATGTCCGCCAGGCCGGCCAGCAACGGCACGGCCCGCCACAGCGTGGGCGCTTTCTCATGCACGGCCCGTGTAACACCGCGATTCCGCCGACCAGCAGCGCCGTGCGGTACAGGCTGGCGCTCTCGCCGTAGGGATTGGTGGTGAAGTCCGTGACGAAGATTGCCACCGACCCCTGGCGGAGCCGGGCCTCCGTAACGCCGGTGATGACCACCGAGGCATCGGGGCCCGGGGGGCGTCGTCGATGACGCCCGCAAACTGACCGTTCCGGTCCCCCAGCTCCTCAGCCGGAGTCGATTCGATCAGTCGTTGCAGGGCGGGCGAGGCGTAGTATTCTCCCGGGCAACGAAGGGTGCCGCGTCAGTCCCATCCCAAAGCGGGGCGGAGGTCGCGGGAAATTGACTCGAGCTGTCTCATGTAGAAGTCCACGCCGAGCTGGTTGGGGACGGTGACCAGCAACGTGTCCGCCGCGGCCACGGCCGCGTCCATGGAGAGCTCCGCAACCAGGCGCTCGGATTCACCGATGCAGCTGCGTCCGAAGCGGGCCAGCCCACCGTCGAGGTAGCCCACCTGATCCCGGGCGTCGGCCTGCGCACGGTGTCGCTGCTACTGCCGGCAGCCGGAAGGCCAGTCCGCTGGAGTCATGCTGTTGCATGGTCACTTCATTCATAACATCAGAGCCAGGGGCGATCAGCGGCTAGGGCGGAGTTGCCCGCGTAGGTGTCAGAGCAAGGCAGGGATCCACGATTAGGATGAGCCGCACTACCTCAAAAAATCCAGGATGGCCATGATGGCAGGGCGATCCCCGCCATCCGGGCCTCATAGGAATCCATCAGGCGGGGCCGGCGTTAGTTGTAGACCCGCACCCAGTCGACCTGCATCTGGCTCGGCTTCGTGGCGGTCCCGTCCGGGAACCAGTCAAGCTGGATGGTTTGGTGCATCCCGACCGTGGGCTGGTGCGCCGGGTCCGTGTCTGTGAACCATTGCACGCCGTCGATGTATCCGGTGATCCCGGAGGGGGTCCATTGGATCGCGTAGTTATGCCACTGGGTGGTATCGATCGGTTGTGCTGACTGCGTCTGGAAGTTCGAGCCGCTGCAGGCGTAGTGCAGGAAGAACTTGATCCTGGACGTATCGGACGTTCCTTCGGCGTAATCAATTTCGGCACAGTTGGGGGACGTGTTGTTGTTCGGCCACAGGATCAGGACCGGATGGTATTTCGGATCCCGGTCACTGGTTCTCATTCGGGCTTCCCAGCGGCCGTACCGTTGCTGGGCAAACTTGGCGGACATCCCGCCGGTAGTGCCGGCCGAGTCACCACTGACGGTGACAACGCTGCCGTCCACGGACCAAGCGTTCGGACTCCGGATCCCGTTGCCCGCATGTCCCGGGCTGTTGTAGACGCCCCATTTCAACGGATTCGGCGCTCCCGTATAGGAAAATTCGTCCCCGGTAACCACCTGGCCCCAACCGAAGACGACGGCGGCCTGGGTACCGTCGGCCGACTGGGCGGGGTTGACGGTGATCGTGCGGACGGGCGTGACCGCGTCGGGGCTGACCCCGTTGGCCGCGGCGACCGTGAACGTTGCCGCACCGGCCGCCGTCGGCGTCCCGGAGAGGACTCCGGTGGTGGTGTTCAGGCTTAGCCCGGCCGGCAGGGCACCGGAGGCGACACTGAAGGTCGGGGCCGGGTCACCGCTAGCGGCGAACGTGTACGTGTACGCAGCTCCGACCGTGGCCGTCGCCGGGGGCGTGGACGCCGTGAACACCGGGGCCG
>NZ_JBFUJK010000029.1:0-18553 GCF_056401395.1 Arthrobacter sp. P4_F11
CGGCGACGTCTCCAACGCCACCACGCACATGCGCCAGATCCGCGCCGAGATCAAGAAGCTCGCCGGCATGGCCGAGGACGAGCTCTACGTCGCGGCCAAGGAGCTGCAGGCCCCGTACGAACTGGTCAAGGAAGTTGCCGCGACCGGCAAGCTCCCGGTGGTGCTGTTCACCGCCGGCGGCATCGCCACCCCGGCCGACGCCGCGATGATGATGCAGCTCGGCGCCGACGGCGTCTTTGTCGGCTCCGGCATCTTCAAGTCCGGCAACCCGGCCCAGCGTGCCGCCGCCGTCGTGAAGGCCACCACGTTCTACGACGACCCGGACGAGATCGCCAAGGCCTCCCGCGGCCTGGGCGAGGCCATGGTCGGCATCAACGTCGACGAAATCCCGCAGCCGCACCGCCTCGCCGAGCGCGGCTGGTAACTCAGCAGAACATCGGCGACGGGCGCGCCTAACCCTCTTGGCTTAATAAGAGAGACTGCAGAGGCTCCATAAGCGAGGCGCCTCGGCGCCGAGTTTGTGGAGAAGCAGTCGAACGCGGACGGCAGCACGCTGCCGCCGGCCGCCAGGTTCAGCCCGCCCACCTCCACAGCCGGGGCCGCCGCCTGTTTTAAGACATAAGAAAACCCCTCCGTTCCGGCCAAATTCGCCGGAACGGAGGGGTTCGTGGGGCCCCCTGTCGGATTCGAACCGACGACCCCCGCTTATCGCGGCGGGGTATCCCCGGCGGTCCCGCTGGTGCCCTGAACTAGCCTCTAACCAGCAATTTTGCAGCTATTGGTAGCGAAATCATACCCGCGTGGTCCTGGCAGTTCCCGTTCAAAGCGTGTCGTAAACGTGTCGCTGTTCGGATGTACGCATTGCGGCCAGCGCACAGACCGCGGCCCTCGAGCTCCGGAAGGATCGTCCTATGGGTCTTGATTGCCTGGTGGGTTGCACTGCGGCTGCAAGCGCCTCTCCGGCCGACTTCCTTTAGTATCGCCGCGTGCTTCCACCTCTACCTTCCTTGTGGGGGATACTGCTGCAAACTTCGCCTGACAGGCTCCTGACATACCGCCGGATCAATCACGGACATTGAGCGGCAGCGCAAGTTCATCCGAAAGGTGATCCAACTCGGCGAGACCAGGCGTGTCAACTCGAAGCGACTCGAGCACCCACGAGGCGAACATCGCCGCCATCGCTGTGAAATGCGCCGTTTGGCGCTCATGAGGGTCAGTTGCCTCGCTCAGGATTATGAACCGCTTTTCATCGTCCAGGTCCAAGAAGGCAGTTACCGTGTCGCCTGTTACATGAATGATCTGCGACTGCTGCATGTACGCGGTGCTGAACGTTGCGTTGAAGTCGATCTGATTAATCATGTCTGTGACGCGCGGCAGCCGTTTTCCCTTGCTCGTCATCGAGTCAAGCGCCGCGTCGATCTCATCCTGTGGTGTGTTGAGGTACTCCGTGACGGCTCGGAAGGCGCGTTGGCGGGAATGGTGGTAGCCATCAATCAATTGTCGGGGGCCGCTTTCATCGAAGTGCGCCCATTGTGCCGTCAAGGCATGCTCAAGGGCCTGCCGAGCGACGGCCACAGCCTCGCGAGAGCGCCCGGCGCGGAACAGAACCACATATGCGCCCGCGTAGCGTATCGCCTGCGCACAGAGGCCGTACACAGTTTGGAACTCCACTTGGTGTTCTACAGCGACCTCGAATGAGTCTGCCTCATGCAGCCGTCGCTCACGCTCTTCAATGAATTCCAACCACGCCTCGATGGTGGGTGGAGTCGAATATGGTGTAGTCACCAGCCAAGTATGCGTGGCTTTTGGGGGTGTCTCAGCGCAGCCAGGTTCCTGAGACTCCTCAGTTGGAGGTTGTGCCACGGTAAGGGACCCTTGCGGGCCGCACGAGGCGCCAAATAGCGCCGCGAAAAAGCCGCCATCTATCTCCAAAAGTCACACCCCAAGACGGCGCCTGAGGTCGAATTCGTTGCGCATCCTATCCCCGCTTTACAGGACACCAGTCTCTACGGTCATGACTCCGGAGGCTCACTAAGTACCATCTTGTTTGCCGCCCATGAGAGGATCCAGCCTGAATACTGAGCAGGACGCAGCCTTGCTGCTCGCCCATCTCGATTCCATCGGCATGAGTGGAGTCGGTGGCAGTGACACGCGGTTGGGCACATACTTCCAGTCGTATGGCGAGCCAGGGCTATGCTGGCTTTTCATACAGCAGCCACGCGGCTGGAGACGCTAGCCTCGATCTCTTGGGTGTGACTCGAAAGGGAGAACATGACTTCGTTTAAAGAACGCATCGCGGCTGCAAAGGATTCGGTTGTCAATGCCTACAAGGAGTCGGCTGCTGACGAGAAGGCCAAAGGAGAGGCGAAGGCTGCCGAGGAGAAAGCCAAGCGAGAGGCGAAGGCTGCCGAGGAGAAAGCCAAGCGAGCGACACTCATTTTGCAGTTGACCAGCGTCAAGGGCTTCTTGCGGCTGTACCCTGACTTCATAGAATGGAAGTTAGGCATCGGAGTTGCTGACGACGTCCAACGGATTCTGTACAGCGAAGTTAGCTCTGTAAGCATGGCGGGCTCCATCGCGCCACCGGGCGGCCTTACAGCAACTTTCTTGTCCGGTGGGATGAACGTTGCCATGGCGCCGAAGAAGAAGGCGATCATTCTGAATGTCGCCGGAGCCGCTCACACGTTTGAGTTCAGCGTAGAGAGCACCGAGAAGGTGCGCGAAGCGGTCGACCTCATCAGCCGGAAATCCTTTGAGGCGAAGACGAAGCTTACGCAGGCTCCTGCAACGAACGCATCGAGCTCCGCCGACGAGATCGCGAAGTTGGCTGCGCTGCATCGAGACGGCGTAATCACCGACGAAGAGTTCACCAAAGCGAAGGCCAGGCTTTTCGGCGGCGATTAGTCGCCGCCCCTCCAGTGGCCCAAAAGTCGCCCTTGGAGCGGTCGTGCGGAAGGCAGAGCCGCTCACTTCGCGCCCTGCTTGAGGGTATGACTCTCGTCGTCCTTGGCGGCGCAGTAGATCCAGCCCGCAAAAAGTTCGTAAGAAGTCCGCAGTAGCTCGACGCATCGGAACCGGTTACGGCATGTTCACGGCGTCGAGCAAGCGGGGGAAACAGTATGACTTCACCGGTATCTGGTCCCGGCAGGGCAAGGACCTCACCGGGCACTTTCCAGACCTGATCGCCGCCGCTGCGAAGCGGCCATCTGGAGAGACGGCCGTCTCGATTTCGAGGCGCTGCACCAGCGCATGCCCGCCCCGAAGGCTGCTTTGCCAGCCATCATCCGTGAGCGTCCTACGTCGTTTGCCGCGTTCGACGTCCTGGCCGTCGCCGGCCAGGCTGCGAGACATCGACGGCCACGAGTACGAGGAAACCTGGTTCGTCGACTGCAAGCACTATAAGCGTGGAGCGCCACCCGATGCTCTCCAGGGCACTCTCGCTTGGGCTGTGGCCGAGCGTCCCGCAGTGGTGCTGTTCATGACTTCCGGCTATCTCACCAACGGCGCGAAGGACTGGATCGCGGACTACCGGCGCACCAACCGACTGCCCTTCCGGATCCGCGTCTGGGAGAAGCCGCAACTCCTTAGGCTGTGGAGAAGAATTTGGACCTCGCCTTCCGCCACGACGTGGGCACGAGTCCGCTGCGACGGGTGTCCGAAATACTTAAGGCCGAGTCGGAGTTCACGGATCGGCTCTGGTACGGCAGAAAGCCCGCGGATGAGAACGTCCATCTCTACGATTGGGCGGACAACATTAAGGCGGGGATGCTTGCCGCTAAGCGCGTATGGAGCAGCAGTACGGCGTCGAAGAGTTGGCGAAGGACGTGGAGTCGGACTGGGGTTACCTGTCGGGCCGGATTTATGGAAGGAGGAACCGGTAGCCCTCCTGACGTCGCGTCGCTCAGCCTAGTTTCTCCTCGAGTCGGGCGTACGGGCGTGGCACGAGGTCCGCTGGTTGATTCAAGCCTTCATCTTGTGCCCTCCGGCCACGATCAGCTGTACCTTGAAGAAGCGGACGCCGCCGTCCACCGCCAAGCTGTGGCCAGGCCCACTCCTAACCGGCGCCCTGTATGGCAGTTCGACCTGGCGGCAAGGGCCAGGGAGGTGGGCTTTGGATCCCTCCGGGTTCTGGAGAAGCCCGGCCAGTCCTTTTCGATGGCACTCCCGGTCTCCTCCGAGCATTCAGCCCCCAACTCATCTACAGTTCTTGAGCGTGAGACCGCCATGCCAGACGGGCCTCCGGCTTGTCCACAAGTGTGGCCTCCAAGGCGAAATACTCTTCAGCGAGGATCCGCAGGGCCGGCTCATTCTGGCTGAAGGAATGCGCTAGGGGGCGCTCTGCCGGAACCCCTGTGGCCAGCCCCTTTCCTTTGTTTGACGAGGGTGACATGCCCCGACAACACACCTAAGGCGTTGCGGCGGTCAATTCAGAGCCAAAGCACCGAAACAGGCCGATTGGCCACTAGGATCAAGCTCATGCTGACGAGGAAACGGGCGATTCTCTTCTGCGCCGGTGCCATACTGGTTGCCGCCGCAGTCTTTATTGGGATGCTCGTGGCCAGAGCAACTGCGCCAGTCTCCGCTGCTGCTTCAGTCGTGACCCAGGCGCCCGAAAGCACGGCCGCCGCTGCCCGGCCGCTGGTTACCGCCGCCCCGCACACACTAACCGCAATTCCCTCGCCGTCCTTCACTCCAACCGCGGAGCCCTCGCCGCCGTCTGAGCCCCAGTTTAGTGAGCCGGCTCCTCCAGCGGCCGCGGCCCCCGTGGTCAAACGGGCACCGTCCCCTGCGCCTCCGCCAGCGAGACGAGTCTGTCCTTCGGGGTTGGTGAATGCGGCGCTGACGTCAGTGTCGTTCTCCCCGTATCAGTACGACGCCGGCAACAGGTCTGTGGTGACGGTCAAGGGCTCAGTGACGAACGATACGACAGCGGTAGTGACCGTCTGGGATGACGATGTACCGAACTGCCAGTAAGTTGCTCGGGCGGGGACCGCATTGGCCGGGTTCTGTCCGCCAAATCCGGACAGCCTCGCGAACATCGTGCAGGGTAGCCGCGCTCAAGCTAACAGGCCTCTTCCGCTGCCTGTTCAGCCGATCGACCTCACGTACCGGATTGCCGCCTACGTACAAGTCGTGCCTGATGGCGTAGGACATGATCTGCTGGAGCACCGTTTTTGCCAGCCGCGCGTTCGTGTGCCCCTTCCCTCCCACGACCAGCGACCGCAAGAAGCTGTCACAGGTGGAGGTGCTGATTTCATTGATCTTCAACGAGCCGAGCGCGGGCTCGATGAGTCGGTAGATGAGCCCTTCGTACTGGTCCCACGTCTGGCGCCGGATCCCGCCCGTGCTGCCAGTCGCGATCATGTTCCCGTTGTCGTCAACGACGACCTTTGGAACCTCGATACTGGCGAGCCACTTCTCGGCGACGACGTTCAGCGAGGGGTTCGCCGTTACTCGTCCGGCACGTTGCTGGTGCTCTTTCATGGACGCCAGCAGGGCTGTCTCTGCCTTGCCCTTGGTCGACCCGAACTTGCTGTAAGTCCGCGTGACACCGTCCCAGCCGCGGAGCCGACCGCTAGCCCGCCATTTTCCCGATACCTCGTCCTTCTTGGCTCTGACCGTTCCCCAGGCGCCAACCGGCAGGCTCGAGCGCCCCATCAGGCCGCAGCCTTCGAAGTCTTACCGATCCAGGCCTCAACAGCGGCGCGATCGTAGCGGACGACGCTATGGAGCTTCAGGGCCGTCGGCCCGATACCGGCGGAGCGCCAGTTCCGGAGTGTCTTGGGAGCCACCTGCAGCCAGTCGGCCACTTCCTCCGTGGTCAGGAGTTGCACCGCGTTGCCCTGGTCCGTTGCCGGTCCCAAGGTCTTTCTGCTTGTCTGCATGTGGTCTTCTATGCGCCGCACGCCGCGACGGGGCGTCATGGGTTTCCCCAAAGCGTGTCGTAAGCGTGTAGCGGCCACTTTTCGGGCATGAAAAACCCCTCCACTCTGGGCAGAATCGCCGGAATGGAGGGGTTCGTGGGGCCCCCTGTCGGATTCGAACCGACGACCCCCGCTTTACAAGAGCGGTGCTCTGGCCAACTGAGCTAAGGAGGCATTCCTGCTGCCTGACACAACTCCGGGCCACAAAATGGCGTGGATGTCAGGACGCTAGACAAGATTAGCCCACCGACGCCCGGTGAGAAAAACCCAGAGAAAAACGCGCAACGCCCCTCCCGCCCAGCGAAGGCCACAGCGATGGCCTATAGCGAACCCAAAGCAATGGCCCGGCCCCGGAACGATCCGGGGCCGGGCCATCAACTTGTGGCCTTTAACTGCGCGCCTTCAACGGCATGTGCCGTTGTGCGGTTACTTCTTGGCGTCGATCGCGGCCTGCAGGTACTGGTCGAACGGGGTCTGGGCGCTGTCGCCGACGCCCCACTGCTTGCCTTCAACGAACACGGTGGGCGTGCCGGTGATGCCGATTACCGTGGCCTCCTGGGTGGTGTGCTTCACCCACGGACGGTAGGTCTTGCCATCCACGCATGTCTCGATGCTCTTGGCCCCGGCGTCGGTGGCCAGCGTCTTCAGCTCGTTGTCGGAGAGTCCGGCGCTGCCTTCGGCCGGCTGCTTGGCGAACAGCAGGTCGACGAAGTCCGAGTACTTCTCCGGGGATTCGTTGACCACGCAGGCTGCGGCGTTGGCCGCGCGCGAGGAGTAGTTCGTGGTGGACCGGCTGTCCAGGAATCCGAGCGGGCGGTACTCCACGGTGATTTTGCCCTCGTTGCGCAGCTTGGTGAGCGTCTCGTTGTACTGCGCCTCGAAGTTCTTGCAGACGGGGCAGATGAAGTCGATGTAAAGGACCACCTTGACCGGCTTGCCGGCCTCAGCCTCGGCGCCCGGGGCCGTGACCGGAGACGGCGGCGTGGCCGGAGCGGACGGGAGGTCGGACAGCTTCACGGTGGCGGGATCGGTCTTCGCCACGTCGGTGTTCGCCAGCAGGGTGACACCGCCGTGGATGTTGCCGTTGGCCGGCGTGGGTCCCTCGTCGGCAACCGGGGCGTTGTTCTTGATGTTGGAGGTGACAACCAGCGCGACGATCACGATGATGGCGACGACGGCGGCAACGATGCCCCAGCCGATCAGCAGCTTGTTGCGCTTCTCCTTCTTCAGCTGCGCCTCGCGGATCTCGCGGGCTTTCTCGCGCGCCGCGGCAGTGCGCTCTGCCTTAGACAGTCGGGGTTCGTTTGCGGGGCTCATTGGTTCCTCGGGTCGTTCGGCCAGGGACGGTCCACTCAGTGGCAACGTCATCATTTTAGGGGAGAAACCCGAGAACTTGCGCTTTCAAGTTTCCCTTCCGCCTGCCCAACGGACGAATAGCCCGGAAGATTCCGGGCGGCTAGGGTTGATGGAGAGCCACGAGCGGACCCCAGGGGGCACCAATGCAAGCAACGGACAGCGCCGGCCACGGCACACAGAGCACCACTGACGCGGCGCGGACGGCCACCGACGGCGCCACCACCGGCGCCGCGGCAGGGGACCAGTTCGACTTCATGGTGGTGTCCAACCGGCTGCCCGTCGACCGCTGTTCGGCCGACGAGACCGGCTGCGAGGACGGCTGGCGCCGCTCCCCCGGCGGACTCGTGACAGCCCTGGCCCCGATGATGACGAAGACCGACGGCGCCTGGGTGGGCTGGCACGGCGCCCCCGACGAGACGGTCAAGCCTTTCAGCCACGGCGGCATCGACCTGATCCCCGTCCAGCTGAGCACCGAGGACATCGAGCTTTTCTACGAGGGCTTTTCGAACGCCACGTTGTGGCCGCTCTACCACGACGTGATCGCCCCGCCGGAGTTCCACCGCACCTGGTGGGATTCGTACCGGAAGGTCAACCGGAGGTTCGCCGACGCCGTCATCCGCCATGCGGCCGAGGGTGCCACCGTCTGGGTGCAGGACTACCAGCTCCAGCTGGTTCCCAAGCTGCTCCGGGAAGCCCGGCCGGATCTGAAGATCGGGTTCTTCAACCACATCCCCTTCCCGCCGCCGGAGATCTTTGCCCAGCTCCCGTGGCGCCGGGCGATCATCGACGGCCTGCTGGGCGCGGACCTGGTGGGCTTCCAGCGCAGCAGCGATGCCGGAAACTTCATGCGCTCCGCACGGCGCTTCCTTGGCGCGAGCGTCAAGCAGCAGCAGGTCCACGTCAGGGGCACCGACGGCGAAACCACCCACATCGCGAGGGCCCAGGCGTTCCCGATCTCCATTGACGTCAAGCAGATCAGCGAGCTGGCGAAGAAGCCGGAGGTTATCGAGCGGGCGCAGCAGATCCGCCGGGACCTCGGCAACCCCAAGACCATCCTGCTCGGCGTCGACCGGCTCGACTACACCAAGGGCATCCGGCACCGGCTCAAGGCGTACGAGGAACTGCTGCAGGACGCCAAGGTCACCGTCGAGGACGCGACCCTGATCCAGGTGGCCAGCCCCAGCCGCGAGCGTGTGGAGCAGTACCGCCTGCTCCGCGAGGAGGTCGAGGGCACAGTGGGCCACATCAACGGCACCTTCGACACCATGGAGAGCACGGCCGTCCGCTACCTGCACCACAGCTACCCCATCGAAGAGATGGTGTCCCTGTACCTGGCCGCGGACGTCATGCTGGTCACCGCCCTGCGCGACGGCATGAACCTCGTCGCCAAGGAATACGTCACGGCCCGGACAAACAACGACGGAGCGCTGGTACTGAGTGAGTTCGCCGGTGCCGCGGACCAGCTCAAACAGGCCCTGCTGATGAACCCGCACGACATTGACGGCCTCAAGGACACGATCATGAGGGCCGTCAACATGCAGCCGGCCGAGGCATCACGCCGCATGAGGGCCATGCGCAAGCAGATTCTGGACCACGACGTCGACCTCTGGTCCTCCGACTTCCTGAAAGCCCTCGCCGAAAAGGTTGTACGCGATGACTCCTGACGCCGCCGGAACTCACGACTCAGAGACCAACACTCCAAACACGGCCCCGCTCTCGCTCTCCCCTGAACTGCTGGCAGCCGTGCGCCGCGTCGCCGGCACCGGGCACCTGCTCGTGGCGATGGACTTCGACGGCACCATGGCACCGCTCGTGGACCATGCCGGCGACGCCCGCGCGCTCCCGCGCTCCGCAGCCGCCTTCGCGGCGCTGACGGAACTGCTCCGGACGACGACGGCGCTCATCTCCGGCCGGGCGCTGGACAGCCTGCGGGCCGTCGCCTCCCCGCCGGAGGAGACGCTGCTGATCGGCAGCCACGGCGCAGAGGTCTGGATGGGGCCCGGCTCCTCGGAACTCATGCTCGACGACGCCCAACGCGAACTCCTGGCCGAGGTCCGCCGGGAGCTTGAGGGAATCGTGGAACAGGCCCCGGGGACCCTTTTGGAAGACAAGCCGGCCGGCGTCGTCCTGCACACGCGGCTCGCGGCGGACGACGTCGCCGAGGACGCCGTCGCCGCGGCGCGGGCGGTCCTGCAGGACCGCAGCGGCGTCTTCCTCAAGTCGGGCAACCGCGTCCTGGAGACCTCCGTCGTGAACGCCTCCAAGGGCGAGGGCATTGCCTTCCTGCGGCAGGCTGCCGGAGCCACGGCCGTGGCCTTCGCCGGAGACGACACCACCGACGAGGACGCCCTGGCCAGCCTCGTCCCGGGCGATCTCGGGGTAAAGGTGGGGCTCGATTTCACCCAGGCTGAGTTCCGGGTGGAGGCGCCGGTGCACGTCTGCGAACTGCTGGAGGCCCTGCTGCGTGAGCGGAAGAAGGCCCTCAACTCCGGGAGCTAACGCGGGCTTACTGAGCGGTCAACCGGGCGTCGGTCACGACTCAGGCTCGTAGCCGATCAACCAGTGCAGTCCGTGACGGTCGAGGACCTGACCATCTGTCGCGCCCCAGGGCTTCGGGGCAAGGGGGTCGATTACCCGGCCGCCAACGGCGAGCTTGTCGAACCACTCGTGGAGAACTGCCGGTTCGGCGGTCCCCAGCAGCGAGAGCATGAGGCCTTCGGACCGGACGCTTTTCTCGCCCGCAGCCGCATCCGACCCCGCCAAAGCGACTGCGCCCTTCAGCTGTCCGTGGGCAATGGCATCCGGCGGGCCGTCGCTGCGGTTGAACTCCTCGTACGTGAACAAGGCAAGCTCTCCGCCGAAGACGTCGGCGTAGAAGCCAAGTGCTTCACGCGCCGTGCCGGGGAAACTGACATAGATCTGCAGTGCCGTCATGCGCACAGCATACCTACCCTTTTCTGGCGCCACGTGACGGACCCCACGTGTGACATCCGTAACTTTTTAGCCCATTTGGCATATATCTGACATACTCTGTTTGTGATGTGGCGCACAACTACCGTGCGGCGTCACTGGGTACTCCTCGGCTTCGGCCGAGGAGTATGCGTATGAAATCCCACAATTGAATTAACAACTGCATAAAACGACCATTCACTACGGATCGTCCGGCACGTACCTGCCGGTGAAGGGATTGATAACTGTGGCTACAGTTACTTTTGATAACGCAACACGTCTGTACCCGGGCACCGAGAAGCCCGCTGTTGACAAGCTCAACATTGATATCGCCGATGGCGAATTCCTGGTCCTCGTTGGACCCTCCGGCTGCGGAAAGTCGACCTCCCTGCGCATGCTTGCAGGTCTCGAGGACGTCAACTCCGGCCGCATCCTCATCGGCGACCGCGACGTCACTGACGTCCCGCCGAAGGATCGCGACATCGCCATGGTGTTCCAGAACTACGCCCTGTACCCGCACATGACCGTGGCGGACAACATGGGCTTCGCGCTGAAGATCGCCGGCGTCAGCAAGGAAGAGCGCGCCGAGCGCGTCCGTGAGGCCGCCAAGCTGCTCGACCTCGAACCGTACCTGGACCGCAAGCCGAAGGCCCTCTCCGGCGGCCAGCGTCAGCGTGTTGCCATGGGCCGCGCCATTGTGCGTAACCCGCAGGTCTTCCTCATGGATGAGCCGCTGTCCAACCTTGATGCCAAGCTGCGCGTGCAGACCCGCACCCAGATCGCGTCCCTGACCCGCCGCCTCGGCGTCACCACGGTCTACGTGACCCACGACCAGGTCGAGGCCATGACCATGGGTGACCGCGTCGCCGTGCTGAAGGACGGCCTGCTGATGCAGGTCGACACCCCGCGCAACCTGTACGACAAGCCCAAGAACGTCTTCGTGGCCGGCTTCATCGGCTCCCCCGCCATGAACCTGCTCGAACTCCCCGTCGTCGACGGCGGCGTGCAGTTCGGCGGAACCGTTTACCCGGTACCGCGCGACGTCCTCGAGGAAGCCCACGGCCAGACCGTGACCCTCGGTTCCCGCCCTGAAGACCTTGAGACTGTTGCCCAGGGTGAAGGTCTCCAGGTCGAGGTCGACGTCGTCGAAGAACTCGGCGCCGACGCCTACGTCTACGGCCACACCACGCTCGACGGCCAGAGCCACGACATCGTGGCCCGCGTCGACGGCCGCCGCCCCCCGATGAAGGGTGAGTCCATCTGGGTCCGCCCCCAGTCGGGCCACGTACACCTGTTCGACACCAAGACCGGCCTGCGCCTCGGCGACTAGTCCCCACCCACCGGTTCAGCTGACGGCGGTCCTCCCCTAGTGGAGGGCCGCCGTCGGGCGTTAACGGCCCTGCTTTAGGCGCGGCCCGCCAAATACGGAAGAATTGATTCATGACCGAGGAAACCCCATGACCGAGGAAAACAGTGCCCAGTGGCACGACGAGCCCACCGACTACGGTCAGATCGGGAAACTGCCCCGGTTCGAGGCCGCCAGCGCCAATGACGACAAGGCCGCGATGGTCTCCAGCTCGCTGAGCATCACGGCCGCCGCCACCGAGCCCGAGCTGCTGGACCTGCCTTGGCACATTGCCCTCGAGGACTGGCCGGCCGAATATCTGGCAGCCCTCCCCCGCGGCATCTCCCGGCACATCGTGCGCTTCGCCCACCTCGGCGGCTCCGTGATCGCCATCAAGGAAACCTCGGAGCACGTGGCGCGCCACGAGTACCACATGCTGCGCAAGCTCGCCCGGCTGGACGTTCCCGGCGTGGAGCCGGTGGCCGTCATCACCGGACGCACCACCCCGGAGGGCCGGCCGCTGAACCCCGTGCTGGTCACCCGGCACCTGAAGTTCTCCATGCCCTACCGTGCGCTCTTCTCCCAGATGCTGCGCAAGGACACCCTGACCCGGCTCATCGACGCCCAGGCCCTGCTGCTGGTCCGGCTGCATCTGATCGGCTTCTACTGGGGCGACGTGTCGCTCTCCAACACCTTGTTCCGCCGCGACGCCGGCGCGTTCGCCGCCTACCTGGTCGATGCCGAGACCGGCGAACTGTACCCGGATTTGTCCACGGGCCAGCGCGAGTACGACCTCGAAATCGCCCGCGTCAACATCGCCGGGGAACTCATGGACCTCCTCGACGGCGGCCTGATCGAGGAGAAGGTGGACCCCGTGGCCACCAGCGAACTGATCATGGACAGCTACCGGCGGTTGTGGACCGAGCTGACGGCAAAGGAATCGTTTGAGATCGGGGAACGCTGGCGCGTGGCAGCCCGGATCCGGCGGCTCAACGAGCTGGGGTTCGACGTCGAGGAATACGCGATCAAGACCACGCAGAACGGCTCCACCATCCAGCTCCAGCCGAAGGTCGTCGACGCCGGGCATCACCAGCGCCGACTGCTGCGCCTGACCGGCCTGGACGCCCAGGAAAACCAGGCCCGCCGGCTCCTGAACGACATGGACTCATTCCGGGCGGACAACAACCCGGGCATGGACGAGGAATACAGCGCGCACCTGTGGGTCAGCCAGATCTTCGAACCGATCGTCCGGGCCATCCCCCGCGACCTCTCCGGCAAGCTCGAGCCGGCCGAGGCGGTGCACGAGGTCCTGGAGCACCGCTGGTACATGTCCGAGAAGGAGAACCGGCACATCCCCCTGGCGGAGGCCGTCCAGTCCTACATCGACAACGAACTCCGCCACCGCCGGGACGAGGCCGCGATCATGCTCAACCCGGACACGGGGTTGCTCAAGATCCTTGAGGTGGAGACCGAGGAATCACGCTACGGCGCCGACGAATCCGTGGACGAATACCCCGACTCCGACGACTAAGCTGCGTGCCCGGCGGGTTGCGGCATGCCAGGGTTAAATCGCTTCAGCTAAATCGCCTTGCCGGGGTTCAGGATCCCGGCCGGATCGAAGAGTTCCTTGATCCGGCGCTGCAGCTCACGCACGGGTTCCTTCTGCTCCAGGCCGAGCCAGCGCAGTTTGTACTGCCCGATCCCGTGTTCGCCGGTGATCGTGCCGCCCATGGCCAGGGCCACGGCAATCGACCGGTCCAGGGCGGCGCCCAGGCGGGCCATGGCATCGGGGTCCACGGCATTGTCCACCCTGTCGACCCAGAAAGTGGGGTGCAGGTTGCCGTCACCGGCGTGTGCCACGACTTTGAGCTGCACCCGGTACTCCGCCGCCATGGCCTCGAGCTCGGCGACGTAATCCACCAGCCGCGAACGCGGCACGGCCACGTCCTCGCCCACCCGGTATTCGTCGTCCACCTCGGTCCCTCGGCTGTTGCGGCGCAGTTCGACAAGCTCCTCTGCCTCCGCGTTGGCCTCCATGGTCACCACCGCGCCTCCCGCCACCAGGACCGGGCGGATGGCCGCGGCTTCCGCTGCCGCGCCGAAGCCGTCGGTCTGGATCAGCAGCAGGGATGCCCCGCGCGCGGCCAGGTCCGAGCCGTGGAGGTCATCGAGTTGGGCGAGCGAGCCGCCGTCGAGCAGTTCCATGATGGCCGGCTGCACGCGGGCCCTGCCCACGGCGAGGACCCCGGCCGCGGCGCTGCGGAAGTCCGGGTAGAAGGCGGCGATGGTGTGTACGTCGCGCGGCAGGTACTTCAGCCGCACGGTGACACCGACCACGATCCCCAGGGTCCCCTCCGAGCCGACGAAAAGCCCGGTGAGGTCATAGCCGGCAACGCCCTTGAAGGTCTGGTGGCCGGTGTGGATGAGGGAGCCGTCCGCGAGGACGACGTCGAGCGCCAGGACAGAGTCGCGGGTCACCCCGTACTTCGCGCAGCGCAGCCCGCCGGCGTTGGTGGCCACGTTGCCGCCGATGGTGGACATCTTGAAGCTCGCAGGATCCGGGGCATACATGAGCCCGTGCACGGCGGCGGCCGCATTCAGGTCGGCGTTAATGACGCCGGGTTCCACGACTGCGGTCTCGTCGTCCGGGTTGAGGTCCAGGATGCGGTTCATCCCCTCGAGCGTGAGCACCACGCAGCCCGCGCTCGCGTGGGCGCCCCCGGAGACCCCGGTACCGGCCCCGCGCGCCACAAGCGCGACGCTAAGGGCGGCGCAGGCACGCACAGTTGCCTGCACGTCGGCCACCGATTCGGCGCGGACCACCGCCTGCGGGAGCTGATAGTCCAGGACGGGAGCCTGGTCCACGGCATAGGCGGCCAGGGTGGTCGCGTCCACGGCAATTTTCTCCGCGCCCAGGGAAGAGGTCAGCTCATCGATGATGCTGCGCATGCGGTCTCCAGTTCGGTCGAATCCGGATCCCAGTCTAAGGCCGCGCATTGTCGGTGATGCGGCTCACAGTTGCAAGCGCTTCCAGCTATGGGCGGGATAGTCCAGTTGGTGGTCGAAATTGCCGCCAAAATGTGACTGGAAGCGTTTTCATATTCCGGCATGGGAGCCCTAGTATTGCCGTCATGTCCGTTGATTCAGTTCTCCTCGCCCCCGCCCCGCTGGCCGGACCCCTGACGGGTCCGCTGACCCCCGTGCACGCCGCAGACCACATTCCGGGATGGTGGCGCTCCGCTGTCATCTATCAGGTCTATCCGCGCTCGTTCCGGGACCTGAACGGCGACGGCATCGGCGATCTCGCCGGAATCACGGCGGAACTGCCCTGCCTTGCGGAACTGGACATCGACGCCGTCTGGCTTTCGCCCTTCTACCGGTCCCCGCAGCGCGACGCCGGCTACGACGTCAGTGACTACTGCGACGTCGACCCCCTGTTCGGCACCCTGGACGATTTCGCCGCCATGATGGCAGAGGCCACCCGGCTGGGAATGCGGATGATTGTTGACCTGGTGCCCAACCACTGCTCGGACCAGCACCACGCTTTCCAGGCTGCCCTAGCCGCGCCTGCCGGCAGCCCGGAGCGGGACATGTTCATCTTCCGAGACGGCCGGGGAGCATTCGGCGAGGAGCCGCCGAACAACTGGCAGTCCCACTTTGGCGGTTCAGCCTGGACCCGGATCACCGAACCGGACGGCGCCCCCGGGCAGTGGTACCTGCACCTCTTCGACTCCTCCCAGCCGGACTTCAACTGGGACAACCGCGCCGTCCATGAAGAATTCGAACGGGTCCTGCGCTTCTGGCTGGACCGCGGGGTCTCCGGCTTCCGGGTGGACGTGGCGCACGCCCTCGTGAAGGCCCCGGGCCTGCCCGAGTGGGGCGGACGGGCGGACGGCAGCAGCTCCCACGGCTTCCCCGGAAGCGACGCTCCGATGTTTGGCCAGCCCGCGCTCCACGACATCTACCGGCGGTGGCGTCAGATTCTCGCCGAGTACGGCCCCGACCGGATCCTCTGCGCCGAGGCAAACGTGGACCCGCTCCCCCGGCTCGCCGATTGGGTGCGCCCGGACGAAATGCATCAGGCCTTCAATTTCCCCTACCTGCACGCGGGCCTGGACGTGCACCGGATGCGCCACATCGTCACGGAGTCACTGACGGCACTGGACGCCGTCGCCGCGCCCAGCACGTGGGTGCTCTCCAACCACGACGTCGTCCGCCACGCCACCCGCTTCGGGTACGACGGCCAGGCTCCGCGCGACGGTGACGGAATCGGCACCTGGGATCCGCAGCCGAACGAGGAGCTCGGACGATCCCGGGCGGCCGCGGCGTCCCTGTTCATGCTGGGGCTGCCCGGCGGGGCCTACCTCTACCAGGGTGAAGAGCTTGGCCTGCCGGACGGGATCGACATCCCGGACACCCGCCGCCAGGACCCCACGTTCGCCCGCACCGGCGGCGCACGGCTGGGCCGCGACGGCTGCCGTGTTCCGCTGCCCTGGCGGGCCGGGGAACGTAACGCCGGATTCGGCCACGGGCAGGACCCCTGGCTGCCGCAGCCGGAAAGTTTCTCACGGCTGGCCCGGGATGTGCAGTCCGCTTCGCCGTCGTCGCATCTGAGCCTCTACAAGCGCATGCTGGAACTGCGCCGCCGGCTCGACCTTGGCCGCGGCTCGCTGTCCTGGTACGAGGACCTCTGCACCGATACGAGCCTTGCCTTCCTCAACGGCTCCACGCTGGTCCTGCTGAATGTCGGGTCCGAGCCCCTGGAGCTGCCCGCCGGACGGGTGCTGCTGCGCAGTTCAACGCCCACGGGTGCCGGCTACGACCCCGGGGACATGGCCGGCGGGGGCGATCCGTTAGGCTCAGGTGAAGCTGTTTGGCTGGAAATCTATCTCGAGGACACGGAGGGCTAGGCATGCCCGGCATCAAGGACGTCGCGGAACGGGCCGGCCTCTCCATCGCCACCGTTTCGCGCGCCTTGAGCGGCAAGGGCAATGTCTCGCCGCGTAGCCGGGAGCGGGCCCGCACCGCCGCCGCAGAGCTCGGTTTCGTCGCGTCGTACCAGGCCTCCGGACTGGCCTCCGGACGGACCCACAATGTGGGCCTCGTTGTCCCTTCCGTCCACCGGTGGTTCTTTTCCTCGGTGGTCGAAGGTGTCTCGGCGACCCTGCTGGATGCCGGCTACGACCTCACGCTGTACAACGTCAGCCAGGGCCGGGAGCGCCGCCACAGTGTGCTGAACGACTTCCTCCTGCGCAAACGCGTGGATGCCGTGATCGCCGTGTCGCTGGAGCTCTCCGAGGCCGAGATCGACCAGCTGCTGGCCATCCATCGCCCCATCGTGGGGATCGGCGGCCCATTACCCGGGGCGTCGACCATCCGCATCAATGACGCCGGTATTGCGGAGGCCGCGGCCCGGCACCTCATCCAGCTTGGCCACAGCAAAATTGCCCACATGACCGGCGATGCCGCCTACGAGCAGGACTTCCGCCTTCCCGGCACGCGCCAGGCGGGGTTCAAGAAGGCCATGCGGGACGCCGGACTGGTGGTCCGGCCGGAATGGCAGGTCTCCGCCGATTTCACGATCCGGGGCGCCTACGCCAACGCCCGTGAGCTGCTCGGCGGCTCTCCGGAGCGTCCCACGGCCGTCTTTGCCGCCTCGGACGAGATGGCGATCGGCACGATCCTCGCTGCCCGGGATTTCGGGTTGCGGGTGCCGCAGGATCTCTCCGTCATCGGCATCGACGGCCATGAGCTGGGTGAAGTCTTCGGGCTGACCACGATCGATCAGGACGCGCGGGGCCAGGGTGCGTTGGCCGTGCGGCGTTTGCTGGCCAGGCTCGACGGCGCCGGAGACACGGCGGCCGCGCACACCGAATACCCCACGCGCTTCATCATCCGCTCCAGCACCGCTGTTCCGCCCGTCGACCAGGGACCTTTGCGCGCCTAGGTCCGGGCTAGGTCCGGGCCTGCCGGGCCTGACCGCCGGGTCTGTCCGCCAGTAGGGACGAACGCGCCTCTCCCAGGAGCCGCTCAGGCCTCGGGGCTGTCCGCGCCGGCGCCGCCCATGAACCGAACGAAGCGGTCCAGGACGGCGGGCCAGCCTGCCGCATATTCCGCCCGGGCTGCCGCGGGGTCCTCAGCGCCCTCCCAGCCGCTGTGAACCAGGCGGAGCTCTGTCCCCTCGCCTACCGCCCTGAACGCCACCCGGAGCTCTGTGGACCACATGGCAGTGGTTCCCGGGTGCCAGCTGGCGTGGAAGGACATTGGGGGCTGCCAGTCGTCAATCGATCCCCAAACAGCCGTCCGGCCGTCATCCGAGGACTCCATGATCAGGTTCTCCTCGAACTCGACATAGGAGCCGGCGCCATAGACGCTGTGGTCCTCGAGCGGCCACCAGAGGTGCGTGTGTTCCGTGAATCCCATGAAGGCCCGGGCAACTGCGCCCGGCACCACAACGCTGACGACGACGGGATCGAGTTCGTCCGCCGCGGCAGGTTCCGGCGCTCCGGAGGGAGCGTGGCTGAAGAGGTTATCCATGGGCAACAACTCTACCCGCGCGGGCAGTTCCCTGATCCAGGGGCGGCTGACGGCGGCTGTGACGCTCCCTCACGTTTGGCGGGATGTCCGGTGACGCTCCCTCACGTTTGGCGGGGTGTGGCGGGATGCTCCCGCAGGTGTTGCGGGGACCCCGGGCTGAATGACGGGTTAAATGCGGGAGGACCCCCACCTGGTGGTGGGGGTCCTCGACCGTTAATGGTGTTCCGGCGGTGACCTACTCTCCCACACCCTCCCGGGTGCAGTACCATCGGCGCTGTGGGTCTTAGCTTCCGGGTTCGGGATGGGACCGGGCGTTTCCCCCACGCTATGACCGCCGTAACCCTTGCTCCGCCACGCACCCGCGGGGCGGGGGTGGGGAAATCTGTGGTTACAACATCTGTGGTGTTGTTATTTTGTTGTGGTTTTGTTCCTCAAGCAACGG
>NZ_JBFUJK010000030.1:0-17627 GCF_056401395.1 Arthrobacter sp. P4_F11
GATCGCGAACGATCCGCCCCGCCCGCACCACTTTCCGGACCAGCCAGGGAGACCCCAATGACCCAGACCAGGCTTGACGCCGCCGTGACCCGCCCCGGGGAGGAATTCTCCCGGGTGGCGCTCATGCCGGAGTCCGTGGACCTGCTCCGCAAGCTCTGGACGCAGCACGGGCCTTTGATGTTCCACCAGTCGGGCGGCTGCTGCGACGGATCCTCACCCATGTGCTATCCGGCGGGGGAATTCCTGACCGGCGACTCCGACGTCCTGTTGGGCCTGTTCGACATCTCCGACGGATTGCAGCCCCAGCCGCTGGAATTCTGGATGTCGCGTGAACAGTTCAACTACTGGAGCCACACGCACCTGACCGTCGACGTCGTCCCCGGCCGGGGGAGCGGCTTCTCGGTGGAAGCGCCGGAAGGCAAACGGTTCCTCATCCGCTCGACGCTGATGGAAAACTGGCCCGTCTGACCCGCCCCCGGCCCGGCCGGAGCCGCCCGCGGGGCAGCTTCCGCGGCGGCTCCGGCCGGGCCTTTGTCTCACTATGTGGGACAAATCGGGCCGTCCAGTGGATGGACTCTAAGATGGATAGGTCTGTTTCCACCCCAGTTATCGAGATTGCGGACTTTCCTAATGAACCTTTTCCGGACCAAATCCATCGAGCAGTCCATGTCCGACGCCGATGAACCCGGACGCAAGCTGAAGCGCACGCTAAGCACGTGGGACCTCATGATCATGGGGGTCGCGGTTGCCGTGGGCGCCGGGATCTTCTCGGTCGGCGCCAAGGCCGCCGCGAACTTTGCCGGCCCTGCCGTCACCATTTCCTTCGCGATCGCCGCCGTCACCTGCGCGCTCGCCATCATGTGCTACGCCGAGTTCGCCACGGCCATCCCGGTGGCCGGCTCCGCCTACGTCTTCACCTACGCGACCATGGGTGAGATCCTGGCGTGGATCATCGGCTGGAACCTGATCCTCGAACTCTTCACGGCCGGCGCCGTGATCGCGAAGTACTGGGGCATCTACCTCAGCAAAGTCTTTGCGCTCATGGGCGTGGACATTCCGCCGTCGATCTCGCTGGGCGGCGTCGACCTCTACTGGGGCGCCTTCCTGATCGTTGCCATCTTCACCGTGCTGCTGGTCCTCGGGACCAAGCTCTCCGCCCGCGTCGGCAACATCTTCACGCTCATCAAGATCGCGGTGGTCCTCTTCGTGATCGTCGTCGGCTTCACGTACGTGAAGTTCGAGAACTACGCCCCGTTCGTCCCGGCCTCCGAGCCGACCGGAGGCACCGGAACCGCGGATGTCCTCAAACAGTCGTTCTTCGGCTTCCTGACTGGCGCCGCCCCGGCCCAGTACGGAACCCTCGGGATCTTCGCCGGCGCCGCCCTGGTCTTCTTCGCCTTCATCGGCTTCGACGTCGTCGCCACCTCGGCCGAAGAGGTCAAGAACCCGCAGAAGACGCTGCCCCGCGGCATCTTCGGCGGCCTGGCAATCGTTACCGTGCTGTACATCCTGGTGTCGCTGGCGTTGACCGGCATGGTGTCCTACACCCAGCTGGCCGAGGCCAAGAACCCGACGCTCACCACCGCCTTCGAAGCGGTCGGCAATACCGACGCCGCCAAGGTCATTGCCTTTGGCTCCCTCGTGGGCCTGACCACCGTGATCATGGTGCTGCTCATGGGCCTCTCGCGCGTGGTGCTCGCGATGAGCCGCGACGGCCTGCTTCCGCGCTCCCTGTCCAAGACCAGCTCGGTGCGGGGGACGCCGGCCCGCCTGCAGATCATCTGCGGCGCCGGGGTGGCGCTCGTCGCCGGCCTGACCAACGTGGACCTGCTCGAGGAAATGATCAACATCGGGACCCTGTCCGCCTTCGTGATGGTGAGCCTTGGCATCCTGGTGCTGCGCAAGAAGCGCCCGGACCTGAAGCCGGCCTTCCGTGTCCCGTTCGGCAAGGTGCTCCCGGTCGTCTCTGCGGTCCTGTGCCTGTATCTCATGACGAACCTGGCCGTGGAAACCTGGATCTTCTTCGCCATCTGGCTCGTGATCGGTATTGCGATCTACTTCGCCTACGGCCAGCGCCACTCCCGGCTGAATGAAAAGTTCGCGGAGGCCCGCGCCTCGGTGAACGGCACGGCCAGCGTGGCGGGAGCGCCCGCGGAGGACAACGAGGACGCGCTCACCCGCTCCTGAGAAGGGAGCGATCGGCCCCGCCGCATCGAGGTCGCCGGAGCCGTGCGAATTCGCTGGAAATTTCCGGCGTAACCGCACGGCTCCGGCGACTTCGGCGTTCGGGCGCCGCTCCGTCAGGGCGCCGCTCCCTAAGATGGACACATGGCCCGCCCAGCAAGACCGGAACGCAAATCAGAGTTGCTGTCGGCAATTCTCGACTACCTCATGGACAAGACCCTGGCGGAGCTGACGTTTCGCGGCCTGGCCGACGGGCTGGGTGTCAGCAGCTACGTCCTGGTCTACCACTTCGGGCACCGCGAACAGCTGATCAACGAGATCATCCGCGGCATCGAATCCCGGCTGGACAGCATCCGCGCCACCGACGTCAGGGACATCGACCGGGACGCGTGGCGGGCCTTCCTGCTTGAGTCCTGGCAGTGGACCATGGCGCAGCGCAACCGGCACCTGGCCCGGCTTGAATTTGAGGCCACGGCGCAGGACATTGTGGCGGCGGTGCCGCGCGGCACAGCGCAGGAGCACTTCCGGATGCTGCACGAGAAGGCCCGGGACTGGCTGGTCATCCAGGGCATCCAGCCGGAATTCGCCGACACCGACGCCCGCCTGTTCACGGCCGCGTTCTACGGGCTGCAGTTCGATTTCGTCGTCAACAACCAGCCAGAGGAAGCCACCAAGGCCTTTGAGCTGATGATGCTGGTCTTCTTCAACAACCTCGACAGGCGCCTCGCTACCGACGGCCAGCACATCTGAGCAGAACCTCAGGGAGCAGCGTAGCGGCCCTCCCACTCCACGAGGGGGCGCAGTTGCTCCCAGTGCTGTGCCACTTCCTCGACCGCCCCGGGACCGGCAAGCCAGCCGGGCTGGCCCACGTTGACGCCGGCCGTGAGGGATTTGTGCTTGAGCAGCTCCGCCCGGGGATGGTCCTTGTCGAAGCCCCGCGGCACGGTCTTTAGCCGTTCGCCCTCCACCGCGAACCCTGCCGCCTCGACCTTCCGCACGATCGCCTGCAGGGCATCGCCGCTGGCGGGATCGTCCACGGCACCGCGAAAGCGTGCCAGCTGGGCCGGAGTGTGGGTGTGGCAGCCGCCGCCGATAAGGAGGCCGTCGGCGCTGAGCTGGATATAGAAGCCCACACCTTCGTCCACCGCCGCGAAGGCCCCCTGCGCGGTCTTATAGGGTGACTTGTCCGGCGAGAACCGGACATCCCGGTTGGGGCGAAAGAGCCTGGCCGGTCCGAAGCGTGGCTCCAGCTCGGCCAGCAGCTGGGTCAGCGGCCCCTTCACCGCGGCCTCGTAGACCGGCTTGTGCTCGAGCCACCAGTCCCGGTTGTTGTTCTGTTCAAGATCGGCGTAGAACCGGAAGGCGTCACTTGGAATGCCTGCGAATGGAGTGCCAGCGAAAGCGGTCATGCCCAAATCCTACGGAGCCGCGGCACGCGGTGGCGAGGGGCACGCGCACCCATGTGGATAACCGTAAAACGCCCCGCCACGGGAGTCCGTGGCGGGGCGTTCTGTTGGCTCCAGCTGTCACCGAATGCCGGTCACCGGCCGCCCAGGCGGCCGTCAAGGCCGGCAACCAGGCAACCTTCGACGCAACTATCAGACCTTGTTGGCGGCCTCGGCGTCGGACTCAACCTGGCCGGCACCGAGGTTGGCGCGCAGCTTGGCGCCGAATTCGGCGTCGACGTTGGTCCAGTACGCGATGGCGCGTTCCTTGATGCTGGCGTTCTTGACGCCGCTGACGGCGCCGGTGACGGTCTCCAGCAGGCGGGCCTTCTCGCCGTCGTTGTACACCTCGCGGTACAGCGTGCCGGCCTGGCCGAAGTCGCCGTCCTCGGCGTGCAGGGAGTGCGCGGAGAGCGTGAGCTCGCCGTCGTTCTCCCAGCCGCCGCCCGCAACGCCGGGCTCAACGGCAGCCGGGCCGCCCACGGAGTTCGGTGCGTACACCGGAACGGACGGGGCGTTGAAGTGGTAACGCCCGGCGCCGTCCTGGCTGTAGTTGTTGACCTGGCTCTTGGGCAGGTTTACCGGGAGCTGGGCGTGGTTGGTGCCGACGCGGTAGCGGTGCGCGTCCGCGTAGGAGAAGATGCGGGCCTGCAGCATCTTGTCCGGGGAGGCGGCGATGCCCGGCACGAAGTTCGACGGCGCGAAGGTGGCCTGCTCGATCTGCGCGAAGTAGTTCTCCGGGTTCTTGTTCAGCTCCATGGTGCCGACCTTGACCAGCGGGTAGTCCGCGTGCGGCCACACCTTGGTGAGGTCGAAGGGGTTGAAGCGGTACGTCTTGGCGTCCTCGTACGGCATGACCTGGACGTGGAGGTCCCAGGAGGGGAAGTTGCCGGCGGCAATGTTTTCCTGGAGGTCGCGGATGTAGAAGTCGCCGTCGGCGCCGGCAAGGGCCTCGGCCTCGTCCCCGGTCATGGACTTGACGCCCTGGTTGGACTTGAAGTGGTACTTGACCCAGAACCGCTCGCCCTCGGCGTTGATCCACTGGTAGGTGTGCGAGCCGTAGCCCTGCATTTCACGCCAGGAGGCCGGCAGGCCGCGGTCACCCATGAGCCAGGTGACCTGGTGGGCGGACTCGGGGGAGAGGGTCCAGAAGTCCCACTGCATGTCGGCGTCGCGCAGGTGGGTGCCGGGGAGGCGCTTCTGGGAGTGGATGAAGTCCGGGAACTTGATCCCGTCGCGGATGAAGAACACCGGAGTGTTGTTGCCGACGAGGTCGTAGTTGCCCTCGGTGGTGTAGAACTTCACGGCGAAACCGCGGGGGTCGCGCCAGGTGTCGGGGGAGCCTGCCTCGCCGGCAACGGAGGAGAAGCGGATGAGCATATCCGTCTCAACGCCGGGCTGGAACAGTGCGGCCTTGGTGTACTTCGAGACGTCCTCTGTGGTCTTGAAGGTACCGAAGGCGCCGCCGCCCTTGGCGTGCACGACGCGCTCCGGGACGCGCTCGCGGTTGAACTGCGCGAGCTTCTCGATCAGGTAGTGATCTGTCAGGATGATCGCGCCGTCGGCGCCGACGGACTTGGAGTGGGCGTCGGAAGTGACGGGAGCCCCGGACTGTGTCGTGGACACGGCGGGCGCAGAGATGATCTCAGTCATAGTTCTCCTTGGGTTGGGTTTCTTAGTTTCGTTCGGAGGGAAGCTGTTGGGTGCGCTGGCAGTCCTGGCAGATGCCCTGGTACAGCACGTCCGCGATCTGGATGGTCATCGGCTTGGCGTCCGCGTTCCAGTGCGGGGTCAGGCAGGGCGCGTGGCCCACGGCGCATTCGACGTCCTCCACCCGGCCGCAGCTGATGCACACGGCATGGTGGTGGTTGTCCCCGACCCGCGTCTCGTACAGCGCGGGGGAGTGCGGGGGCTCAAAACGGCGCAGCATGTGCAGATCCGTGAGGTCCCCGAGGACCACGTAGACGGACTGGGCGGTCAGGTCCGGCAATTCCTGCCGGGCGGCGGCAAGGATTGCCTCTGCCGGCGAATGCGGGTGATGTTCGACGGCGGCCAGCACGGCCAGGCGCTGCTTGGTCACCCGGCGGCCGTGGGCACGCAGGGCGGCTGCCCATGCGTCGTGGGTGCCCGAGGAATCCGTCATACCCCCATTCAAGCACTTATTATGACTGCCTCACAATAAGGCGTGGCTAATATTGTCCGGCCGTGTCACAGGGCAGTCCAGGTTCGCCACTAGAGTTGCCCGGTGGAGAAATTGCTGGCGGACATCACGCCGTTGCGTGAAAGTCCGGCCTTCCGCCGTCTGTGGCTTGGGTCCGCCGTCTCCGCCCTGGGCAGCCAACTGACCTTGGTGGCCGTCAGCCTGGAGGTCTACCGGCTGACCCAGGACAGCCTCTACGTGGGCCTGCTGAGCCTCTTCGCCCTCGTGCCGCTGGTCTTTGGCGGCCTCCTGGGCGGCTCGATCGCCGACGCCCATGACCGCCGCACCGTGGCACTGCTGGCCTCGTCCGTCCTCTGGCTGACCACCGCCGCGCTGGCCCTCCAGGCGTGGCTGGAAGTGGGCAACGTGTGGCTGCTCTATGCGCTCGTGGCGGTGCAGAGCGGTGCCCAGGCCATCAACCAGCCGGCACGCAGCGCCATCATCCCGGTGCTGGTGCGCAAGGAGTTGCTGCCGGCCGCAAATGCCCTGAGCATGATGATTTTCGGGCTGACCATGACCGCCGGCCCGCTGCTGGCCGGCGTGCTCGTGGCATGGGTGGGGTTCGGCTGGACGTACACGATCGACGTCATCAGCTTTGCGTTTGCGTTCTGGGCCCTCCTGAAACTGCCTTCCATGCCGCCGGGCGAGCACGCCAGGCCGGCCGGGCTGCGTTCCGTGGTGGAGGGGTTCCGTTTCCTTGGCACCCGGCCCAACCTCCGCATGACGTTCGTGATCGATCTCGTGGCCATGATCTTTGCCCAGCCCCGGGCGCTCCTGCCGGCCATCGGCGCGTTGATGATCGGTGGCGGTGAGGCCACGGTGGGGATCCTGTTGGCCTCGATGGCCGTGGGGGCGTTCCTGGCCGGCCTGTTCTCGGGGCCGCTGGGCGGCGTCCGCCGGCAGGGGGCCGCGGTGGTGTGGTCCGTGATGGGCTGGGGCGGCTCGGTGGCGGCCTTCGGCCTGGTGGTGGTCCTGGCCGGGCATTCCGGCGACGACGGCGTGGGCGTGTGGCTGCTGCCCGCCGCCCTGTGCTGCGCGCTGGCCGGCATCGCGGATTCCGTGAGCGCAGTCTTCCGGACCACCATCCTGCAGGCCTCCACCCCCGACCATCTGCGCGGGCGTCTGCAGGGTGTCTTTGTGGTGGTGGTCGCCGGCGGGCCCCGGATCGGGGACATGCTGGCCGGCGGCGCGACTAAACTTTTGAACGAGGGGTGGGTCCTGCTGCTCGGCGGCATGTTGTGCATCGCTGTGGCCTGGATATTGGCCCGCCAGCAGTGCGGATTCCTGCGGTACGACGCGCGGAACCCGGTGCCATAGCGGTTCGTTTTCCTTGGTAGGTCAGTGAATTACAGGGCATCAGCTTGCAGTACACGTATCAGGAGGACCAGTGCACAAGCATCACAACGGACTGAAGACCGCGGCGCTGTTCGGAGTGCTGTGGGCGGTCCTGCTGGGCCTGGGGGCGTTCATCGCCGCGGGGACCCGCAGTGCGGCGCCGATCTGGATCATGGCCCTGATCGGGGTCGGCACCACGGCCTACGGGTACTGGAACAGCGACAAGCTCGCCATCCGTGCCATGCAGGCCTTTCCCGTCACGGAGGCCGAGGCGCCCCAGCTGTACCAGATCGTCCGGGAGCTGTCCGGCCGGGCCAGCCAGCCGATGCCGCGCATCTACGTCTCGCCCACCATGGCGCCAAATGCCTTCGCCACCGGCCGGAACCCGCAGAACGCGGCAGTGTGCTGCACCGAGGGCATCATGCGGATGCTGGACGCCCGCGAACTGCGCGGCGTCCTGGGGCATGAACTGATGCACGTCTACAACCGGGACATCCTGACGGCGTCGGTGGCGGCCGCCGTCGCCGGCGTCATCACTTCGGTGGCGCAGATGATGTTGCTGTTCGGCGGCGGGGACCGCCGCAATGCGAACCCGTTCGCCGCGATCGCCATGGCCCTGCTGGCCCCGTTCGCCGCATCCCTGATCCAGATGGCCATCTCCCGTACACGGGAGTACGACGCCGACGAGGACGGCTCGTTGCTGACCGGAGATCCGCTGGCGCTCGCCTCCGCCCTGCGCAAGATCGAGCAGGGCGTGCAGCTGGCGCCGTTGCCGCAGGACCAGCGGCTGGTCAACGCCTCGCACATGATGATCGCCAACCCGTTCAAAGGCGGAGGCGTGGCCAAGATGTTCTCCACTCACCCGCCGATGGCCGAGCGGATCGGCCGGCTGGAGCGGATGGCCGGGCAGCCGCGCAGCTGAAGCAGGCTGCGGGTCTGGCGACGCGCGAATAGTTCCGTGACACGCACAAGGGCTGGCGACCCCGGAATACCGGTGTCGCCAGCCCTTTTGCGCGTCGTGCGGAAATTTGCGCCGCGGACGGGCCGCTAGCTGCGGAAGTTCACGAACTGCAGGTCGGCCTCGTCGAAGCCCTTCAGCAGGTTCATGGTCTCCTGGAGATCATCGCGGGACTTCGAGGTCACCCGGAGCTCGTCGCCCTGGATCTGTGACTTGACGGACTTGGGGGCCTCGTCCCGGATCAGCTTGTTGATCTTCTTGGCGAGGTCCTGGGCGATGCCCTCCTTGATGGAGGCCTCGAGCCGGAATTCCTTGCCGGAGGCGTAGGGCTCGCCGGTGTCGAGAGACTTCAGCGAAATGCCGCGGCGGATGAGCTTGGACTGCAGCACATCGAGCACCGCGAGCACCCGCTCCTCGGAGTTGGCCTTCATCAGGATCTTCTCGCCGCTGAAATCGACCTCGGCGCCGACGCCCTTGAAGTCGTAGCGCTGGGCAATTTCCTTCTGCGCCTGGTTCAGCGCGTTGGCGACTTCCTGCTTGTCTACCTTGCTGACGACGTCGAACGTGGATTCGCCTGCCATGACTTTCCTCCTGATGGTTGCCGGGTGCCTGCGTGAGGCCGGGATGTCTGCATTCCAGACTAGTACGGATGCCCCCGATGTGGCGGCCGGCCTTGCGTCCCGGGTTTCACAGTCCGCTCATAGCTCAATCACGGCGGGAACGAAGCCGGGCTGGCCAGAGTTGCAAGAGTTGGAACCGCTGCTGAAAGGCAAGAACATGCACCAAAAGGCCGTCCGCTACGTCAACCGCACCACCGCCGCCGCTGCCAGCACCCTGGCCGCGACGGCGAGCTCCGTAGCCGCCGCCGCGCTGGCGGCGTCCATCATCCTGAGCCCGGCCGCCGACGCATCAGTCCGCATGGACGGGGTCCACACGGACCTCGCCCGTGCCGTCGAGCTGAACCAGGTCACCGCCGAGCAGGCGGCACGATTCGAGGCAAGGCTGGCGGGGCGGATTCTCGGCGAGGCCTGAAATTCCGCGGATTTTGGCCCTTTTTTGATCTGCTGAGGCGCCGATTCGATTCTTCGGCGGAAGTTCTGTAAAGTTGTCTTGCCCGCGGGTGCTGGAAGCGGAACGAACTGGAAACAGGCGTTCCGGGACTGGAAACCGCGAGTGATCTTCTTTTGAAGTTCGGCAGATTACCCGAGCGGCCAAAGGGGGCTGACTGTAAATCAGCTGGCAACGCCTACGGGGGTTCGAATCCCTCATCTGCCACCCTTGGAAAAGCCTCCGGAACCACTAGGTTCCGGAGGCTTTTTCTTTGTCCACGGCCCAACGGCCCGTCTCCACAGTGCAAGGCCTGTCTCAAAGGCCCGGCTCAGTCGGCCTGGGGATTCGGAATGGTTACCGTGGTGCCGGCGGGCGGAATCCATTCGCCTCCGGTCAACAGGTTCAGGTTGGCTATCCGCAAGGCATAGAGCGGGACGCCGTAGCGGCTCGCGATGCCCGAGGGAGTGTCTCCGGCACCCACCCTGTACAGGAGCCGTCCCTGCCCGTCCTGCCCGGTCACGCTGCCGCCGGCCCCTAGCTGGGGCACGTCCACGCCCCTGAGGTCGATAATCTCTCCTGCGGCAACGGACTCCGCTTCGTTGAAGCTCCTGAGGATCTCCGGAGTCATCCGGAAGTGGGCGGCGATGCCCTCCCAGGTGTCGCCGTCGACGGCCGCGTAGCGCATCGGCAGGAGGAACCCGTTCACTTCGGTCGTCCCCCGCAGGCCTCCGGACGCCGGGGACGTTGCGGGGACGGACGCCGCAGGCCGGCCCGCCGGAACTCCGCCCGGGGCCTCCGCGCCGGAAGAACAGGCTGCCAACAGAAAGGCGAGAGCCGCCGCGAGAACCGCGGCGGCGGGCCGGACCCGATGTGCACGGGAATCGAGATTCACCCTGGGTGTCCTGTCGATCGGGGCCTCCCCCCGAGGCCCGCTGACGCCAATTATTCCATACGTTTTATGAAACTCACTGTTCTGCCAGGCAGTTCCGCCAGGCAGCGCCCGTGCATTCGGTATAGTGCGGGTCATGGACGACAAAGCGATCTTGCACACCTACCTGCGCACCCGGCGGCAGGACCTCCTCGGGAAGCTCGAAGGCCTCAGCGAGTATGACGTGCGCCGGCCCCTCACGCCCACGGGAACCAACCTGCTGGGACTGGTCAAGCACGTGGCCAGCGTCGAACTCGGCTACTTTGGCGAGGTCTTTGGCCGTCCCAGCGAGCTGAAGCTGGCGTGGTTTGCCGACGACGCGGAGCCGGACGCGGACATGTGGGCGGCCCCGGGCGAGACGCGCGAGCAGGTCACCGAGCTGCACCGGCTCTCGGCGGCCCACAGCGATGCCACCATCGATGAACTCCCGATCGACGCGCCCGGTGTGGTGCCCTGGTGGCCGGACGAGCGCAAGCACGTGACCCTGCAGCAGATCCTCGTGCACATGTGCGTGGAGACCGCCCACCACCTCGGACACGCCGACATCCTGCGCGAACTCCTCGACGGCAGCGCAGGCCAGCGCCCCGGGGATCCGAACCTTTCGCCCCGCACCGCCGAGGAATGGGCCGTGCACCGGGCCCGCATCGAGGCGGCCGCAGTCGCTGCCGAAGCAGGGACGGCAGGCCGTTAGTACGGCCGCGAGTACAGGCCGCTAGTGGACAGCCAGTGGCAGCCAACAGCATCAGGCGGCCACTGCCCGGCGGACCGCCGGCGACGCCCGCAGGGAGCGGATGATCACGGCGCTGGCCGCGGACAGCTAACCGTCCGCCGGGTCCGGGCCGCCGGGTTGTCCTTCCCGCAACTGTCCTTCCCGCAACTGTCCTTCCCGCAACTGGCCTTCCCGCAACTGGCCTTCCAGCAGTTGGTCCGTGGCGGGATCGGACAGGCCATCAAAATAGCGGTCCAGGACGACGCGGAACACGGGTTCGCCGGGCGCGGCCCGCTGGAACAGCGTCATGGAGGAGTGCAGCTTCCGGGTGTCGATGCCGCCGAAAATTTGCACCGCGGACCGCCCCTGAAGTTCGGCCACTGCGGCGGCAGCCTCCCGCAGCCGCGGGCCAAGGACGCCGTGCCGGCAGTATGCACGGGCCTCGGCCAGGGAGGAGATGGCGTACTTCCGGGCGGTTTCGCTGCGGCCCAGACCCGCGAGCTGGGGGAAAACGAACCACATCCAGTGACTCCTCTTCATGCCTGACCGCAACTCCGCCAGGGCGTGCCCGTAGGTTCCGCCGGCGTCCTGGGCCGCCACGAACCGTTCAAGATCGTAAGGGTCTTCCATGCCCGCTAGGCTACGTCCCCCGGTGCCGGAGTGACAGCACGGCGACAGGCCGCCCGCGGGCGAAGGGGTCATTCGCCCGGGGCTGGATTGCCGGTCCCGGGCGTATCGTGTCCCCCATGGCGAATGTCTTGGAGATGGTCGGCGTTGTGAAGCGGTTCGGGCCCGTGGTTGCCTTGAATGGTTTGGATTTTTCAGTCGAGGCGGGCGAGGTCCACGGCTTCCTCGGACCGAACGGCTCCGGCAAATCGACCACGATTCGCCTGCTGCTGGGCATGCTTCGCGCCAATGCCGGCTCCATCCGGGTGCTGGGCCTTGACCCGTGGCGCGACGTCGCGAGCCTCCACCGGCGCCTGGCCTACGTCCCCGGGGATGTGGCGTTGTGGCCCAACCTGACCGGCGGAGAAGTGATCGACCTCCTCGGCCGGCTCCAGGGCGGCCAGGACCTGGCCCGGCGGGCCCAGCTGTTGGAGCTCTTCGACCTCGATCCGACCAAGAAGTCCCGGGCCTACTCCAAAGGCAACCGGCAGAAAGTGGCCCTGGTCGCTGCCCTGGCCACCGACGCTGAGCTGTTCCTGCTGGACGAGCCCACCAGCGGACTGGACCCCCTGATGGAGGAGGCCTTCCGCGGCTGTATCCGGGAACTGCGGAACCAGGGCCGCACGGTTCTGCTCAGCAGCCATATCCTCAGCGAGGCCGAGGCACTTTCGGACCGCGTGAGCATCATCCGTGAAGGCCGGGTGGTGGAGACGGGGCGGCTTGATGAACTCAGGCACCTGACCCGTACCTCCGTCACTGCCGATGTCGCGGTGATACCGGCGGGCTTGGATGCCCTGCCAGGTGTCCACGACGTCGTCGTCGCGAACCACCGCGTCAGCGCCCAAGTGGAACCGTCCGGCCTGGCCCCGCTCATGCGGGCGCTGACCGATGCGGGACTCGTCGCGCTGACCAGCCAGCCGCCCACTCTGGAGGATCTCTTCCTTCGCCACTACGGCGCGGCGGTGCCCGTGGCCGCGGCCGGTTCGAGCAGCGGACGCACCGCCGATGCGTGAAACGTTGGCGGGGACCGGAGTCGTGATCAGGCTCGGGCTCCGCCGCGACCGATGGCTGTTGCCGGCGTGGATCGCCGGATTCGCCGCGACAACGTATTCAACCGCGGTGGCCGGGGCCGAGCTCTACCCCGATGTGGGGAGCCGGGTCGAGGCCGCGACGGCCCTGAATGCCACGGCCTCGCTCGTGGCCCTCTTCGGCAGGGTCTACGACCCCACGTCCCTCGGTGCCCTGTCCCTGATCAAGTACACGGCGTTCATGGCTGCCATCCTCGCCGTCCTGATGGTGTTCATCACCGTCCGCCATACCCGCAGCGACGAAGAGTCCGGGCGGCTCGAGCTCCTGGGCGGCGGCCGCATGGGCCGCGACGCGCCGCTCGCGGCCGCCCTCACCATCAGCTTCGGGGCCAGCATTGTCCTGGGGCTGGTCACGGCGCTCTCTTTGGCCGCCGGCGGACTTCCGGCCGCCGGCTCGATCGCGTTCGGATTGGGCTGGGCCGCCACTGGCATGGCATTCAGCGCCGTGGCCGGGGTCACCGCCCAGCTGACGGCCAGCGCGCGGGCGGCCACGGGAATGAGCCTCGGCGTCCTTGCCGTGACCTATGCGCTGCGGGCGGTGGGGGACCTCGCCGAACCGGGGCCCTCCGCCCTGTCCTGGCTTTCGCCGGTCGGCTGGAACCAGCAGATCCGGGCCTTCGCCGGGGACCAGTGGTGGGTGCTCGCCCTGCCACTGGCGCTGTGCGCCTTACTCGTGCCCGTGGCCCTGGCACTCCGCGCCCGTCGGGACCTCGGCTCCGGCCTGCGCCAGGAGCGCCCCGGCCCGGCTCGCGGCTCGCTCCGCGGGGTCGGGGACCTCGCCGTGCGGCTCCAGTTCCGGCTGCTGGCGGCCTGGGCGGTCGCCTTCGTGGTGTTCGGCGTGGTGATCGGATCGCTGGCCGGCAACGTCACGGACTTGTTGAGTTCGCCCAACGCGCAGGACCTGATCATGATGCTGGGCGGAACCCAGGCCATGACGGATGCCTTCATTGCAGCGGAGATCAGCATCATGGGACTGCTGGCCGCTGCCTACGGACTGTCCGCGGCCAGCCGGCTCCGAGACGAGGAGACCGACGGCCACGTCGAGGCACTGCTGGGCACCGCCACCACCCGGCCGCGGTGGGCGACCAGCCATTTCGCCCTGGCGCTGGCCGGCGTCGCCGTGCTTATGCTGCTGGCCGGAGTGTCGGTCGGGGCCGGCGCAGCCACGGTCCTGGCCGATGCCAACCAACTCGGCCGCGTCACACTGGCCGCTGCCGCCCAGATCCCCGCGGCCTGGGTCATGACCGCGGCGGTGCTGGCGGTGTTCGGCTGGGCGCCCCGGCTCACCGGGACGGTCTGGGCCCTGCTGCTGCTCTTCGTCGCGCTTGGTGAGTTTGGCGTGCTGTGGAATGCCCCGGAGTGGCTGATGGAGCTCTCCCCGTTCCGGCACTCGCCGCTGCTGCCCCTGGATTCCGGCGCCGTCGGGCCGTTGCTCGGACTTACGGTGACTGCCGCGGCGCTCGCCGCGCTGGGGTACGCCGGCTGGCGCCGCCGGGATCTGGCCCCGTGAGCGGGCCAGAACAGCCACTACTCGCCAATAGGGGGCAGCGGTAATATCAGATTCGAGAGTTCTTGGCGCATTCCGGCACTGACGGGACGCCACTCTCGGGCCGGGTCGGAGGGCGGGATGCAGGACGCATACGGGCTATATACCCCGACCACGCTGGTGGAAATCGGGCTTCTGCTGGCGACATTTATCCTCTGCTCCCTGATTGGCACTGAGCGGCAGGTCCGGCAAAAGGTCGCTGGCTACCGCACCCACGTCCTGGTCGGGCTCGGATCGTGCACGTTCACCCTGATCTCCGCCTACGGCTTCGCCGCCGCGCTGGCCCCCGGGGCCACCATGGACCCGTCCCGTATTGCAGCCCAAATCGTCAGCGGCATCGGCTTCCTCGGTGCCGGGGTGATTTTCAAGGGACGGAACGTGGTCCGCGGCCTGACGACGGCCGCCAGCATTTGGGTTTCTGCCGCCGTCGGCATGGCATGCGGGGCCGGAATGCTGTCCCTGGCTGTTTCGCTGACCGCTTTCCACCTCATCACGTTGTACGTCGTTTCTCCCGTGATCAGGAAGATCCCGACCCCCGACGCCCACCGGGTCCTGCACCTGGGCTATGCCGACAACCGGGGCGTGCTGCGGCAGGTGTTGGAGATCGCCACGAATATGGGGTTCAGCTCGTCGATCCTGAGCATCAATAAGGCGGGCGATGAACAAAAGCCGATCGTCCTTATGGACATCCGCTTCCATGGTCATCTTCCGCTGCGGGAACTCGTCCCCTACCTCCTGGATGTGCCCGGCGTGCAGAGCGTGACCGTTCGCGGCACCGATCCGAACGAAGACGACGACGATCCCAGCGCCTGAGGACCCCATCAAGCACACCACCGAGACTCCCGTGACTGGCGCACGCTGATTGAAGCCGTTCCGGATGACCGTTAGAGTCTGCGGATGACCGAGAACAGCGTCGCTTTGACGGATACCGTGTGCGTGCGGGTGCTGCGCAGGTCCGACTCCGGGCCCCTGGCCGACGCCTACCGGCGGAACCGGGAGCACCTGGCGCCCTGGGAACCGCTGCGGTTTGAGGAATTCTTCACCGCGGAGGGACAAGCCGCCAGCATTGAATCCAAGCTCGGGTTGTTCATCGCGGGAACGGACGTGCCCTGGGTCCTCGTGGAAGGCTCCCGCATCATCGGGGTGATCAACCTCAGCGGGATTGTCCGGGGACCATTCCTCAGCGCCCACCTCGGCTACTGGGTGGACAAGGACATGACGGGGCGGGGAATTGGCTCGGCCGCGGTGGAGTTCGCCCTGCAGACCGCGCGCAACGAACTGGGGCTGCACCGGCTGCAGGCCTCAACCCTCCCGCACAACGCCGCGTCCCAGCGGATCCTGAAGCGCGCCGGCTTTGAGGAGATCGGCGTGGCAGCCCAGTACCTTCGGATTGCCGGATCCTGGCAGGACCACATCCTGTTCCAGCGGATACTGTTCTGATGGCTGATATTCCGGTTGCACCAGGTCCGTTTGCACAAGGTCCGGTTGCACCAGGTCCCGATTC
Source organism: Arthrobacter sp. P4_F11 (assembly GCF_056401395.1). Classification (NCBI taxonomy): domain Bacteria; kingdom Bacillati; phylum Actinomycetota; class Actinomycetes; order Micrococcales; family Micrococcaceae; genus Arthrobacter; species Arthrobacter sp. P4_F11. Next base: position 15,614 of record NZ_JBFUJK010000030.1, read on the forward strand.
GCCAGTTCCCATTGCACCGGCGGACTTTGGTGCCCTGCACCATGTAGAACTCTGGGTGCCGGACCTGCAGCGGGCCAGGGCCCAGTGGGGCTGGCTGCTGGGCCGGCTGGGCTACGAGTCCTACCAGGACTGGGCCCACGGATGCAGCTGGCGCCGCGGACCGACGTACATCGTCGTCGAGCAGTCCCCGGCGCTGACCGGAACCGCGCACGACCGCAAAGCCCCGGGCCTGAACCACCTCGCCTTCAGTGCGGGGACCCGGGCCGACGTGGACGCCATAGCGGCGGAGGGACTGAGCCACGGCTGGGCGGAATTATTTCCGGACAAGTATCCGCACGCAGGCGGCCCCGCCCACTTCGCCGCCTACCTCGTGAATGCGGACGGCTACGAAGTGGAGCTGATTGCTGCAGGCTGATGGCGCCGGTGCCCTACGGATTGGTTGTCGGAGGTGCCTGCTCGGCCTTCAGTTCCTCGCCGTGGGCGATGATCGCGTAGATGATCAGCACGTCCATGGCGATGACGATGACGGACCACCACGGCTGCTGCGGAATGAGCATCAGTTGAACGACCGCACTGAAGCCGGCAACGACGACGCCAACGACTCGAGCCCACGTTGCGCCGGCGAAGAGCGCGACGGCGGTGAGGATCAAGAGCACCCCGAGGGCGACATTCCACCAGCCCCACCCCTTCGCATCGAAGAGGAACAGGGTTCCCGGGGTCGACAAATAGTAGGTGTCGGGTCCGGTGAGCGCGACGAGGCCTTGAAGGCCGCTGAAAACGCCGTTGATGATCAGAATGACTCCGGCGAAACGGACCCAACCGGTCCAGCCGGTCGCAGTGACAGGGTGATGGGCAGTACTCATAGTGTCGACCGCTTTCCGTTGAATGCTCTGCCGTCGGCCTCATGGTCGGCGCAGTCGTGGGGTGAAGCTAGTACCGATTCCGATTATGTTCCTCGCAGTCCGGGCCGGTCAATCGCTACAGGTCCTCGGAGCCGCCCGCGCCGGGCTCATTGCGATTGCCGTGGATCCGGGTACGTTGAACCATGACCATCCTGCTTGTTGGCGGCGGCCCGGACACCGTAACCACAGCTGCCGTCTTCGACCGCTTCGTCAGGGAAGTCCGGCACCGGGCCTCCGGCAGGGTTCCGCGCGTCGCTGTGGTTCTCTTTGACCATGAGGGCAGCTCGGAATATTTCCTGCCTGCCTATGTGGATCCGCTGCAGTCCCGGACAGCCTGCGAGGTCGTCCCGGTCCTCCTCGACTTCAACCGGGGCGCGGACCCTGCCGCGTTCGACGACGTCGACGGCATCGTCGTCGGGGCGGGCCGACGCCGGGCTATCTGGAAGGCTTGCTGCCATCCGCGCAGCCCATCCGCAGACTGGTCTCCGACGGTGTGCCGTATATGGGATTCTCAGCCGGCGCGATGGTGGCGCCGGTGCGGGCGATCGTGGGCGGCTACCGGATCCGCGGCACCGAGGTCTGCCCGGCGGATTGGTCGGAGGGTCTGGAAGACGTCGAGATCCGCGACGGGCTGGGCCTGGTGCCTTTCGCCGTCGACGTGCACGCCGCCCAGGCGGGAACCCTCGGCCGGGCCGTTGGGGCGGTGGCAAAAGGCCTTGTGGACCGCGCGGTCGCCGTGGATGAGAACACCGCCCTGGTCCTGCACCACGCGGACCTGGAGGAGCTGGACGTGATCGGCACCGGGAACTGCTGGACGATTCGCGGCGTTGGCACCAAGGCCACCGTCTCGGTTCTGTCGGCGCACAGCTGATATGAGTTGAGTCTGTCCTTCACAAACACCTCCGGAGATGTCAGGACGGGATGTATCAGATTCCTTTGAGGACCTGAGGTTGATCCGCGGGATCCTCCCGACACCTTCGGAGGTGTTTGTTATGTCTGTTCAGGGCGTGGTGACCGGTGAATCACCCGTTGTTGTTGCTGTCGACGTTGGCAAGAGGACGGTCGCGTTGTCGGTCACCGATGCCGCCCGGCACCGCCTGTTGGGTCCGGTG
>NZ_JBFUJK010000031.1:0-14847 GCF_056401395.1 Arthrobacter sp. P4_F11
ACGACTTCTGCTCCGGCAGTTCACCCCCGACGATGCGGAGCTACTCGTGGAACTGGACAGCGATCCGCGGGTGATGCGGTACATCACCGGCGGTATCCCCACCCCCCGGGGCGAGATAGAAGGCGACTTCCTACCGGCATTCCTCGACTACTACCAGCGCTTTCCCGGCTACGGGTTCTGGGCCGCGATCGAGAAGACGACCGGGGAATTCCTCGGCTGGTTCCACTTCCGGCCAGGCCCCGACGATCCACAAGATCAGCCGGAACTGGGCTACCGGTTGCGCCACGCGGCCTGGGGAAAGGGGCATGCGACGGAGGGATCGCGGGCGCTGATCGCCAAGGGGTTCACCGAGTTCGGGGTGCAACGGGTTGTAGCCTCGACCATGGCAGTCAACACGGCCTCCCGAAGGGTGATGGAGAAATCCGGGATGCGCCTCGTGCGGGCCTTCGTCGCCGACTGGCCGGTATCCGTTCCGGGCGAGGAGCACGGCGACGTCGAGTACGCGATCACCCGAGATGAATGGGAGACTGGCGATTCCCGCCTTCGCCCCCAGTGACCCGCCCATATCCGCGCGCGGCCGAGGTTGCCCTTCAGCAGGTTCAGTGCCCGCCGCGCGGAAACCAGTTCGAAGGCTTCGATGCTTCCGTCGCGGTCCTCGCCAGCCAGGCGCACCCAGTGTTCGGGAGCAGGGGTTGAGGTCATGCGGACATCCCTGGTCATGGTCATTCGTTACTTGGTGGGCGTTTGGACGGGCAGCTGCAGGTAGGAGGCGTGCTCTCCGCCGGTGTGGATAACGTGCGTTCCGCTGTTGGCGCCTACGTATTCGTTTATGCCCGGCATCAGCGTGCCGAGCAGGTTCCGGGAGCTGATGATGAAGCGGAGTTGTTCTCCAGGATGGAAGGAGAGGCCGATCGGGAACAGGTCGATGTCGATGGCCACGATTTCCCCGGCCGACAGCTTCTGGACCCGGTCGAAGCTGTGGGCGGGCACGTCGTCGGTCGAGAGTGCCTCGTCGAGGTGGCGGGCGGAGACACGAAGCCGTCCGTCGGAGCCCTTGTAGCGCAGGATCGTCGCCCCATGATCGGTGAGGTCATGTGCCATGGCGCTCTGGTTGGGGACGGTGAATGCCTGTAGCGGCGTTCCGTACGCGTCGAGCTTCTGCACGAGGACGAACAGGTCCATGTCGTCAGCGCCTCGCGCCTCGACCCAGAGGTGCGCCTTCGGGTAGCCGACCATGACGGTCTCCTGCTCGAAGCGGGTAAGGAAGGACACCGCGTTCGGGTTCGAGTCGACGTCGTACGCCGCTTCCGCCGCGGCGGCCGGGGCGGTCGTCGTCAGGGTCCGGGAGCGGCCGTCCAGGTAGTACTTCGTCGATGCGATGTCCGCGGGCGGGAACATGTCGGCGGCGACGCCGACTTGGTCGCCGCCCTCGAGGTCGAGAACGGAGTAACGGACGCGGGGCGTTCGCTCCCACCCGTTGCCCTGATCCTTGAGGTAGTGGTCGAAGAAGCGGCGCAGGTCTTCCGCGTTCGCTTCGTCGTAGTAGTCCGGCCATTCCTGGCTGTTGTGGATCCTCAGCCATTTCTCTTCCGAAGCGATGCGCCGCCAGGCGCGGAATGTCCCGGCGGTGTGGAGGGTGTTCGAGTAGCTGGCCACGATGTACGCCGGGACGGTGATCTTGCCGAAGTCGGGGATTTTGTGTTCCCAGAGGTCGGTCATCAGCGGGTAGTGCTCGACTTCGGAGAGGATGTCTTCCTTCCGGTTTTTGCCGAAGAAGCTGCCTTCCTGGAGTTGCTGGGCGAAGCCGATGTCTGGCATTCCGCCCCGCATCACCAGGTCGCGGTAGACGTCGCTGACGCCTTCCCACGGGTTGATCGCCGCCAGGTGCGGGGGCTGTTCTGCGGCGGTGAACCACTGGGATACCGCGAGGTAGGAGGTCCCGCTCATGCCCACCTTGCCGGAGCACCACTGCTGCCCGGCGAGCCATTCAATCAGGTCGTAGCAGTCCCGGCCTTCCTGCCGGTCCCACAGCACGCTGTCCCCGTCGGAGTCCACCACGCCCCGGATGTCCGGGTTGCAGATCGCGTAGCCCCGGGCGCACCAGTATGCGGGATCCGGTGCCTCGAACTTCTCCAGACCGGACACGATGCCGTTGTCCAGGCCAACCAGCCCGAACACGCCCATGACACTAAGGGATGTGCCTTGACCCTTGCCGTAGGGACTCCACGCCACGATCACCGGCACCTGCTCAGAACCCGCGGGGCGGAAGATGTCGACGTGAATCGTGACTCCGTCGCGCAACTGCACCGCGACGTCCTTCTCGAACACCACATCCACCGGCAGGGCCCGGAACTGAGGCGCAATCCGGAACCCTGCCTCCAGGGTCCGGGTCCCGGGTTCGAACGCGGTCAGCACGCCCGCTCTTGAGGCCGGCAGCGGATGGGATGGTACGAACATTTTCTGGTCATCGCTCATGGCGAGCTCCTTCGTTCAGGTCAGCCCTCCGGGGCTTGCGTCCAAGCGAGCCTACGTCCCCCAGTTCAGAAACTCAACACCTGTTGAGAAAAGCAGTATCGGTTGCTAGGTTTGGCTTATGACCCAGCAGAAGGAATCCCTGCCGAAAGCGCGGCGCGGCCGCAGGCCCGGGACCGGGAGCACCAGACAGACGGTGCTCGACGCTGCCAGGGCCCGGTTCGCCACTGACGGTTTCGGCGCGACGACGATCCGGCGTGTCGCCGCCGATGCCGGCGTGGACGTGTCCCAGGTGATGCAGTTCTTCCGCTCCAAAGACGAGCTGTTCGCGGCCGTGATGTCCGTCCCAGCCTCGGCCCTTGAAAGGTTCAACACGGCTTTCGAGGGGCCGGACGAGCATCTTGGGGAACGCGTCGTCCGCGCCTACCTCGACGCTTGGGAGGGCACCGCCACCGATTCCGAACCACTGATGGCGATGCTCCGTGGTGCGATCGTCAATGACCAGGCATGCGCACAACTGCGTGAGTTCATCCAATCCCGGCTGCTGCACGGCACCATCGGCCGCAGCGGTGGCGATGCCGCTCTCCGGGCTGGACTCGCCTCATCGATGCTGGTCGGTATCGTCACCAGCAGGCGGATCATCGGTGTGCCTGTGCTGGTCGACGCGGACACGGAGAAACTGGTGGCGACCGTGGCTCCGGCGATCCAACAGATCCTGGTCGGCGCACCCTCCCAGACCGGCGGGATCGAGAAGGGCACCGGCGCGTGACTGCCATTGAAAGTCATGTCACATAGGACTCGTGGGCTGCATGAACTCGTGTTAGCTGAAATAGGCAGGTAGGGGCCCGGCCACCAGCAACGGCATCAGGTGTATACGGGCACGGACAATGTCCGGAATGTGGCCCGAATATTCAAATGAACGCGCGCACCCAACGGTTCATTTGACAATATTTCTGAGGCAACTCAAACTTGAGTAGACTCATTTTTCACCAAGCCCTACGTCATAGAGGAGCAGCACGCCATGAGGGCATTCGTCGTCACCAAGTACAAGGAGCCGCTGCGCGCAGCAGACGTCCCTGAGCCGACCGTCGGCGAGCGCGATGTGCTGGTCCAGGTCCAGGCAGCTGGCCTCAACCAATTGGACGAAAAGATCCGCCTGGGTGAGTTCAAGCAGATCCTCCCGTACAAGCTCCAGCTGATCCTTGGCAACGATGTCGCCGGCACAGTCATCCGTGTCGGGGCGAAGGTGCGCGGCTTCAAGCCCGGTGACGAGGTCTACGCCCGACCCGACAAAGACCGCATCGGCACGTTCGCCGAGCGCATCGCCATCACCGAGACCGACCTGGCACTGAAACCCGCATCGATCAGCATGGAGGAGGCCGGCTCACTACCGCTGGTTGCACTTACGGCGTGGCAGGCCCTCGTTGAGCAAGGCAACGTACGGCCGGGGCAGAAAGTCCTCATTCACGCCGGGGCCGGCGGGGTCGGGTCGATCGCGATCCAACTCGCCAAGCACCTCGGGGCGGCCGTCGCGACCACCGCCAGCGCCGCCAACGCCGACTTTGTGCGCGACCTCGGCGCGGACACTGTGATCGACTACCGTACGCAGGACTTCGAACAGCTCCTCGCCGGGTACGATCTGGTGCTCGACAGCCTCGGCGGGGAGAACCTCGTGAAGTCACTGCGCATCCTCAAGCCCGGCGGGAAGGCGATCGGAATCGCCGGTCCGCCGGACCCGACGTTCGCGCGCAAAGCCGGTCTCAACCCTGTGCTGCGCCTTGCCATCGCGGGGCTCAGCAGCAGGATCCGGCGGCAGGCGAAGAAGCTCGGCGTCAGCTACGAGTTCCTCTTCATGCGTGCCAGCGGCGACCAGTTGCGCCAGATCACCGCCCTGGTTGACGACGGCGTGCTGCGCCCGGTCGTAGGGCAGGTCTTCGACTTCGCCCAGACCCCACAGGCGCTCGAGTCGCTGGCCAAGGGCGGCCTCCGCGGCAAAGCCGTCGTCACCCTTCCCTCCTGAGCCGCCGGCAGCCATTCACCTCACAGACCACTCAGAGGACTACCAGCATGAGCAGCTTTGACACCTCGAACGGCTCCGTCGCCACCTCGTACGCGAAGGCCGCCACACGCTCCATCACTTCAGGTGGCGTCACCTACGCCTACCGCGAGCTGGGGCCCAAGACCGGCATCCCCGTCGTGCTCTTCGTGCACCTTGCCGCGACCCTGGACAACTGGGACCCGCGCATCATCGAGCCCATCGCGCAGAACCGCCACGTCATCACCTTCGACCAGCGCGGTGTCGGAGCCTCCACCGGGCAGGTTCCCGACACCATCGAGGCGATGGCCGACGACGCCTACACCTTCATCAAGGCCCTCGGGTTCGACACGATCGACGTCTTCTCCTTCTCACTGGGCGGCATGATCGCCCAGGACCTGGTCCTCAAGCATCCCGACCTCGTCCGCAAGCTCGTGCTGGCCGGTACCGGGCCGCGGGGCGGCAAGGACATCGACAAGGTCGTCGGCACCACCTACTGGGACGTCCTCCGTGCGACCCTGACGCGCTCGGACCCGAAGGAGTTCCTGTTCTTTAACCGCAACGCGACCGGCAAGCCGGCCGCGAAGGCGTTCATCGCGCGCTTGCAGGAGCGCACTGTCGACCGCGACAAGCCGATCAGCACCAAAGCCTTCCAGACTCAACTGAAGGCAATCCGGAAGTTCGGCCGCTCCGCGCCGTCGGACCTGTCAAGGCTCACCCACCCCACCCTCATCGCCAACGGCGACAACGACCGCATGGTGCCGTCGGTCCTGTCCGGGGACCTGCACCGGCGCATCAAGGGATCCGAGCTGATCATCTACCCCGACTCGGGCCACGGCGGAATCTTCCAGTTCCACGACAGGTTCTCCCCCGTCGCCGTAGAATTCCTCGCCCACTGACCAGCACGTACCTGACAAGATCCCGCCAACAGAGCAGAGAGCCGCTTTGGCTGTGCCCGCCCGTGAATACGGGCGGGCACAGCCGTTGGCGGGACTATCCCGGCATGTGACGTTAAGGCCAAGGCACCACGCGATCGATTCGGGTGAGAGGATCGGTGCCACCGCGCTCACATTTGGTGAACGCGGTGGCACGGGTTGTTCCCTTATGCGTTCGTGTCCACCAACTGCGGGTAGACCGCTTCGAGGGGTGCGCTGAGTCCGGCCTTGAGCTGGACAGACGTGTCGTCGGCGAGGACCTCGTACTCCCCTGCCTCGGCGGCGTCGAACACGGTGCGCACCAGCACGGCCGGGTCGAGCTTCGGGCCGGTGGCGTGCGCGGCCATCGCGGTGTCGACGTAGGCGACGTGGACGCCGACGACGTGCACGCCGGCGGGAGCGAGTTCGAGGCGGAGGGAGTTGGTCGCGGACCAGAGGGCGGCTTTAGTAGCGCTGTAAATGCCGGCGACGGCGTACCAGCTCAGGGCAGAGTGCATGTCGATGATCATCGCTCCGTCCTTCGCCGACAGGACCGGAGCGAACGCGCGGGCGACGAAGAGCGGCCCGAGGAAGTTCGTCTCGACGTTCCTGCGGATCTCCTTGTCCGTGTGGGTGAGGATCCCGGCACTGGAGACCGACGCGCCGGCGTTGTTGATCAGCACGGTCACATCCGGTGCAGCCTCGACCGCTGCCTGGATGGAGGCCGGGTCGGTGATGTCCAGGGCGAGCGGAACGATGCGCTCGTCGTTCCAAGTGCGGGGGGTGCGGGCGGACGCATAGACTTTTGCAGCCCCCCGGGCGAGGGCTTCGTGCACGAACTGCGTGCCGATTCCGCCGTTGGCTCCGGTGATGAGGACGACTGCTCCGTTAAGTGAGGGCATGGCTGTTTCTTCTTTCTGATCGGTACGGGGTATGTAAGGTCGGCGGCGGACGGCCCGCGGCAGACGATTAGGCGTGCGCCAGGGCCGGATAGTCGGTGTACCCGGCCGCGCCGCCGCCATACAAGGTTGTCGGGTCCACCTCATTCAGTGGCGCACCAGTGCGCAGTCGCTCAACAATGTCGGGGTTCGCCAGGGCGAAGCGGCCCAGCGGCGCGATGTCCGCGAGCCCGGCGTCGATGTCGTCGGCAATCTGCTCACGGTCGCGCCCATAGCGGACGACGAGGATGGCTGCAGGCCACGCGTCGCGGAAGGACCGCAGCAGTTCGTCGTCACCGAGGTGGTGTACGTGCAGGTACGCAAGGTCCAGTGTGGCGAGTTCGCCGACCAGGTGGCGGTACTGTGTCCGGACGTCGGCCGGATCCCCTTCGTTGATTCCGCCCAGCGGGAACGCCGGTGAGATGCGGATGCCGGTCCGGTCTGCCCCGATCTCCTCGGCCACCGCGCGGGCGACCGCGACGACGAACCGGGACCGGTTCTCCACGGATCCGCCGTATTCGTCCGTGCGGTGGTTCGAGTTGGGCGAGAGGAACTGGTGGAGCAGGTACCCGTTTGCGCTGTGGATCTCCACGCCGTCCGCTCCCGCTGCGATAGCGGAGGCTGCGGCGTGGCGGAACCCGGCGATGGTGGCCTGGATGTCTTCGGCAGTCAGCTCACGCGGCACCGGCGTCTTCTGCGGGCCCGTTGGAGTGAACATGTCCTGCTCGGCCGAGATCGCCGATGGGCCAACGGGCTGACGGTGGTGCGGGGTGTTATCCGGGTGCGACATCCGGCCGACGTGCATCAGTTGGATGAACAGGGCTCCGCCGCCGGCATGGACCGTGTCGGCGATCTTTCGCCATCCCTCGATGTGTTCGGGAGTGTAGATGCCGGGGGTGTTCAGGTAGCCCTGGCCGTCCTCGGACGGCTGTGTGCCCTCGGTGATGATCAGCCCGAGCGAGGCGCGTTGGCCGTAGTACTCCGCGGCCAGTTCCCCGGGGGTGCCGTCAGGGTTTGCGCGGCTCCGGGTCAGCGGGGCCAGCGCGAGCCGGTGCGGCAGCTCCACATTGCCGAGGGTGAAGGGTTGCCAGAGGGAGGAAGTCATGTGTGCGGTCCTTTTCGTCGCGGGGTAATAGCGCCACCACTCCGCCGGGACGGAACACCGGGGTTCGGCCCTTGCGTGGGAGAATGAACGAAGGAACATTCGAACCAACACAGTAGTGACTACACTCATAACTGAGTGCAGTCAGAATCTATTCCGGAGGATCCATCACCATGTCTCTCGCCTCCCAGCCGGTCGGACGGCGCGAGCGGAACAAGCAGCAGAAGCTGGACCGCATCACGGCCGCGGCAAGCGAACTGCTGGCCGAGCACGGCATGGAGGATGTCACGACCCAGCAGATCGCCGACAAGGCGGACATCGGCACCGGGACCCTGTTCCTTTACGCGAAGACCAAAGGCGAACTCCTCCTCCTCGTGCAGAACGCACACTACGCCGAAGCGCTTCAGCAAGGTCGGGCTGATGCCGAAACCACCCCGGATATCCTCGATGCGGTGCTGGCAATCGTACGGCCGATCGTGGAATGCAACCGCGTCCAGGTCGACAACGGACGCACGTACCTGCGGGAAATGGTCTTCGGTGATCCCGCGGAGCCCCGTCACGCTGAGGCCCTCTCCATCGTCGCGCAGACCGAGGAGGCCATCGCTGCCGTCCTGGGCAGGCAGGAGCTGCCTCGTGCGCAGGATGCCGCTACGACGGCCCGCATCGTCAGCGCCATCATGTTCCTCAGCATGGCAGCGACCGTGAACGCCGCATTGAGCATCGACGAGATTATTCAGGACATCCGGACCCAGGTCGGCGTACTGCTGTCTCGCTGACACAATCAAGTGCTCGCACTAACGCCCGGTGTCCACCAATTGCCTGGGGTCGTGGATCGGCAGAAGAACGGCCACCGCTACTGTACTGAATGCGCAGCCTGACTCCCTCACCGGACGCGCGGTTCGCGGCATTCCGGATTCTTAAGTCCGGCCGGGCAGCAGGTGGGGTCCCATCCGATCGGCCCGGGTCGCCATGAGTGCGTCGGTAAGCCGCCGGACGTCCCTTGCCCGCACTTCGTCTGTGGGCGGCACGGTGCAGGACTCGCTGGTGCAGGTCAGCAGCGCTGCCGTGACCTCCGCGATCAGAGCCGGGGATGGGCTAAACCGGTATCCGCCGTCGGCAGGGTCGTCAGAAGAATTCAGCGCCCTGGTGATGAACACGGCGGCCTGCGTCCTGCTCGCCATGCCGAGTTTCCTCAGAATGGTTGAGGTCAGATTCTTCACGGTCTTTTCCGCCAGCGACATTTCCTGGCTGATCTGGCGGTTGGTCAGCCCTCTCCCCAGTCGGATGGCGGTATTCATTTCCTGTCTCGTAAGGGTCAGGAGTCTCCTATCCAGGGACTGGGTTGCGGGCCCGACGAGCGGGGTAACGAGCGCGGTCCGGAACCGGCCGCTGTACGCGGTGTGCCCGGCCAGGGCACGGCGGATGAGCCTGAGCTGTTCGCAGCTGCCGTCCTGTTTGGACAGGCACCCCCATGCGCCGGCCAGAATCGAGTCGATCAGCACGGCTTCGTTGGCATCTCCGGTCATCAGGAGGCACCGGATGGTCGGGTCCGCCGCAGCGATGGCCCGGCACACGTCGGCACCTGAACCGTCGGGGAGATCATCGTCAAGGATGACCAGCTCCGGGCGGAGGGCAGGGATTCGCCGGAACGCCCGGCGCGCGGATCCTGATTCTCCGGCGATGCTGAGACCATCGGACTCCAGGAGATGGCGCAGGCCCCGTCTCACGACCTCGTGGTCGTCCAGCAGATAGACGCCCCGGCCGGCCAAAGGGGGCGGCGGGTGGATTTCCGGTTCAGCCATCATCGCCATTACGTTCCTTCGCTTTTAGGGCACCGAAGGCGTGCTGGATGATCCCGTCCGGTCCCCATCCAGCGTGCATCCATGCGCACACTGCCCGACAGGCCCCACAGTAAACCGATAGTGCCGACCCAACAAGGGCCCGCGGGGGTGGATCCGTGGCTTTTCTGAAGGTGTTCTGCAGACAACCGGTGTCGTAACCTCAGACCGCCACTAGAGGTCCGTCGGGGAGTATGGCCCAGAGCACGCTCGGGCAGCGTCGGGCGCTCTTGGACACTGCGCGCTTCTCCGATGGCGCTCATCATCCCGTGGTTCGAACGTGTCGGCCGAGGATTTCGGCGCGTTTCCTGACCGCGCTAACGTAATCGGTGAAAGCCTGCTGCGTGTCGGACACAAACTCCCGGAGCAGCAGCCCGCAAAGCGGGCCAGTGAACTCTTCTCTTACGAGCAGGTGCGTCATGCCGCCCACCGGTTCAAGCGTGAAGGTGCGCACCCCGGTGAGCAGGCCCAGAGGCAAGCCCTGGGTCCAGGTCATCATCTCGCCGGGCATCTGCTGCACGCGCAGCCGGAAGGTGCGCTCCCCTCCGGTGTGGGTTCGGATTCTGATGGTGCCACCGTTGCGCAGCTCTCCCCTGATGTGCGTGATGCCGGATTCCCAGACGGTGAAGTTCCGTGCATCGGTGATGACGTCCCAGACGGTGGAGCTTCGGGCTTTGATCAGCGTCTCGGCCCCGACCGAGTGCCTGGCCATACCGTGACCCTGGCCGAGCGGGCGCCGGGTTGTGGGCACCTGGTCTGTAGACATCAGCCCGTAACCCAAGGCATTGGCCGCAGGACCGGACCGACGACGCGACCAGCCAGCCATCGGCAGGCTCCATGGCCGATAGCGCCGGCAACGGACAGCGCCGCGTTCTGGACGGCCATGACACCGCAGCCCTCCGCGGCCGGCAGATCGTGCATCACCAGCACGACGCTCCCTACTGATTCTTCAGACAAGGGGTTCTCCTTTTCTAAACGGAGTGACAGCCGGATAGTAGCCCGGCTTCCTGTGGGCAGCCAGAGAGTCCACTGATCGGGTTATGCCTCGCAGCCTCGGCCGGTCCGAACCGCCTGCGGGAACGCCCCCGACGGCTGGCAACCGGCCACCGTGCCGCCCAATGGCATGGAGCGACAGTCTGGCGGTTGCGCGGAAGGACACCGCACCCTGGTCGAACTAAGACACCACCTCGTCCATGGTCATTGCATCTGCTGCCAAGCGGTGCTGGGTCGATGGCGCTCTCAGACCAGAGCCTTGGTCTTGATTCTTTCGAATTCATCAGCGCTGATTGTTCCGGAGTCCCGAAGAGCCGTGGCTTTGGAGATCTCGTCGCTCGGACTCGGTGCAGCGACGCTGCGGATGTAAGCATCCGAGGCCTCCCGGTTCTCCTGGGCCCGTGCCATGGACCGCTCCGTCATGCCCTTACCGCGGGCAATCACGTAGACCAGCACACCCAACAAGGGCACGAAGACCAGGAAGAGGATCCACACGGCTTTCCACCAGCCGCTCAGCGTGTCGTCGCGGAACAAGTCGCCGATGACGGCGAACAACGCCCAGAGGAAGGCGATGAACGCGTATACGAGGAAGAACCACCAGAAAATATCCCAAAAGTTTTCCCAGAAACTCATGTCAACTTCCCTGCTTTCTGTAGGAGCGGTGTGGGGCGGGAATGCAGCCGGGCAGGACTGAGGCTAGCTGCAGACCTGCCCGGAGGGGCCTTGAGGTCAGCATTTAGTCGCCGTCTGGAGGTCACTGACCGCGGCCTGGACGTTGGCGGCGTCGTCCCGCAGGGAGGCGGCCGCCTGAGTAAGGGTGGCATCATCCGGGACGGCTCTGACGGCTGCGTCGAACTTGTTTTCGGCCGTCTTAACTGCGTCCATTTCGTCCTTGGCTACGTCCTGGCTGGCCTTGACCAGGTCGTCGTAGGTCTTCGCGACCTGTTCCCGTGCCGATTTGATCTGTTCTATCGTGGCACCGGGTTTGAGTGTCTGTTTGAAATTTGTCAGGGATCCGGCGAAGGCACTGGCAGCAGCGCATGCCTGCGAAACGTTCTTCTCCGCTCTGGCGCTGCTGACACTGGTGCCGGGGCTGGACGTGCCGCAGCCCGTGAGCAGTGCGATGGCTGCCCCGGCTGCGATCGATCCGGCAAGGATCGGGTGTGGTCTGGACACTGGAGGCCCCTTTCCGAAATGGAATGCGGCAGGGAACCCTGCCGCACGTAAGTCCGACCATTGTCTGCCCGAAACACGGGCGTGGGCCTCATCCGGGGAAGGTGATACGTACTGCTAGCACCCGGAATCCCTCGGCGCCCCGCCACCAACCGGGCGCCGACCGCGGGATCTCGTACCGACGTTGGGCAGCAGCAGATCCCGGCCGTCGTTACGCGTCCCGTTCCCCGGAAGGTATGGGCGATGGTGCCACGTGCGTCTGGATGACCGTCTTAGGGGCTTTTCCTTCCGGCATGTTGTTGTTGGGGATATTCTGGGGATCAGCAGCGCGAGCGGGCCGGTGATCATGGCTTGCGGAGGAGGGCTGTATAGCTTCATTGGCAGCCGCCTTGCAGTGGCAGGGCTGGAGGCCTTCCTGTTAGGAGCTGCCTTGAATTCTTCAATGACGAGACCACCCAACCGTTCTGGCGGCGAGGTTCCAAGGACGTTCGGCGTCGAGGAGGAATTCCTGCTCATCGATGCCACGACGGGGCAGCCCGTACCCGCCGCGGAGGCGTGCTTGGCCAAGGCCCCGCAGCGCCCTGAAACCAGTGGCGGCCCATCCTTGGCTTTGGAGGTCCAGCAAGAGCAGCTCGAGGCCGTTGGCCCGGTCTGTTCCACGCTGCAGGAAGTAATTGCGGGCATCCGCGAGGGCCGGCGGCTTGCCGACGAGGCGGCCCGTTCGGTGGGCGCACGAGCTGTCGCCGTGGCTACCAGTCCCATGCCGGCCACTCCTACCCTCGTAGCGCAGCCCCGTTTCCTGAACATGGCAACGCGGTTCGGGGTGACGCTCCGGGAGCAACTCACCTGCGGCTTCCATGTTCATGTCGGTGTCAACGACGGTGAGGAAGGGGTGGCAGTCCTGGACCGGATCCGGCGTTGGTTGCCCGTGCTGCTGGCGCTGAGCGCGAACTCCCCTTTCTGGCAGGGTGCCGACACCGGATACGCAAGCTTCCGTTACCAGGCTTGGAGCCGCTGGCCGACCGCCGGGCCCTGCGAAAGGTTCGGATCAGAACGGGAATACCACCGGTACGTGCAATCCCTGCTGACTACGGGCGTACTCCTCGATGAAGGCATGGTGTACTTCGACGCGCGCCTTTCCCGGAATCACCCGACTGTGGAGGTACGCATTGCCGACGTCTGCATGGAGGCCTCACACGCGGCCGCGATTGCCGCGCTGGTGCGGGGACTCGTTGAACGGGCCGCCCAGGAATGGCGCTCCGGGATTTCTGAGCCCAGGCTGTCCGCCGGGCAACTGCGCCTGGCGGCGTGGAAGGCAAGTCAATCAGGCGTCGACGACACCCTCCTGCACCCCCTGCTGAACATTCCATGCCCGGCTGGAGAAGCGGTCCAGGTCCTCCTCTCCCATATCCGGCCAGCCCTGGCCGACAGCGGGGACGAGGAGCAAGTAACCGCGGAAGCGGCCCGGATCCTGAGCGCCGGCACAGGTGCACGCCGGCAGCGCGAGATCATGATGAGTACACAGAGCCTGGCCGCCGTGGTGCTCGAGGCCGTGGGACACACCCACGGCGTCGGACACCACGGCCCAGCCCAGGCGGTCCCGGCGCCTGCAAGCTACCTGACGGATATTCCCAGATCACGTTCCTGATGACTCGGTTGAGGATATGGGTAACGCGGAGCCGGCTCCTGCCAGCGCCCGGGCACAGGCCCGAGCCGCGGTCCTCCCTTGGATGGTTCTGCTGGTGCTGGCCCTGATCTCTTCCGCGGTCGCCGCGGGTTCACTGGTGCTGGTCGGCGTTGACCTGGCCATCGGCAGGCAGCCACCGGCGATGTGTTTATCGCTGGGCTGAACGGGGCTATGGCCACGGTCTTTTGGCTGTGGCGGTCCCATTCTGCACGACCAAAATTACGGCACAGGCACACTGAGTGGTCGTGATCACTTCCGCCACGTGGTTCACGTCCCGAGATAGAAGGTCGGGCATTCTCGGTTTGGATCCGTCGTCGTGGCGTTGGAATTCCACTCCGAACTCGACTTCGAGCACGATTCTCGCGGGCTAGCATCAGGGGCGGCATCCGCAACCCTTGGCGAGAGCACCTGAGGCCCTTCCCCTCACGACATATTCGGACCTTCCTTGACGGTCTGTGTGACAGGTGCCATAGTCTTCATATGGACCTGTTGGACAGCTGGACAGCTGCACAAGATCGAGTGGTGCGCGTCGGCGCGGCCGAAGCGGTCTTCGCATCCCTCCGCAACGCAATCGAAGGCGGCAAGATTCCTGTCGGCACCCGCCTGGACTCGGAGGCATCGCTGGCCAAACAGTACGGCGTGAGCCGCACGATGGTCAGGGAGGCGCTGCGTTCCTGCACCGCATTGGGACTCACGGCCACCCACACGGGTAAGGGCACCTTCGTCATCGCTGACAAGGTGGCCCAGGACCTCAAACTCGGCAAATATTCGGCCAGCGCCCTCGTGGAAGCCCGCCCCCACGTGGAAGTGCCGGCCGCGGGCCTCGCCGCCCAACGCCGCAGCAGCGAAGACCTGGAGGCCCTTCGGGAAATCCTCCGGGAAATGTCCGAGGAAGATGATCTCCAGCAGTGGGTGCTTTTGAACACCGAGTTCCACGTGACCATCGCCCGGTGCAGCGGCAATGGCGTGTTCGAATCATTCCTGTCAGACATCTGCGACGCCATGGCCAACCAATCAAACACCCTTAACCTCGTGGCTGACCGGCGCAAGGAATCGGGTCAGGAACACGCCCGCATTTTCGCTGCCATCGAGAATGGATCAGCCGAGGAAGCATCCCAGGCCATGAGGCTGCATTTGCACGGGGTCGAATGCGCCCTGGGCACCATAGTCCCCGGAAGTGGAAACTCCAGGGCCGGCCATACGCGCTAAATCCTAAACCCCGGATTTCACCCACCCTCCCCTGCTGCAATCGCCGCAAGCCCCGCGCGGCGTCTTTGCCCTGGAACAACCATGCCCACCGTGCCGGCTGCGGCGTCACTCAGTCCTGCCCCGACCCCAGATTTTTACCGTCCAAACCCGTCAACGAAGCCCTGTGAGGACCCCATGACCACCGCACATACCGCCCCGGACACCCGCTCCGAACACGATCTCCTGGGTGACCGGGACGTTCCCGCCGGCGCCTACTGGGGCGTCCACACCCTCCGGGCCGTGGAGAACTTCCCCATCACCGGCCAGCCGCTGTCCTCCAACATGCACCTGGTCCGCGGGCTGGCCGCCGTGAAGCTCGCCGCCGCCCGCACCAACCACGAGCTCGGACTGCTCGACGCCGGGCGTGCCGCCGCCATCGGGGAAGCCTGCACCGAGGTCATGAACGGCAAACTCAGCGAGCAATTCGTCGTCGACGTCATCCAGGGC
>NZ_JBFUJK010000032.1:0-13693 GCF_056401395.1 Arthrobacter sp. P4_F11
GTCGAGTACCTTGTGGACGGGCAAGTCGTGGCTGCGGGTACGTATCCCGGGACCTGGGTCGTCATCGTGAGCGCGCGGGCGAAGATGGGCTATGTTTTGGCCCCAGGCGCGCCGGCCCTGTGGGTGGCAGCGTTCAAGGGTTCCCTTTCGGGGGCGGCCCCTACGATCACTGGTGCCGCGAAGGTCGGTTCGACGCTTACCGCCGTCCCCGGAACCTGGGGTCCGGCTCCGGTGAGCCTGGCCTACCAGTGGAAGGCCGGCGGCGTCGTCATTCTCGGAGCGACAAGCAGTACTTATAAGCCGACCAGTGCCCACGTCGGAAAGACGCTGACAGTGACCGCGACCGGATCGAAGGCCGGTTTCGCCAACATGGCCAAGACGTCCAGCGCTACCGCCGCGGTGGTCAAGGGTTCGCTGGTCGGGCCGACACCGATGATCACGGGTACCGCTAAGGTCGGGTCGACCCTCACCGCCAACCTTGGCATCTGGTCACCGTCCACGATCAGTCCCCGCTATCAGTGGTACCGCTCCGGCGCGGCGATCACCGGCGCAACCTCCGTAGCTTACAAACCCACCAGCGCCGACGTCGGCAAGGCTATGACAGTCAGGGTCACAGCGTACAAAACCGGCTATACCACCGCGGTGAAGACCTCAGCCGCGACAGCGGCAGTGCTGAAGGGTTCGTTGGTTGGACCGGCGCCGAAGATCACGGGTACCGCCAAGGTCGGGTCGACCCTCACCGCCAACCTTGGCATCTGGTCACCGTCCACGATCAGTCCCCGCTATCAGTGGTACCGCTCCGGCGCGGCGATCACCGGCGCAACCTCCGTAGCTTACAAACCCACCAGCGCCGACGTCGGCAAGGCTGTGACAGTCAGGGTCACAGCGTACAAAACCGGCTATACCACCGCCGTGAAGACCTCAGCCGCCACCGCCGCGGTGGTCAAATAAGAACGGATGGCCCGAAGAGAGACACCGGCCATCAGCGTATGACAAATGAACCCCGCCAGCCGGGATAGCTGGCGGGGTTCATGCCAAGTCCTTCATGCAGGAATAACGACAACATGCCGACCCCCGCATGCGAATCCATTTGTTCCAGGCACGGGCGGTACTCCTCAATCCCATCGGGACCGGCTCACCCGCGTCCGCGGAGCTTAGAGATTGCATTCATGCCGCCCACCGATCCGGACAAAGGCTCGGTCCTCGACGCGGGGTCCTTAAAGTTCCGAGCATGGCCCCTTCGGGCGGTCGACCGTGTCGGCCTGCGAATCCACCGGCTCCCACAGGGGTGATCTGCCTCCGCACGTGATCGGCGGCTCAGCTCAGAAGCCACCTTCGACAGACTCTGCGGTGATCGCAGACTGCCGGCTTCGCTATGACCAGTGCATTTCAGTACATGGCCCGTAAGTGGGCTGGGAGCCTATCATTCAGTCGACTTATATCCCCGTTGCCAGGGAACATCCGGGAGTTTCCCACATAGCGCCGATGCCCCCTGTGCCTGATACCAATACCGCCCCACGCTGGAGGCATGAGAGCTAAGGATGTGCTGGGCCGGCGAGGAGAGGACCTCGCGGCGGATTTCCTGCAGGCCCACGGCATGCGGATCGTGGAGCGGAACTGGCGCTGCCCGGAGGGTGAGATCGACATTGTCGCGCTCGACGGCGACGCGCTGGTCATCGCCGAGGTGAAAACCCGGAAATCCCTGGCCTTCGGGCATCCGTTTGAGGCTGTCGGCGCGGACAAGCTGGCCAGGCTCCACCGGCTGGCAGCGGCGTGGTGCCGTGCCCAGGGGCTGTGGATGCCGCTGTGCCGCGTGGACGTGATCGCGGTGGTCGACGACGGCATCGGCGAGCCCGCCGTCGAGCACCTCAAAGGGGTGGGGTAGATGGCCCTGGGCCGGACCTATTCCGTCGCCCTCATGGGCCTCAACGGCTACATCGTGGAGGTCGAAGCCGACATCGGCCAGACCCTGCCGGCGTTCGTGATCCTGGGCCTGCCGGACGCCTCACTGAACGAGGCCAAGGAACGGATCCGCTCGGCGGCGCAGAATTCGGGGATCCCGCTAAGTCGCCGGAAGATCACGGCCAACCTCATTCCGGCATCGCTGCCCAAACGCGGTTCGGGATTCGACCTCGCCATCGCCATGGCCGTGCTGCTGGCGGCGAACGACATCCGGCCCACGGGCCGCACGGTCTTCATCGCCGAACTCGGCCTGGACGGCCGGCTGCGGCCCGTGCGCGGTATCCTTCCGGCCGTGATGGCCGCGGTCCGGGCCGGCTACCCCGAGGTCGTCGTGGCCCGGGCGAACGTGGCGGAGGCCGAGCTGGTCCCCGGCGCGCAGGTCCGGGGCTACGCCACACTGGCCCGGCTCGCGTTTGACTGCGGCGCGGACCCGCAGGACCTCGCTCTCGATTTCGAACCCGAGACCGAGGACTCCAGCCACCCCGAACCCGGCACGGGTCCCGCCCTGGTGCCGGACATGTGCGATGTCTCCGGCCAGGCGGCGGCGCGGCGTGCATTGGAAGTAGCCGCTGCCGGTGCCCACCACGTACTGCTGACCGGACCGCCGGGTGCCGGGAAGACCATGCTCGCCGAGCGGCTGCCCGGGCTGCTGCCGGACCTGGGCGACACCGAGGCCATGGAGGTGACTGCCATCCACTCGCTGTGTTCGCTGCCGTCGGGCTCCGTGCAGCTGCTGCGCCGCCCGCCCTACGAGAACCCGCACCACACCGCGACCGCGGTGGCCATCATCGGTGGCGGGTCCGGCCTGCCGCGGCCCGGGGCAGCGTCCCGGGCGCACCGCGGGGTGCTCTTCCTGGACGAGGCCCCGGAATACGACCGCGGCGTCCTGGACGCCCTGCGGCAGCCGCTGGAAAGCGGTGAGCTGGTCATCCACCGCTCGGCCGGGTCCGCGGCCTATCCCGCCCGGTTCCAGCTGGTCCTTGCAGCCAACCCCTGTCCCTGCGGCAAGGCAACGGGCAAAGGAGTGGACTGCATCTGCACGCCCATCATGCGCCGCCGGTATCAGGCCCGGATGTCAGGGCCGCTGCTGGACAGGGTCGACATCCAGCTCCAAGTCGAGCGGGTCTCGCTCGCCGGCTTCGGCCAACCTGCGGCCGAGGAAGGAACGGCCAGCATCGCGGAAAGGGTCCGGGCGGCCCGGGCCCGCCAGCTGGACCGGCTGCTGCCATTCGGGATGGAAACCAACGCGCAGGTGCCGGGGCGGCTGCTGCGCGGGTCCCTGCGGCTCGATGCCCCCACCACCCGCATCCTGGACTACGCGCTGGAGCGCGGAGTGCTGACCGCCCGCGGCTACGACCGCGTGCTGCGCCTCGCATGGACCCTTGCGGACCTGTCCCGGCACGACGTCCCGGACGCAGACGACGTCGGGCAGGCGCTGGGCCTGCGGCAGGCCGCCGCGGTCTCACCCTGAGCCTGCCGGCACGAAGCCCACCCCAGCCGTGCGAAAGGAACCACCATGATTGATGACGAACGAACAGCCCGCGCCGCCTTGGCCCGCCTGTTCGAGCCGCAGGACGCGGCGGCCCTGGCACTGGTCCAGGCAGTGGGGGCGCAGGACGCCCTGCGGATTGCCAGCGGCGCGCTGGCCGCCGGTCCCGGGCTCGAACAGGAGATCACTGGAATCCTGGTGGACAGCGGGTCCGGCAGCGGCTGGTCCGGGCTCAGCGAGGGGCTGAAGCGTTGGGCCCCGCGCGTGCCCGACCTCGCCCCGGAGCGGGACCTGGCCACCATGCACCGGCTCGGCGGACGCCTCATCATTCCCACGGATGACTTGTGGCCGCGGCAGCTGGCGGACCTCGGACTGCAGGAGCCTCTGTGCCTGTGGTGGCGCGGCGTGGAACAGGAGCTGCCCCCGGCGGCCCGGTCCGTTGCCCTCGTGGGCTCCCGGGACAGCACCAGCTACGGGGCATCGGTGACGGGCGACCTCGCCTACTCGCTGGCCCAGCGCGGCTTCACGATCGTCTCCGGCGGGGCCTACGGGATTGATGCCCACGCCCACAGGGCGGCCCTGGCCGGAAGCGCGGGCGGTGTGCCCACCATTGCCGTCATGGCCGGGGGAGTGGACCGCTTCTACCCCGCCGGCAATGAGGACCTGCTGCGGACCGTGGCGAACCGCGGCGCGGTCCTGGCCGAGGTTCCGCCCGGGTCCGCTCCCACCCGCTACCGGTTCCTGCAGCGGAACCGGCTCATTGCGGCGTTGGCCTCCGTCACGGTCGTGGTCGAGGCCCGGTGGCGCTCCGGCGCCCTCAACACGGCCCACCATGCCGAAAGTCTGGGCAGGGCCGTGGGCGCCGTGCCCGGTTCCATCCATAGCGCCAACTCCGCCGGCTGCCACCGGCTTCTCCGTGAAGGTGGCGCGGTATGCGTCACGGATGCCGGGGAGATCGCCGAGCTCGCCTCCCCGAGCGGCGAGGCGATGCCCCCGGACAAGGCAGGCCGGTCCGAAGCCCACGATGGCCTGACCCTGGAGGACCTGATACTGCTCGATGCCCTGCCGCTTCGGACCACTACTTCGGTCGAGAAGCTGGCCGCGGTGGCCGGGCTGGGCCCGGACTCGGTCCGAGCCGGTCTTGGCCGGCTGGGGCTGCTGGGGCTGGCCGAATCCCGGCACGGCGGCTGGAAACGCTCCGGGAAGGCGGACTGAGATGGCTTGCTTCACCGGGAAGAAGCGGCTCGCCGACCGGCTCCTTGAATGCCGGGGGAATACTGCCAGAGTAAGAGGGTGTCTACACAGGATCCCCCCGCTGCCCCGCCCGCCGCGCCCGACGGCGATATCCAGCTCGCCGCCGCACGCTTCGG
The DNA here is from genome assembly GCF_056401395.1 of Arthrobacter sp. P4_F11. Lineage (NCBI taxonomy): Bacteria > Bacillati > Actinomycetota > Actinomycetes > Micrococcales > Micrococcaceae > Arthrobacter > Arthrobacter sp. P4_F11. The sequence continues at coordinate 4,822 of NZ_JBFUJK010000032.1, forward strand.
CCGCTACCTGGAAGCGGAGCGGGGCAGGTCCGCCCATACCGTGCGGGCCTATCTTTCCGATGTCGAAAGCCTGCTCGCGCACGCCGCAACCGAGGGCGTCCACGACCTTGCCGGGCTGGAGCTCGGGACCCTGCGGCGCTGGCTTGGCGCCCAGAGCGAGTCCGGGAAGTCCCGCGCCACCCTGGCCCGCCGCGCCGCCACCGCCAGGGCCTTCACCGCCTGGGCTGTCCGTGAGGAGCTGATCGAAGCCGACCCCGCCCTGCGGCTCAAGGCGCCAAAGCGGGAGAAGTCCCTGCCCGGCGTCTTGCACCAGCAACAGGTCCGGCGGCTCGTGGACGACGCCGAATCCGCCTCGGCCGAGGGGGAACCGCTGGCCTTGCGCAACCGTGCCATGGTGGAGCTGCTCTACGCCACCGGTGTCCGGGTTGGCGAGCTGGCCGGCATGGACGTTGACGACCTCGACCCGGACCGCAGAACCCTCCGGGTGCTCGGCAAGGGCAACAAGGAACGCACGGTACCCTACGGGCTGCCGGCGGCGCTCGCCGTCGATGACTGGCTCCGCCGGGGCCGGCCGGCCCTCGCTACCGGGACCAGCGGCCCGGCGCTCTTCCTGGGCGCGCGCGGCGGAAGGGTGGACCAGCGCCAGATCCGCAGCGTGGTCAAGGAGATGCTGGAACGGCTGGGAGACACCGCCGCCACTGGGCCGCACGCCCTGCGGCACTCCGCAGCGACCCACCTGCTCGACGGCGGGGCCGATCTGCGCGCCGTGCAGGAAATCCTCGGGCACAGCAGCCTTGCCACCACCCAGATCTATACCCACGTGTCCGTCGAGAGGCTCCGGCAGAGCTACCAGCAGGCGCACCCCCGGGCCTGAGGATCGCCGGCCGGGCGCGTCCGGCCGGCCGGAAAGGCGCACAATTCGGCCCGGATTCCTGCCCGGGATTCCGCCCGCATACCTGCCCGGCGCCAAGCGGACCAGGGTCCACCTGCAGGACTGCCGAACCGTGCACGGCGCGCCGGAAAAGACGCGCCGAATCGCACTGGCGTAATTAGGAGGGGTAAGGCAGAATAAAACTCACGCCCGGGAAGTTTCAAGTTGAACTTGAAGCTGGAATGCACCACGTCCCAGCTTTGAACCCGGTTGTATATTAGTAGTCTGGCAGGGACCGCCGGCATAAATTCGGATCCGCGCAACAGACAGACATCCAGGCACAGGTCGTTGGGGAAGACGTACCTACAGCTATGGAGGATGGAATGTCTGTTGCACTGACCCGAGGTGTGTTGTTCGTTCACTCGGCCCCGACTGCCTTGTGCCCCCACGTCGAGTGGGCCATAGGGTCTGTCGTGGACAAGCGGACGGACTTGGAGTGGACCGCTCAGCCTGCCGCGCCCGGAATGTTCCGGGCCGAGCTGTCGTGGACCGGAACGCCGGGCACGGGGGCTCAATTGGCGTCCGCTCTGCGAGGCTGGGCCCACCTGCGCTATGAAGTCACTGAGGAGCCGAGCCAGGGGGTGGACGGCGGCCGCTGGTCGCACACCCCGGAGCTCGGGATCTTCCACGCCACCACTGACGTCCACGGCAACATCATGGTGTCCGAGGACCGCATCCGTTACGCCTACGAATCCGGCGCAGGCGACCCCTCGGCCGTCTACCACGAACTCTCCCTCGCCCTGGGCGAGGCCTGGGACGAGGAACTCGAGCCGTTCCGGCACGCCGCCGAAGGCGCCCCCGTGCGCTGGCTGCACCAGGTCGGCTAGGGCCTCACCGGGCGCACCACCTCAGCAATTCCATAGCAAGGCGCCAAAAGCAGATGGCGGCAATGTTCACGAAGAACATTGCCGCCATCTGCCGTCCCGGCGTGCTGCGGGCGTGCTGCTGGTCGTGCAGCTACACGCTGCGTACCGCGATCACGGCGTTGTGGCCGCCGAAGCCGAACGAGTTGCTCAGCGCGGCGATGCTGCCGGCCGGCAGGTCGCGGGCGGTCGTGACGACGTCGAGCGGGATTTCCGGATCCTGGTTCTCGAGGTTGATGGTCACCGGCGCCTTGCGGTCGTAGATGGCCATGACGGTCAGCACGGCCTCCACGGCACCGGAAGCGCCGAGCAGGTGCCCCATCTGGGACTTGGTGGCCGAGACCGCGACGGAGTCCACGTGCTTGCCCAGGGCGGCCTTGAGGGCCGCGTACTCGGGCTTGTCGCCGACCGGAGTGGAAGTGGCGTGCGCGTTCACGTGCACGATGTCTTCGGGCTGGATGCGGCCGTCGAACATGGCAGCCTTCAGCGCGCGGGTGGCGCCCAGGCCCTGGGGGTCTGGGGCGGTGATGTGGTAGGCGTCGGCGGTGACCGACGTGCCGGCCAATTCGGCGTAGATCCGGGCGCCGCGGGCCAGGGCGTGTTCCTCGGCCTCGAGCACCAGGGCACCGGCGCCCTCGCCCATGACGAAGCCGTCGCGGTCACGATCGTAGGGGCGTGAGGCGTGCTCGGGATCGTCGTTGCGGCGCGAGAGGGCCTGCATCGAGGCAAAGGCGGCGATCGGCATCGGGTGGATGGCGGCTTCGGCGCCGCCGCACACGACGACGTCGGCCTTGCCGGCGCGGATCAGGTCCAGGCCCACGTGCACGGCCTCGGTGCCGGACGCGCAGGCGGAAACGGGGGTGTGGGCGCCGGCGCGGGCGCCCAGGTCCAGGCTGACCGCGGCGGCTGGGCCGTTGGGCATCAGCATGGGCACGGTCATGGGCAGGACGCGGCGGGGACCCTTTTCGCGCAGGGTGTCCCAGGCATCCAGAAGGGTCCAGACGCCGCCGATACCGGTCGCGAAGGCAACTGCCAGGCGGTCGTGGTCGATTTCGGTGATGCCGGAGTCGGCCCACGCCTCGCGGGATGCGACCACGGCGAACTGGGTGGACGGGTCCATGCGCTTGGCCTCGACCCGGGTCAGGACATCCAGGGCAGGGGTGGAGGCGCGTGCGGCGAAGTGGACAGGCAGCTCGTACTTGGCCACCCAGTCGTCCTCAAGCGTGTGCGCGCCGGAGACGCCCTTGAGCGCGTTCTTCCACATTGTGGGGACATCGCCGCCGATGGGTGTGGTGGCACCCAGACCGGTAATGACTACTTTGCGTGCCATGGGATCACTCTCTGTCGGTGCGCCTGCCGTATCCGGAACCGCGAAGGGGATGGCCGGGGCCTGCGAGGGGAAACTTTGGGGTCGTTCAATTGTTGGTGGTCCGGTCCGGGCACTGCTGCAGCGCCCGGACCGGTCACCGGGGTCCGCCGATACCGGCGGAAGCCAGACTAGGCCTGGGCGTTGGCGATGAAGCCGACGGCGTCGCCGACGGTCTTGAGGTTCTTGACCTCTTCGTCCGGGATGCGGACGCCGAACTTCTCTTCGGCGTTGACCACGATCGTCATCATCGAGATGGAGTCGATGTCCAGGTCCTCGGTGAAGGACTTGTCCATTTCGACAGCCTCCGTGGCCAGGCCGGTCTCTTCGTTGACGATTTCAGCCAGGCCGGCCAGGATTTCTTCGTTGCTAGCCATTGATGGCTCCTTTTCTGGTTATTGCCCTCGGCTGCCGGTGAAATGCCGGCAGCCTACGGGCGGAAATGATTCAAACCGAGGGTTCGGCTTGGTGCGGGAATGCTTGCGAGCACAGCATGCGGGGCGGGTCCTGAAAGTGAAGGACATGCGGTGCAAGGGTGAAACGGGTGGAACGTATTTAGTTCGGAAAGCGGTGGCTGCCTAAGGAAGCACGACCACCTGGGCGCCGAAGACCAGACCGGCTCCGAAGCCGATCTGCAGCGCCAGCCCGCCGCTGAGCTCGGGGTTTTCCTCAAGCAGGCGGTGGGTGGCCAGGGGGATGGACGCCGCCGACGTATTTCCGGCGTCGGCGATGTCGCGGGCGATCTTGACGGTCTCGGGCAACTGCAGCTTCTTGGCCATCTCGTCGATGATGCGCATGTTGGCCTGGTGCGGGATGAACGCGGCGAGGTCCTCGGACCGGATGCCGGCGGCGTCCAGGGCCTGCTGGGCCACCTTGGCCATCTCCCACACGGCCCAGCGGAAGACAGTCTGGCCGTCCTGGCGCAGGGTCGGCCACAGGGACGCGTCGGTCACGGCCGCTTCCTCATCGCTGACGGCGGCGCGCTTGCCGGTCAGGGCGAGCTCGCGGATGTCCAGCATGGAGTGGGTCATGCCGATGGCATCCCACTTGCTGCCGTCCGAACCCCACACCGAGGGGCCGATGCCCGGGGTGTCGGAGGGGCCGATCACGACGGCGCCCGCGCCGTCGCCAAGCAGGAAGGAAATGGTCCGTTCCGTGTTGTCGATGACGTCGGATAGCTTTTCGGCACCGACCACCAGGACGTAGGAGGCCGCGCCGGAGCGCACCAGGGCGTCGCCCTGGGCGATGCCGTAGCAGTAGCCGGCGCATGCCGCCGAGATGTCGAAGGCCGGGGCCGGCGTCGCGCCGAGGCGGTCGGCGAGGCTCGCTGCGGCGGACGGGGTCGCATACGGGTGGGTGACCGTGGAGACGATCACGGCGCCGAGCTGGGAGGCCTCGATGCCTGCCTTCTGCAGGGCTTCACGTGCGGCGCCCTCGGCCATGTCAATCACGCTGACATCGGCGGGTGCGCGGTGCCGGGTGATGATGCCCGTGCGCTGGCGGATCCACTCATCCGAAGAGTCGATCCACTGGCACACGTCCTCGTTGGTCACGATCACGCTGGGCCGGTAAGCGCCGATACCCATGATGCGGGTGTTTGCCTGCACCGGTGCCTGCTTCAGAGTGGGAACGCTCATGCCCCTCCCTCCAGTTCTGCAAATAGGGCCAGGGCCGCGGAAAGATCGTCCGGGGTCTTGACGGTGACTGTCTTGACGCCGGGCATGCCGCGCTTGGCCAGGCCCGCCAGTGTTCCGGCGGGAGCCAGCTCGATGACGCCGGTCACGCCGCGCTGCACCATCGTCTCCATGCACAGGTCCCAGCGGACCGGCCGGGAGACCTGGGCGATCAGGCTGTCGACGGCGGCGGCGCCGTCGGTGACTTCCGCGCCGTCGAAGTTGGACAGCAACGGCACCTGCGGGTCCTTCGGGTGCAGCGACGGACGCAGGGCCTGCAGGGCCGCGCCCGCGGGGGCCATGTGCGAGGTGTGGAATGCGCCCGCGACCTTCAGCGGAATGACCCGGGCCTTGGCCGGCGGGTTCTCCGCCAGGGCCTTCAGCTGCTCCAGGGTGCCGGCGGCTACGGTCTGGCCGGCCCCGTTGACGTTGGCGGCCGTGGCCCCGGCGGCGCCAATGGCTGCCAGGACCTCGGCGGGGTCGCCGCCCACGATGGCACTCATGCCGGTGGGGGTGGCGGCGGCAGCGGCTGCCATGCTGTTGGCGCGTTCGCGGACAAACGTCATGGCTTCGGACTCCGACAAGACACCGGCGAGGGAAGCGGCGGTGATTTCGCCGACGGAGTGGCCCGCAAGGATGACGGGAAGCGTGCCGAGTTCGACGTCGAACAGCGACTTTGCCGTCACCAGGCCCGCAGCGACGATCAGGGGCTGCGCGACTGCGGTGTCCTTGATGGTCTCCTCATCGGAGGTGGTGCCGTGGGCGGTGAGGTCGATGCCTGCTATTTCGCTGAGGGAGGCCAGGAGGCCTGCGACGGGTGGCAGTTCCAGCCAAGGGGCCAGAAAACCAGGGGTCTGGGAGCCCTGTCCAGGGCAAACGATTGCAAGCACGTAACCAGCTTTCCAAATTACCGCGTGAACATTCGTGTTTTCATGCACCAAGCTCACTGGGTCAGTTTGTAGGAAGTCTACAACGGTTCAGGAGCCGTTGCGGGGAGGTTGCCGCTCCGTGGGGGCCTTCGGCGGGGCAGAAAGCCGGCCCACGACGAGGGCGGTCTGGAGCACGAACGCCTCCCGCGGCAGCAGCGGATCCCAGCCGGTGACGTCGCAGACGCGCTTGAGCCGGTAGCGCACTGTGTTGGCATGGACGAAGAGTTCCCGGGCCGTGGCCTCGAGTGAATGGCCCAGTTCGAGGTACGTGCCGAGGGTCTCCACCAGCCCGTTGGAGGCGGCCAGAAGCGGGCGGTAGATGTTCTTGACCAGCGAGCGGCGGGCGGCGTCGTCGCCGGAGATCACCCGCTCCGGGAGCAGGTCATCGGCCGCCACCGGGCGCGGCGCGGAAGGCCACGCGCGGGCCGCGGTGAGGCCGGCAAAGGCGGACTGGGCGGAGCCGCTGGCCTCGAGGAGGGACCCGGCCTCCGGGCCGTAGACCACCGGGCCGGGGGCAAAGAGTTCGCTGAGTTTCAGGTACGCGGTCTCCCGGTCGTGGACCCCGCCCAGGATCAGGATGAGGCGGTCGCCCTGGATCCCCACAAGGGCGTCCTCGGCGAAACGCCCCGCCGTGCGCCGCAGTTCGCTGACGTAGCTGGCGCTTGGTTCGGACGGGGAATTTCCGACCATGACGGTGAAGCGTTCCTGTGCTTTCCAGCCCAGGGCCGCGATCCTGGACCGCAGCGCGTCGGTGTTTTCGCCGCGGAGGATGGCATCGACAATCAGGGCTTCCAGCCGGGTATCCCAGGAGCCGCGGGATTCCGCGGCGCGGGCATAGACGTCGGCGGCCGCGAACGCGACCTCCCGCGAGTAGCGCAGCACGGCCTCCCGGAGGGCCCCCTGGTCCGCTTCCGGGGCGATCACCGGGACCTGGTCCTCGACGACTTCCACCACGATCCGGATCAGCTGGAGCGCCTTCTGCAGGCTGATGGAGCGGGTCAGTTCGGTGGGCGCGGTACCAAAGACGTCGGAGAGGATCCACGACGGCGAACTCGGCCGTTCGTACCAGGTGACGAAAGCCGCGATGCCGTTCTGGGCCACCATGCCCAGGGCGGAACGTTCATCCGAGTTCAGCCGGCCATACCACGGCAGGGACTTCTCCAACTGGCGCAGCGTCGTCGTCGACAGCTGGCCCACACTGGCCCGGAGCTTCTTGAGGGTTTCTGCTTTCTCCGGAGTCATCGCCCTCGAGCTCGGCTTGCGTTTTTCGGGAGTGGTGATCGGCTCTGCCATGCATTGAGCATACGGGGCGGGCCGCCCAAGCTCCATTTGTGCGAAGGCTACAACTGCCCTTGTCCTGCATCACAGCGGCCCGCGGCAGTCCAGAGCACCCCCCGGAGGGAGGCAGGAGAGAGGTGAGGCGGTTAAACGCCCGACGGCGGCCCGCACCTTTCGGTGGGAGCCGCCGTCGAACGTTCGCTCTTGCGCTGAAGCGCGGTTAGGAGTCGCCGCCCGCGTTGCCGGTGGTGCCGGCGTTCACGTTGTGCAGGCGGTACTTCTCGATGGCCTGGGCAGGTGCTTGGGCATCCACTTCGCCCCGGCGGGCCAGCATCTGAAGGGAACGGACCACAACCGAGTGGATGTCGTTCTTGAAGAAGCGGCGTGCCGCGGCGCGGGTGTCCGAGAAGCCGAAGCCGTCAGCGCCGAGCGAGGCAAACTCGTTCGGCAGGAACTGCCGGATCTGGTCCGGTACGGCCTTCATGTAGTCAGTGACGGCCACGATCGGACCGGTGGCGCCGGCGAGCTGCTGGGTCACGAACGGGACGCGGGCGGGCTGGCCGGGGTTGAGGAAGGAGTCTTCCTCGGCGGCCATGGCGTCGCGGCGCAGTTCGGTCCAGGAGGTCACGGACCAGACATCCGCCGAGACGCCCCAGTCCTCGGCGAGGACCCGCTGGGCTTCCAGGGCCCAGGGAACAGACACACCCGAGGCAAGGATCTGCGTGCGCGGGCCGTCAATCTTGGCCGGCGCCAGCAGGTAGATGCCCTTGATGATGCCCTCGACATCGAGTTCCGCCGGTGCGGGCGGCTGCACGATCGGCTCGTTGTAGACAGTGATGTAGTACATCACGTTCCGCGACGGATCGTTGTCGGCAATTTCCTTCCCGGCTTCGCCGGGGCCGTACATCCGGTTGAGGCCGTCACGCATGATGACGCCCATCTCGTAGCCGTATGCCGGGTCGTAGGTGATGACGGCCGGGTTGGTTGCCGCCAGCATGGGGGAGTGTCCGTCGGCGTGCTGCAGGCCTTCGCCGGTCAGCGTGGTGCGGCCGGCCGTGGCGCCGATGATGAACCCGCGGGTCATCTGGTCGGCGGCGGCCCAGAAGGAATCGCCGGTGCGCTGGAAGCCGAACATCGAGTAGAAGACGTAGACCGGGATGAGCGGTTCGCCGTGGGTGGCGTAGGACGTTCCGGCGGCGGTGAAGGCTGCCACGGAACCGGCCTCGTTGATGCCGGCGTGCACGATCTGGCCGGAGATGGACTCCTTGTACGCCAGGACGAGCTCGCGGTCCACGGAGAGGTAGTTCTGGCCGTTCGGGTTGTAGATCTTCGCCGTCGGGAAGAACGCGTCCATGCCGAAGGTGCGTGCCTCATCGGGGATGATCGGGACAATCCGCTTGCCGAACTCCTTGTCCCGCATGAGGTCCTTGAGCAGGCGGACGAACGCCATGGTGGTGGCGGCGTGCTGCTTGCCGGAGCCGCGGTTGGCGACTTCGTAGACCTTCTCGTCCGGGAGGGTGACGTCGGCGTGCTTGGAGCGCCGCTCGGGGACGAAGCCGCCGAGTTGCTTGCGGCGGTCCATCAGGTACTGGATCTCCGGGGAGTCCATGCCGGGGTGGTAGTACGGCGGCCGGTAGAGGTCCGCTTCGAGCTGGTCGTCCGTGATCGGGATGCGCAGGTGGTCGCGGAAGGCCTTGAGGTCCGCGAGGGTGAGCTTCTTCATCTGGTGGGTCGCGTTGCGGCCCTCGAAGTGGGTGCCCAGGCCGTAGCCCTTGACCGTGTGCGCCAGGATGACCGTGGGCTTGCCCTTGAACTCGGTGGCGGCCTTGTAG
>NZ_JBFUJK010000033.1:0-12706 GCF_056401395.1 Arthrobacter sp. P4_F11
GGTACGGGGGCGGGAGCTCGTGCGGGGGCGTTTGTTCCGGTCCCGCGGGCGCAGGTCCTGGTCACCGTCCCGGTCCTGTCCCTGCTCGGCGCCACCGACGAACCGGCCGTCCTGGACGGGTACGGTCCGATCCCGCCGTCGATGGCCCGCCGCCTGATCGCCGAGGGCGCCGGTTCCTTCCACCGGGTCCTGACCGATCCCCGGGACGGCGCCCCGCTGGAAATCGGCCGGACCAGCTACCGCCTGACGACGGCCCAGCGCCACTGGCTCCGGCTCCGCGACGGCCGGTGTCCCTTCCCCGGCTGCGGCAACCACTCCCTGGACAACGAGGCAGACCACCTCCTGGCCTGGGCCGACGGCGGCACCACCGGGATCTCGAACCTCGGCCAGCCCTGCCGCAAACACCACCGGCTCAAACACGCCTCCGCCTGGACACCCGCCGGGGCCAGCAGGGACCACCCGCCGGGCTGGACCTCACCGTCCGGACGGCACTATCCCAGTGAACACCAGGACTGGGAACCACCCCACTGGCCCGAGGACTGGGAATCACCCCGCCGGCCCGAGGACTGGCTGCCCCATATCCCGGCCACGTATGAACCCGGCCCCGAACCCGACACCGACACGGACCCCGCTCAAGGCCAGCCCGCGGATCCGGACCCAGACCTGCCCCCGGACCCCTTCCCGGACTGGCACCAATTCACCGCCGGACACCAATTTCCCGACACAGCGCCGGAATACCGCCTGCTGCAACCCATCTGAACGGACAACCGTGAATGTCCGGGCCATCAGCCTGCCGTCTGCGGGCCCTGTCCGCCACACCCGCGCAGGACTACGATTTTGCCTGTTGACCAAGTACCCGTGACCAGCACAGACGGGGGCAAATGCAGAGTGAGGAAAACGCTGTGACCGGAACGACGATGGTGAGTGGACCGCACTGGCGGCGCGTAGTGGCAGCCCTCGCTAACACGGACGCTCGGACCGCCTACGCGCAGATAGTGCTCGGCGCCAAGCTCCCCGACGTGCTTGCTGACCTGAATGACCACCGGCGAAACCGGGCCATCGCTGTCCTCCTTGAGTCAGGACTCGTGGAACGCAATGCCGCCAGTGACCTTGAGGCACCCGAGGCGATCTTCCGCGACCTCCTCAGGCAGCAACCCCGGCGGCAGCCGCAGACCGGATTGGCCCGCTTCATGCGCTTGGGGAGGATCGAGAGGTATCCAGCCAACGTGACGGAACGGCGGGAGCTCCTGGCCTGGATCGTCAGCGAAGCTGTTGAGCCGGGCGAACACCTAACGGAAAAGCAGGTTAATGAACGACTGCTCGGTTATACCGATGACGTCGTCATGCTGCGCCGCTACATGATCGACTTCGGACTATTGGAACGGACGGCCTCGGGTTCCTCATACTCCCGGCAGGCATAATGCGGGCTCCAGGCGGGCATTAGGTGGGCTTTGAACTCGACGCTCTCTTAGCGCCCAAACCTGCCCGAGAGCCAACATTGGCACCCGCGGGATGCAGCGGTTTCTTGTGCCACCGCGAGTCCAGCAGGATTCTCAGCGGTCAGCCCGCGCCCTGGCCCTCGCGGGCCACTTCTTCCAGAATCCTGGCTGTCGGCGCTGCCGTCATCAGCTGCCCGATCACCTCAGGTTTGTCCCACACCTGGCTGCGCAACTTTTCCAGAAAGACGGTAGCGGCGTCCCTGGTGTCGAAATCAAGGAGCACGGCCACGCTGTTCCGGTCCTCTGTGTCCCGGAACAGGCGGACAGCCCGGGCGCCGGAGGCGGCGCGGCCTGCGGGATCGGTGTCGAAGACCTTCTTAAAGGCCTCGTAGTCCCGGACCGGATAGCTAATCTGCAGGGTGAACATCGTCGTTCCTTTCCCTCGGGCTGTGTCAGGACCACGATAGGCCGTCCAGCGTCATCCCGGTAGGGCCGGAGAGCGGCTTGATCCGGTGCTGCGCCGCCTTCCTTACAAGCAATCCCTATGTGTCAGTTCAAGTGGGCGCCCAACACGAGCGGGCGTTCCGCTGGTCCGCTGATACCGGACACCTTTGACCCGGTCGGTGACATCAGGCAGCACAGTCGCTACGTTGAAGATCGGACACTAGTGCCCTGGGCTCGGGCGCCGAAAGAAGGACTGAGTGGACAGTGATGCTGGTACGTGGTTTCTGAGCCGCGCTGAGCGGGGGAATCTGGCCACAGACGTCCACGCGGGCGGTGCCGGATCGCCGCCGTGGTCGGAGGGCAATCTAGTGCGGCCCCTGATTCATGGTGCGACCTACTTCGCCCGGCTGCATGAGGAGTTGACGGCGCTCCAGGCGGGAGACCGCGTGTGGTTCACCGACTGGCGTGGCGACGCCGATGAGCGGCTGCTGGCGGACGGACCGTCGATTGGCGAGGTGCTCGCGGGCTTGGCCGGTGAGGGCGTGGAAGTGCGGGGGCTTGTCTGGAGATCCCATGGAGAGCGCGTATCGGCCCCGATCAGCGGCCGTTCCAATGAGCTCCTAAGCCGTCAGGTCAACGACGCCGGCGGAGAGGTGCTGCTGGATCAGCGTGTACGCGTGTTCGGCTCCCATCATCAGAAGCTCTTCGTCATTCGCCGTCGTGACAATCCGTCGCTGGATGTCGCGTTCGTTGGCGGGATCGACCTTTCCCACAGCCGTCGGGACAACGCCGACCATGCGGGAGACCCGCAAGCGGTGAGCATGGATTCCCGGTACGGGGAACGACCGCCATGGCACGATGCCGCCCTCGAACTGCGTGGCCCCGTGGTGGCAGATGTGCTGGCTGTGTTTGCTGAACGGTGGAATGACCCCCATCCCTTGGACCGGCGCACCCCCTACCGGATGCTGCTGCAACGTCTGGCCCGTATGCCCCGGCACCCCGAACCGCTCCCGGAGGCGGCGCCGCCGCCCCCACCGGCGGGTCCTCATTCCGTGCAGCTGCTGCGCACTTACGGCGTTAGGCGTCCCCCGTTTCCGTTCGCGCCTGTTGGGGAGCGCAGCATTGCCCGCGCCTACACGAAAGCTTTCGCCCGCGCCCGCTCGCTGATCTACGTGGAGGACCAGTACCTGTGGTCGACAGAGGTCGCCGCCGGAATCGCAGAGGCCCTCGACCGGAATCCCGACCTGAACGTGATCGCCGTCGTCCCCCGTTACCCCGACTCTGACGGGCCTCTCGCAGGGCCGGCGGCCCGGATCGGGCAACTGCGTGCCATCAGGATGCTGCGTCGGGTCGCGCCCGACAGGGTCGGCGTGTTCGACCTGGAGAACCGCGCGGGAACTCCGATCTATGTCCACGCCAAGATCTGCATCATCGACGACACCTGGTTCACCTGCGGCTCAGACAACTTCAACCGCCGGTCCTGGACCAACGACAGCGAGCTCACCTGCGCCGTACTCGACACGACTGTCGACAACCGGGAGGCGCCCGGCGCAGACAACAGCCGCGACACTTTCCGGCCGTTGGCCCACGGGCTCCGGCTCCAACTCTGGGCCGAACACCTGGGTCTGGAGCAGAACGATCCACGGCTCGTCCACCCGGCGGCCGGGCTCAAGCTTTGGAACACCACCGCAGACGCTCTCGACCGCTGGCATGAAGCCGGCCGCCGTTCCCCCCGCCCCTCCGGACACGTGCGCCACCACACTCCAGAGCCGGTGTCGTCCCGCCAACGTCTCTGGGCGGTTCCGATGAGCCGCCTCGTCGTTGACCCGGACGGCCGCCCGCGCCGGCTGCGTGGCACTACCCAGTTCTAGGCAAGACGCTGACGGCCGCGAACCAGCAGAACGCCTGAACGTCTCCGGGGACTGTGGCCCCGCCACGCCGCTGAAACGACGGTGAGCACCACGCCGCAGCGGCAGCCCTCCTCGACGTCGTGACTTCTGTACTCAACGGATATAACCTGACCGGCGACGATCCGGTCCACATTGAACCGCGTTCTCCGCCTCATCGATGTGCAGAGCTTGAAGATTTCAATCTTAAGGAGGACTGCCGATGTCCACGCTGAGCAAGGCTGCGCCAGACGTACTCCAGCGCTACTACCGGATCCTGGCCGCCGGCATAGATGCGTTCGACCCCGACGGCGAGCTGCGCACTTTGCTCGTCGACGGCCTCGAATTTGAAGGTCCGATCGCAGGGAAGCGCACAGGGGCCGCCGGATTCTGCCAAGGCGTAAAGGGCTTCATCGCCACGGTGTCGGACCTCGAGATCATCCAAGAGGTCCACGGCGCAGATGGCTCCGCGATACTCTACGACGCCCGCATGCCGGCCGGGTTTGTCCGGCTCGCAGAGTTCTTCCGCTTCGACAACGGCAAGATCTCGACACTCCGGATTCACTACGATCCCGCCGACTACGTGCGACAAGGCGGCCGCTGATCTTCCTCCCCGCCCGAGGCAGACGCCGGCGTCGCGGAATGATTCAGTCTAAATCCGTCCGCGGCGTCGCGACAGACCCCCGATAATTGCCCCGATGCGATGGAACAGCGCCGCTTGGGAACCACCCGGCGGACAACCACCTCGGAACTTTCACCACGCCTGCGCTCTTGCTCTCCCCGGCCGCTGCGCGTATGAGAGAAGCATGGGTTCGCGACGAGATGTCCTCCGCGGTCGCGTGGCAGTCGTGACTGGCTCGACGCGCGGCCTGGGGTTGGCCATGGCCCGGTTGCTGGGGCATCAGGGTGCGACGGTGGTGCTGGCGTCCAGGTCGGACGCCGACGTCGAGGCCGCCGTCGAGCGGCTGCATGCGGAAGGGATCGCGGCATCCGGGCGTCAGTGCGACACCGGTGAGCTGGCCGACGTCGAGGCCCTGCGCGACGAGGCCCTTAGCCGCGGGACGCTCGACATCTGGGTCAACAACGCCGGAGCTTCCGGTGTCTTCGGGCCGACGGCGTCCACGCCGGTCGAGGACTTCACGCAAGTGGTGCGCACGAACATCCTCGGCACGTTCCACGGGTCGAGGGTGGCGTTGCCGGTGTTCATCGGCCAAGGTCGCGGCGACCTCGTCAACGTGTACGGCCACGGCGACCAGGGGCCGGTGGCCCTGCAGAACGCGTATGCGTCAAGCAAGCGTTGGGTCCGCCAGTTCACCGAGACGTTGCGGGTGGAGACCAAGGGCACCGGCGTCCGGGTGCATGGCATGAATCCGGGCCTGGTGATCACGGACATGCTGGGGCACGTCACGTCCCAGCCCGGGTACCAGCATCGACTGGGCGGGTTGCAGGTCGTCGTCGGGCTGTGGGGGCAGACCCCTGACGACGCCGCGCGCCCGCTCCTGGACCTCGTAACGTCGGACGCCGCCGAGTTCCGGTATCTGACCAAGACGACCATGGTGACCCGCGGGGTGCGCAATGTGCTGGCCGGACGCCTCCGTCGCGCCAGGCGCATGCCCCTGGACGTCACCGTCCTGGACACGAACCGCCAGGGCTGACCGGGTCCGTGTAAAAAGCGGTTCCGCAGCCACTCCCGCTCCGCTGGACCGTCCGTCAGCACCGTCCGTCAGCCCATGCGAAGACTTAGTAGGTGTAAAAACCCTCGCCCGTCTCGACGCCGAGCTTGCCCTGGTCGATGTAGTTGTCCTTGAGGTACCGGGCGAAGGCCTGAGATCCGGGGTCTGGCGATGAGGCGGCAATGTTGTAGGCGGTTCCCAGCCCGACGACGTCGTAGATCTGGAACGGACCGCTCGGCGCTCCGGTGGCAATGCGCCACGTCTTGTCGATCGTTTCCGGGCTGGCGACGCCTTGGAGCAGCAGGCCGGCGGCCGCGTTCAGGAGCGGGACCAGCAGGGAGTTCAGCACGTAGCCGGCCTTCTCCTTCCTGATCTCGATCGGCTCCAGCCCGCTGTTTCGCGCGAAGTCGACGACGGCGTCGAAGACTGCGGGATCGGTTTCGGCGGTGCCCATCACCTCGGCGATGTTCTGCGCCCAGATGTTGTTGGCGTAATGGATGGCGAGGAAGCGGTCGGGGCGGCCGGTGGAATCTTTGAGATCACTGGGCAGCAAAGTTGATGAGTTCGTGGCGAAGATGGTCTTGGCGGGGGCCAGGTCTGCGAGCGTGCGGTAGACGTCCCGCTTCACCTCGAGCAGCTCAGGAACGGCCTCGATCACGAGGTCTGCATCGGCGACGGCGTCCCCGAGGTTGGCGGTGAGGCGGAGGTTTTCAAGAGCTGCCTCGGCTTTGCTCTCTCCGGCACCGCCGACGTTGGCCGTCCGGTAGATGCCGACAAGCCGGGCGAAGCGCGCCCGGGCCTTCTCCAGGGCGTCGCCGTCGACGTCGTAGGCGGTGACAGCGAATCCGTGGAAGGCGGCCTGATAGGCGATCTGGGAACCGAGCACTCCGGTGCCGAGCACGGTCAAGGTTTTGATCTGGTGGGGCATGCGGGTTCTTCCTTTCCACCCGGCGCTAGGAACGGCCGGGGTTGACGGACCCGTAGATACTGCGGATCCAGATGGTGGATAACACGTCCAGGGCATGGGACTCCGCGATCGCGGGCATCTCCCGGTTGAGGACGGCGGTGATCACCCGCTCGTTCATGAGATTGAGGCTTACGGCCAGGTCATGGGCGTCGATGCCGTCCGGCGCAGCCCCTCGGGCTTGCTCGGACGCGATGACATCGCTCGAGAAATCGACCCAGGACTGCATCGATTTGGACCAGAGGGCGCGCACCTCGTCGTTGCGGGTCCGCGCTGCAATCACCGCGGTGGCGACGCCGCGATGGGCCACGAACACCTCAACGAACATGCCAATGGAGCGCGTCCAGGCTCCCGCGGGGTCACTTTCGAAATTTCGCGGCAACTCGCTGACCCGGTGTTCCACCTCGGAGACCACCCGGTCCAGAAGGGCCAGCAGCATCTCATCCTTGGACGAGAAGTAGAAGTAGAAGGTGGGGCGCGAGATGCCGGCGCCGCGGGCCAGCTCTTCGATCGAAACGTCGTCGAAGGACCGCTCGCCAAGGAGCGCCTCGGCGGTGGCGAGGATCGCGTCCTGGCGTTCATCCCCCGAGACCCGTGCTGTACGTCTTCCACGTGGAGCCATGCGCCCATCCTAACGCGAGGTATCAACACGGTGTTGACTCTCTCGACTTTAAGTCGATAGCGTGGCGTGATGAGCGCGCACGTGGATGTGTTGATTGTCGGAGCCGGGCTGAGCGGCATAGGTTTCGCGAGCCGGCTGAAACGCGAAACACCAGGGAAGACGTTCGCGATCCTGGAGTCCCGGGGCACGGTGGGCGGCACCTGGGATCTCTTCCGATACCCGGGCGTCCGCTCCGACAGCGACATGTACACGCTCGGCTATTCCTTTCGGCCCTGGGCCGGTGCCAAGGCGATTGCCGACGGCGATTCGATCCGCGACTACATCGAGGCGACCATTGCGGACGAGGGCCTTTCCCCGCAGATCCGGCTGAACACCCGGGTGGTCTCTGCCGACTGGTCCAGCGACACCGCGCTGTGGACGGTGACGGCCGTCCGCACCTCCGAGGGCGAATACCGGCACGGCGACCCGGGACCCGGCACCGCCGAGGCGGTCACGTTCACATGCTCTTTCCTGTCTGTGTGCTCAGGCTATTACCGCTATGACGAGGGGTTTACCCCTGCCATTGAGGGCGCCGACACCTTCGCCGGATCGATCGTCCACCCGCAGCACTGGCCGGCCGACCTCGATTACGAGGGCAAGCAGGTGGTGATCATCGGCAGCGGGGCCACCGCGGTGACACTTGTGCCGTCCATGGCGAAGTCGGCCGCGAAGGTGACGATGCTGCAGCGCTCCCCCACGTACATCGCCCCCGTGCCGTCCCGCGACCACCTGGCCGACCGCCTCCGGGGCAAGCTGCCCGCGCAACTGGCGTACGACGTCGTCCGGGTCAAGAACATTCTCTTTTCGATGTTCACGTACCAGCTCAGCCGACGGCGGCCGGAGACCATGAAAGCGATCCTGCGCAAATCTGCGGTCGCCAAGCTGCCGCAGGGCTTTGCGGTGGACACGCACCTGGCGCCGTCGTATCAGCCGTGGGACCAGCGGGTCTGCGCGATCCCCAACGGGGACCTCTACCGCGCGATCAGCGCAGGCACTGCCGACATCGTCACCGACAGGATCTCCCGGATCACGCCGGACGGGATTGACCTGGTCTCGGGCGGGTCGATCCCGGCCGACGTCATCGTCACGGCGACGGGATTGAATCTGCTGGTGATTGGCGGGATGACGCTCACCGTCGACGGCGAGCCCGTGGACGTGGGCAAGGCCCTGACCTACAAGGGCATGATGCTCGACGGCGTGCCCAACTTTGCGCTCACCATCGGGTACACCAATGCATCGTGGACCCTGAAGGCGGATCTGGTCGCAGGCTACGTCTGCCGGCTGCTGAAGCATCTTGACCGGCGGGGACTGCATTGGGTGGTGCCCGCGGCGCCTGCCGATGTCGCCAACGGTGAGCTGTCCTCCCTGATTGACCTGAAGGCCGGCTACATTTTCCGCGGGGCCGATCAGCTGCCCCGGCAGGGTGCCGGTTCACCGTGGCGGCTGCACCAGAACTACTTCCGAGACTTCGCCCTCCTGAGGGCCGGCAGGTTGACCGACCGGGTCCGTTTCGGTCGGCGCGGACAACGGGTGCGGGCGTCCGGTGGGGCGCCATTTGTGCGCCGGGATCCCCTGGCGCTCCCGGGAACGGGATACGTCGACGTCGCAGGCACGCGGTTGCGCTACCGGAAGACCGGCAGCGGCGACCCCGTGCTGGTCCTGCACGGGATCGGCCAGAGCCTGGAGGACTGGAACGGGCAGCACGAGCGGCTCTCGGCACGCCACGCCGTTTACAGCGTGGACCTTCCCGGATTTGCTTACTCGGAACGGCTTTCCGGGCCGGCGACGTTGGCGAAACTGGCCGACGTCCTGCCGGCTTTCCTCGACGCCGTCGGGGTGCACGAGCCGCTCCCCGTGATGGGAAACTCGCTGGGCGGGGCCGTCGCCATGAAACTGGCTGCCGAACACCCGGACCGTGTCTCGGCGCTGGTTCTTGCGAACAGTGCCGGGTTCGGCAAGGAGGTTGCACTGGTATTGCGCCTGCTCGCGGTCGGGCCGCTCGCTTCGTTGCTGCTGCGTCCGGATCCAGGGGCTTCGCGCCGCACCGTCCAGTCGATCTTCTACGACAAAGCACTCGTGACCGACGCCCGCGTTGACCACGCGTTCGCTTTGTCGCAGCGGGCGTCCCACCGCCAAACCCTCCTCGACGTCGCTCGCGACCTCGGAACCATCTTTGGCGTCAGGGCCGGGTGGCGGAGGGCCCTCCTCGGGGCGTTGGCGCAGTCGGAGACTCCCACGCTCGTGGTCTGGGGCGACCACGACCACATCCTCCCGTTCAGCCACCTCGAGGCGGCAGTGGCAGCGTTGCCACACGCCGAGTCGTACACATTCTCGAAGACGGGGCACATGCCGCAGATCGAACGGCCCGACGAGTTCGCCGCGGTGGTGGAGGACTTCCTGTCACGGGTGCCGGCGGGGAGGCAGGCGGCGGCCATCTGAGGCGTGTGGCGATCGGAAGGCATAAATAACTTGCCCTGGCTGTAATTACTGGCCGTGTCCCGGAAACTTTGCTTTCAAGCGGGGCATTCGGTCCGCCGTCATAAGAATTGGGGGCTACACAATGCATTCACATCGCGCCAGACTCTTCACTGCCGTCACCATCGCAGGTTCTTCCATCGGCCTCGCCCTTGCCGGCTGTGGGCCACAGCCAGGGGCTCCGGCCGCCGCTTCGAGCCTTGTCGTGAGTACCATGGCAGACCGCACGGCGACGTTAACTTTCCCACCTGCTTCCACTGCAGGACCGACGGCAACTGCCGCCAGGGCGGTACCGGCGTCGGAGGTTCCCGCCTCAGCGGGTAAGCACGGGTCTCCCGCGCTGAAGACCTTCACGTTCCCGGACGGACACATCTCGTTCGCCTATCCGGAGACGTGGACCGTGCGAACCGTGCACCCGCCCGCCGGCCTTCCCGGCGTTGAGGTCACCGTTGCTGACGGTGCGGGAAACGATCTGCTCTTCCTGGCCAACGGCGTCACTGCAGGGTGTGCTGGCGGTCCCGTGACGCGTCACGTGTTCGATCACAAGGCAGTTTCCGGAATGACGGCGCCGGACGGCAAGAAGCCCGTCTACGGATTCGCTGTGGAATCCTCTGGTGATGGCGATGCCTACTTCATGGGGCTAACTGATCCCCGGTCGCTGAAGGAGGGCGAAGGCGTCGCATCATGGTGCAATCTCGTCTCCACCGCCAACGCCGGACTGTTCACCCGGGTTCTTTTCGGCGACCCGGGGTTCCCGAACAGGGAGGCCGCGAAGGCCTGGATGGCGACAAACCAATACACCCAACTCAAAGCACTGCTGGTCAGCCTGAGCTACACCTGACGGTCGGACCGAGGATCGCGGTCGCTCGTACCCACGCAGGTGCGAGCGGCCCGATCACGGTCACTTCCCGGTCAGGCCGACACGCAGGCCGGTGGCGCGACGGACGTGTCACCGGAGACAGAAACAAAGGAGATCAACCTCAAAGTCCTCTGATTCCAGTCTGGAAGCATCATCAGGACGGCGGCCCTAACCCGCCGAGCGAGTGGAATGATGCCGGGCTAGAGAACGGGGAAAGATCGGAAGGTCAGTCCAAGCCGGGCTCGCGGAAAGCATGCACCTGGCGCCGGCAATTCGCCACCGCGCGAAGGAAGGTTGCTGGGCCGGCGCCTGACCCGCGTGTTACTAAGCGATGTCCAAGATCAGGGGCATGTGGTCGCTATGCGCCAACCAGTCTTCGGAATCCCCTACTCGGAGATCGGCCGGGATGCCGTCGCTCAGGAATGCGAAGTCAATGTGATGCCCGAATCGGAGGTTCCGGGTGTGAAAGTACGTTTTCGTCGGCTCCGCCCCCTGGTCGTTCACCGCGTCGCGGTGGTACACGCTGCTGAGCCCAAGCCCAGCGAGCTTTTCGACCAGCATGCTGTGGTTCCTCTTGGGATGCGCCCTGTCCCAGACCGTGTTGCTGTTGAAGTCCCCCATTAGCAACGCCCTGCCGCCGGCGAGGAATTCTGCGTTACGGTCGACTATCTCATGGGTCACGCGAACATACCTTAGATCGCGATTCAACTGATGCGCCCAAAGGGCAATGATGTTGAGGCCGTCGATCGAAAAGGGAAGATGCCAGGGCAAATTGGGATCCGCGTGTTCTGAAATTTTGTAGCGAGCGTTGGCGAATCCAATAACTCCGAGACCCTTGTTCAGATTGCTGCCGGTCCATGCCGCGAAGGGTTGCTCAGCCGCGGAAATGTCTTTCTTGGCCACCTCTTGGAGTATGACGACGTCAGGCTGCAGCGCCTCGATCAGGTGCCGTTTCTTGTAGTACGCCATAGAGCAGTTCCACGAGACGATTCTCACTGTGTTCCTTTGTGCTCGGCGAAAGTGATGATGGCATCTTACCGGCGCCACTTGCCGGCGGGGTTCTGGCCGTGGGCGTATGGCAGGCCTCCCGTATCGGCACCGACCTTTGCCTGTAATACCGGGCACAGCCAGCGCCGCGCGTCATTGCGTGCGGGGCAAAATCTCTACCAATTCGCCACTGGCTGCGTCACGTACATCGATGTCGATCCCGCCGTCGCCCCCCGCGTCCGTCAATGGCCTGGGCAACATGCCCTCCCCTATCTCGGTCACGAACAATCAATGACACTGCAGTCGAGTTGAAGTCCGTCTCCAGGATCGTCCTCCAGTCGATTGACGACTTTGAGCTCATGACCACCTCATCTTTCGAGCTTCAACACAGCTTCGTAAGCATCTGAGCTGGCCTCCGGAGCAACCGAAGGCGGGCCTACAGATCCACGGGAATTGATCGTGGTCGATAAGAGTTACTGCCTCCGGCGCAGGAGCGACGGAGGCAACATTTTACGAGCAGCAGTGAGCGGCAACTCCGCTTCGAAGATGTAGATGGACAGGCTACTTGGTACCGAGGACCACTTTCGCTACCGCGTATTTCCGCGATCGCAGGAGCCCGTGCGCGCCATGACATGGACAAACCAGATGGTCCTTTATGCTCCTGTCGTGGTTCCGGATCCGCCTCCTTTTGCTCGCCCTGAGATTTAGAGGCGGCCCAGTCGTGACACCAGGGACTCGATTCTCCAACTGCGCCGCACTGTACGGCCGGAACCTCTCGCGATGCCGAGGGTTTATGTCCCACGTCGGTAGCGAGCCGCCGATGACCTGACACAGGCTGGGCCGTGCTCCAATTCCGGCCAGAACGGAATGAAGGTGCAGGGTGGAAATGGGGGTGGTCCTGACTCAAACCGTCACAAGCAACCGGCGAGTCGTGGGTGGTCCTGGTTCAAGCCGTCACACCGGTCCTGAATCAAACTGCCATAGTCAGAATTGGGACTGAGGACCACGCGGCGCCTATGGTCGGTGAGTCGCAAAAGTAGCTTCAGGTGACCCCAGTTGGCCCCTCTTTACAGCTGATATGTAGGTGTTCTTGTCAATAGGGCAAGGGTGAGCGGTCCAGGGCTGGTTTGTCTTGGACCGCTCTTTTCGTATCCGTTCTTCGGCGTCGTCCGGTTGGCTGGCGCGTCATGTTCGACGAGGGAGCGCTGTCTGGCTGATATGCGCGGGTTGGTTACCGCAGGACGAGGTGTTCGGCTGGAGGGGTGCCGCTGGTCTAGGAATGTCGGGCGTCACCGGTGTTAGCCGGTTGTCCATAGTT
>NZ_JBFUJK010000034.1:0-9283 GCF_056401395.1 Arthrobacter sp. P4_F11
GACTACTTATTCCGATTTTGAATACACTAGTCTTCCATCGACAGAGAACAATGTCTACTCTTTAGAGACGTCAGATTGTCATCTCTCGATGATACGTTCAGCCCACAGAAATGATAACAGTCAATTTMTCCAACTAGTCAGTCTTCTCGAGCTATGCGCCTGCTATCCGGATGACGCCGATGATATGTGGAACTCAACAGCGTTAGAAAATATTCGAAGTCGAAAGTTCCCGCCGCTGATTGTGCCTGGAGCCTGGCCTAAGACACGTGGAGAGGCGCCTCCGTCATGGGTGATAGAGGCTGTACGCACCCGTGGCGCCCGATTTAGCTATGCAAGCTCAGGGTTCACGCCGGGATGGTTTCTCGTGATGGATTCAGACGAAGTTGAACGGGCAGTAACGAGAGCCGGCTATGAAACAAAATTCGTCTATATCGATAAAGAAGACGGGAAAATATCACTGGGATTCCTTCTTGAATTTCCCGATAAAACTTCAGCACGCATTACTTACACATATCACCTTAGCGATATCGACAGCGTCAACAGTCTCAGCGCAATGCTCTCTATGGGAATTGTCAGAATTGACTTCTACAGCCTCAAAGCCAACTCTTCTCTATGCTGGAGCCATTCCATCGGGCGCCGACTGCCTCCCGAACTGATTACGCGTGGACGCGATGCTGTCCGCAAGTGGCAGCGGGAGTCGGCGCAAATCGACCAAATGCATTGGACCGCTGATCAGAGACTAAGGCAAATGGCGTTGATGGAACGCAACATATTTGAACGTCTGACGATCTCTCAGAAGCTTCTGAGAGAAGATCCGGAGTCGCCCTACAGTGGAGCCTATCGCCGATTCTTGGAAGTTGCACACGTAACCACCGTTCAGCGCTCCTCGAATGGGATCGTGGATGACAGTCTTTACGATGAGGCTGTCAACTTCCTGCACGCAGAAATGGCAAAGGCTACTCCCGCCCTCGACCCTATTGATCTGTCGATATTGCCAAACGAAACGGCATATATTCAGTTCTTTCTCGTTAGCGGTTATCTTCATGCTCTCGTCGCATACTATGCTGATATTGATCATACAATCTGTCAAGAGTTTGAATTCTCAGGAGAAGTACATTTTTCGTTCAGCCCATCAGATGCCAGACAAGTCAGTGACGAATTAGCCTGTGGATTGCTTCGACTTAAATCACTCCAGGAGAATGGAATAAATAGCCTAATCATTTCGCTTGGACCTGACATATACAATTTTCCCTTTCATGATGCCCTGCTAGAACTTGGCTTTCTACGCGTGAGCTACACACATCGCCTTGGGAGTCTTGCCGCACCGCCTGACATTCGACCAGGGGCGGTCGCATGCATCTCCGGGCACGCGGCACCGGAGGGAGATTACTTGGCAGCAGTGACCTACGAACTTGCTGTCCTCCGAAGGATTCACGGTCCTGCGACGGTAAATGGAATGTTGCGTGAGACGCCGGCAATCGTGCACTGGGCAGGGCACGGCCTCCCCGGCTCCGCTGCTTTCGAAGGCGGAATGCGGATGGGCCCCTTGAACGCTGATTTTGTTTCTTCCGCTAAGATTCTGGCAGACTACGATTGCAGTTCAACATCAGTTGTCTTCTTGTCGGCTTGCTCGACTGGGCGCGGTGAATACAGTTTCGATAACCTGGCCGCCGCCGTCCCCTTAGATGTTGCCTTTATAGAGGCAGGAGCAAGTTCAGTCTTGGCGACGAGTGCGCGCGTAAATGACATCGTGTCCGCTTTCTTTGCCATAGTTTTCCACTTTGCCCTAATTAAGTTGAGAATTCCGATCTGGGATGCCTACATCCTCGCTCGAGACTGCACGAAATCTCGGAATCTAGACCCGACCTTAGTTGACCTCCGCATCGTGCTCGAGATGGAATGGTCAACCTGGTGCGAGGACCTGAACCGAGCCATGCACCACGCACCAGATGACTGGAGGCTATTCCGTTTGTCGGGGCGATACTGGAATTGAACCGGGACCAACACTTGGCCTGTAGCCGTTGATCCATATGAAAGGACTTGCTGAGCCGAGGCGGGATGAGTTGGATGCACTCCAGCGCCGTTCGTTCCACTTCCCGTTATTGAACGGCAAGCGGCCGTTCTTGACTGATTGTGCGATGCCAGCCGGAGGTCCTGCTGAGACTTGCAATCAAGGCCGGGATGGACAGAGCCGAGGATTCAAAATATGCCCATTGAACGGCTCCGCTTTTGATGCTTTTAGTGGTTCAGGGCGAACGAGAGTCCCGGACAAGTATTGTGCCCTCCACGCCCGTCCGGGCGGTACTTGTAATGAGGGTAGTCGATTTGAATCTGCCGGCGTTGTGGTAACCGCATGGTGCGTTGTGTAAGCCTGGAGCTGCCGGTCGGGTGTTCGCGGCGAAGACCTCACTCAGGCGTTGGATTACATTGTCAGTGAGCTTCCTCGCCCGAAGGAACAGAATCCGACTATTCAAGGTTCGTGGAGAAATGGATTCCCGGGTGAGTGTCATGCCGCCGTCCGGGCGGCACTTCTCATGAGGATATTCGATTTGTAGTTCCCGGCGTTTCGACAGCCGCGGGCGGTGCGTTGGATGTGCTTGATGCCGGTGTTGTTGGCCTCGACCTTGCTTGTGGTGGCGCCGGTGACGATGAGGACTTCGATCTCGTTCCACCACCGGCAGACGGTGCGGTAGAGCCTTGTTGGTCTCCGGGCGTCCGGCCGCTGCCACGAGCACCTTGAGTTCCTCTTTCGCGGCTGCCGCGTCGGCCAGGGAGTCGGTGTGCAGTAGCGCCGTGAGCTGTTCTTTGACTTTCCACACGGCTTGCAGCTTGCCGGTCGGGTCGTCGGCAGCGAAGACCGCAGCCAGCCGGTGTGGTGCCTTGTCCGAGAGCGAGTCGCCGGCACGCAGGAGCAGCATGCGGTGGGCCCAAGCCTTGTCCACGCCGCGGCCGCGGCGGCTCTTGACCTGCTGGGACAAGTTCTGGCGGGCCTCAGTCACTGCATGGTTGCCCAGGGAGACCAGATGGAATTGATCGACCGCGACAGCGGTACGGGGCAGCCACATCCTCAACGCCTTGCGGAACGCAGCCGACGGGTCGATCGCAACGACCTGAACGCTCAGGCGCCACTGAAGCGGCCGGGCGAAGAGCCAGTAGCCAACTCCCCTGTGGTCCCGGCCATCGACCACGCCCAGGACCTGCCCGGTGTCCAGGTCAACGATCGTCGTCATCCACGGCTCATGCCGGATCCACGTGCTCGACCCAGAGTCCCGGAAGAACCGCACGGACCGGAACCGGTGTTCATCGATGCCCAGCCTCCGCAGCCTGAGCTCATCCACATCCGGCAGGGTCAGAAGGCAGGCTTCGGTCAGCGCGGCGCGGACCATCCACCAGGACACCGCGAACGCAGCAGCGGTCTCGGATACGGCACGGCCGGAGCTGATGACCGCATCAACGACGTGGTCCCGGAGCCGGCCGGTGGACCGGGCACGGCGCGGGAACTGGGCAGTGGAACGAGAGCCGGGAACACTTGGGTTCCTCGCAGTACCAGCGGTACTGCGACCAGAGCACTTCGAGGGGCCGGCGACGGGAATGTCCCGGATCCGCTGGAAGCGCCGTTCCTTCCGCCGCGTCGCGACGACACCGCAGGTAGGGCAGCCCGGTGGCGGATCCGTTCCGACAATGACCCGGCGCCTGCCGTCGTCCAGAACGGTCGCGGAGATGACACGGTAGTCAGGCAGATTGAAGATGCTGGTGGCAGCGTCGGATGCCACAACGATAGGCTCAGTCAAGGCTCGCGGTCCTGTTCCGGTTGAATGCTTAGACACACTCATCCCAGCAGGGCCACGGGCCCCTTCTTTATCTACGACACGGAATCAATTCCCCACGAACCACGAAGAGCCTCTTTATGCCAATCATCACATGAAGGATTCGAAACGTCTCGATTCGCTGCTGTCCATGGGAAACAGCGTCACATAAATCCTACGCGGCTCCGTATTCCGCGCAGAGTTCGAAAAACTACCACACTGGATTGCCAAGAAGTGGTCGACGAGGCAAGGACGATTTTTTGTACCGACTATTCAGTTCTGCTCCATACAGAATAGAGAACGGCTCGCGTCTAACGATCCAATTCTAGCGAGGCGTCTGAGACATCCGTCCGGGTCACTGGGACGTGTATTCAGCTGGGCATTGAAAGAATTTCCCTTAGCCTGCAGTTGTCGACCTGCGACACCTGAGAAAAGTCGGACAAAAACTGCACCCGACTGACCCCCAACGGTAAGACGCCGCGGATGGCGGGGATCTCCTCCGAGTCAAAGAACTGCATTGACTCAAGCGCCGCCTCATAAGCAAATTCGAGATCCAAAAACGCCTGAATCTCAGAACCCAAAGTTTCCGTCGCCATCTCCCAAACCCTCATGGCCGCCCACAGGTCGGTCCCGCACTGAGCGACCAGACGCTGGAGCAACTGACGCCCGGACATACCGTTAGCAACGGGTATTATTTGGACGGACAGGAAGAGCAACTCCCTGCCTGTCAGACCTGATGCCTGATCATATGTGAGCGTGTGAAATCTACCTGCGGTCGACGTCGACTTTACTTCCAGCGCGCGATTCGGGAAAACGAAATCAATAGAATCATTCGATGCGACGTGCCACGCCCTAATGCACCTAGCAGAATCGGCATGTTGGTCAATGAAAAGAAGCTCGCCAAGCAGTCCGATCATAGGACGCTTCGAGGGCGCCTTTCTAAGCGCGAACATACGCACGAACGTGTTAATACTTTCGTCAACTTGTGTTGCACTGGGCTTCGGTCCCACGAGACGACTTAGTGCGCCACAGAGTTCAAGAAAATATCTTCGTACAATATCATCTTCGCTGGTACATCTAATAAGAGCAAAAACTCCCGATACCACCTGACCACCGATGGACACAACAGCCTCATAGTGAAGTATTGCCGATATCCCCTCCAGCTTGTACGTCTGGTTCTGTCCGTGACCGATGTGGCCATGTCGTACAAAGAACGCCGGTCGCCCCTCATAGTCGCGAGCGATCACATAATCGTCATCCTCTAGGAAAAACCCAGCATACCCACCAACTGGAGGACACTCGAGACTAAAAAATCTCTCATAGAGATTCATGCAGGATTCGCATTGGGCACACGCTGCACGTACCAACCTTCAGCAATGCGGGCCGGAACCCAAACGGCGAGCACAGGAACCTGCTCCGCAACTAAATCGCCATTGAATTCGAGATCAATGGAGTGAATTTGAAGTGAAATTCGATCGCCAGCTCCAAAGGCAGCATCCCCATCGTAACGGGTACTACCACTAGGATTTCGACCCTGGAACAACGCCTTGATTGTCAATCCATCCGCGCGCAGGCCACGGACCGTTCGGCCGTGCGGTCTAATGCGATAGACTTCACAGGTTTCCTCACCCTGCTCATCCAACGCCTGCTCCAGCTGAATCAAGAGCCCCGTAACGGACATCGAAATCGATTCGTCAACAGAAGGAATCTCGGTAATTAATTCGATTACCTTGCGGAGAGATACGTTCTCGGCAACCTGATGACGTTGAATCTCACTGATCCCGGAGGGTAGTTGAATTTCGTGAAAGTCCAAATTTGACACAAACGATCGTACGGCGCCACGGCTCTGATCGAGCGATGCAATATCGTGTGCGGGCTTTCTGTCGAAGAACCATTGATCGCTTACTTTATCGGCGACGAAACCTGAGCGAAGAACAGCCTGGCGAGTTGGCCTCATGGTTGGATCGAGAATGAAGGCACGCCGCCATTCGGACAACGGGGTCCCGTCGGACTGTACCTTTTTTAGGCGGGCGCGTATGTCTTTTTCGTGGCTTATGTAGTCAGTAAAAGCGGATCGTAGACCCGCTTCGAGATATACCCGGCAATACCCAAGATAGCTCTCCTTATAGCCGAAGAATCGAGCACGTTGTTGCAAGGTATCCGCGTTGCCCACACCCAGCCCGCGCGGCATATAGGTCACAGTCAATCCTTTGACGGTAAAGCCGCGATCCAGAGCTTGGCCCCCAACCAAAACGAATCCGTTAAAGTCCTTCCATGGAACTCGAGGCGTCCCCTGATTTGCCCGGGTGTTCATTTCCATTACGTTCGTCTTGCTTAGGGCGAGTTTCAAAAACGGCACCAACTCGGAGAGAGGCGGAACGTGGCCCACCGTTCCAATCAAATCCTGACGAGCCTTCTCAAACTCGTACAGGAGGTCATCGAAGTCTTCAGGATTCGTGCGCCGAGCATCGACAATCTCGTACCATGTTCGCCGCAATCGCTCTGACCACTGAACATACAGTTCATGGAGCGTCGTTCCTTGGGAAGGATGTATGAGCATGGAACGACAGTCCGAAAATGTGCTGTCACTCAAGGCCACTGCGAGGCCAAGGTAGAAGATGCGCGTGGCTTCGACGAGACTCGAAGGGACGTCGATATCCAAACCAGCATTTTGGACGATTTCAGAAGACGGAATCGTCTTCACCAGAGTGCTATCTTCGGCAAAGAAGCTGTCTCCACCTGTGTAACCGTTCCCTGGGTCAAGTACATGAACAAAACGCGGGGACAGTGCATCAGCAATGCTTATTAGGAGCGGTGCCTGAGGAGTCGCGGTGTACTGGACGTAGGAAAAGTGTGGAAAGACCTGTCGTAGGCCCATGAGTGTCCGATATGTGGTGGAGCCGTTGGGAAGACGCCGACTCGTGTTGAGGCTTGCTTGGTCGGCTTCATCGTCGACAATCAGCACTTTCATGCCACGCCAGTTCAAACTTGCCAACAGATTTGACAGATTTGTAAGGTGACGATGGTTCTTCAGAACGCTGATGACGGCCGTGCGCCTTCTACCTGTCGGGACATCCTCGTCAGCCCAGTCTGTTTGAAGGCTTTCAAGGATTCTCCCGCTGCTGCCGTCCTCCAACGTTGGGTTCACCAAGAAATGCCAGACCCCCGGTGCTGCGGAAGACAAGTCTTCCCCGAGTCGTCCCTGGCCTTGGTCGAGAAGAATCGTTGAGATTCCCGAAATCACAATTACAAGCGCTACATCATTATCACGAGCCAAGCAAATAAGGGCCTCATAAGACATGGTCTTGCCACTTTGCACTTGCCCAATCACAAGCCCCGTCGTCCCGACAGGAAATTCCGAACCCAAAGAACATTTCGCTAGAATATCGGTTGAATCTCTGCGGAGGTCACTGCGGGCTGCGGGAGGAGCCACGTGCTCTTCAAACCCCAGATATGTAGGTCCGATAGTCGGGGAATAAGTCGGATGGCCCGCCTCTAGTGGGCGAATTACTACTTCAGACATGGTAGTCCTCCCTAAATTCTTACGGATTCGACAACGCTCGGGAAAGTACTTCATTCAAGTTTCGGCCGACGACGCCTGCCATCGGCACACCGGCCTGGCGCGCTAGGACTTCCGATACGACCATAGCCACCGCCATACGAAGAATGACTTCAAGACTCTCGGAATCGCGCTGTCCAAAGCGGACCAAGAACGGATGAGCTGAGTTCAGACGGACAGTGACACGAATGGAACCGGGATCATCCAGCCCGATACTACGAGTAAACCAAGAATGCTCCAAAGGATCCCCGACGATCTCGACCGCCATATCCCAGTTTCGGTCGCCGTGGTCGAATTGTACGCGGCGATGATGCTGAGCCGGAAGCCCTACCAGGATTGCCGGGCTGGCCTCGGCTCCTAGGGCGACGAGCTCATCGACCGCCGCAGGAAGATGCTCTTGGAGCGTAGATGCCGTACTACCAATAGCTTCCTCAGCGTTGCGCTCGAGACTTCGATTGTGTTCAAGCTTGCGAAATCCAAGTGCTTGTTTGAGTAGAGGCATGGGGCTAGCATCTAGTTCTTCGAGCAGTAATTCAAGGAATACATGCTCATTGTCGTCCCACTGGAACCCGTCCTTTGTATGACTTACTGCGAACCCAGAGAGGTGTAGTTCACCGAACAATCTCTGAGATTTGAAAGAGTTGCCAGCACCGAAAATTACACTGGGTCTGTACCCCTCATCCCCGCTGCCTTCTATCACCCTCCCCCTTCGAAACAAGGAGAACCCGGCGTTGCTGTTGCTACCTGTTTCTCGCAGCGCCGCAAATCCAGTAACAGACAAACCCTCGCCAAAATCGAAGTCAATGTCCTTGGACCACACAACGTTCGCACCCTCGGGGTCGCGGTAGTACGGAGCCTTGAGCACCTCTGGAACATCATATTTAAGAGGTACCCCATTTAGATGAAGCTCCAGGTCTCCGCTTCGTACTAGAACCCGGTAGATATCCGTCAGGTGCTGTCGGATCTTGCCCATCGTACGACCGGCCAGAGGGCGATGCAGATTTGAAAGGGTAACCTCCGTGAAATGATCCTCGGGTTTAGCCGGAACAGAGAATATGTCGAGTTGTTCGATCTGATCCTTGACGATACTTGACACATCGAACCGCACGATGTGGGTCTGCTCTTCTCCGATAGCACTCGTCCGAACGGTCCACATCGTTGAAAACCAGCAGGATGCGCTCTTCATACCCATCCCGAATTCTGAAAGACCGCGCGTGTTTGGAGGAATCTGCGCGGCGCGGAAGGCCCTCGGGAAATCTACAAGCGGTATACCACCTGCGTTGTCGCGAATGACGATTTGCCCGCCTTCCACATGACTGACCTCGATAGTCACGACGAGTTTGTACTTATCACCGTGCAACTCCCGTAACGCCGAGCGGCGATCAATCATGCTCTGAACGGCATTGTCAACATATTCCGCAAGTGCATACCAAGGTTTGTAGTTAAGTCTGCTAAGCACCGAGTACATACTTACTCCAGGAACTATGTTAACAGTTTCTGCATTCAGCGATTCCATGCGTCCCCCATCCGCCAACTTCATGAGGCAATTAATTCCTGAACAGCAACTAGCCTGGCATTCGCCGCCGAATCCTTCGGACTCTGACTGTTGTACCTCGCGCCGAGCAATTCCTCAAATATTGCCTGGACCACTTTTGCGTTTACGGCGTTTCCGAGTGCCCGGTACGCGGCCGGTCTGCTATCGGGGAGTTGGATGGACTCAAGACTTTGCAATCGGGAGCACTCTCTCGGAGTCATGTAACGTTTTTCCCACCCAATAATGGGGACCTGAGTGTCCGTCATGGCGATGAGACTAGGAGCTGTACGAGATCGCTTAACTCTTACTCCCGAAGCCCTGAACTGAATTACAAAATTCCAGATGCTCTTATTCTCGCCTTTAGCATTCCATTCAAATTTCTGC
>NZ_JBFUJK010000035.1:0-5894 GCF_056401395.1 Arthrobacter sp. P4_F11
GCGAGCGATCCGGCGGAACTCGGCGAAGTCCAGCTGCCGGGCGTACGCGGACCAGCCGGCCACGATCAGCGCCGGCTTGTGCTCCAGGGCCAGGCGCTCGACCTCGGCCATGTCGATCCGGTGGTCCTCTTCACGGACCTGGTACGGAATGACGTTATACAGCCGGCCGGAGAAGTTGATCCGCATGCCGTGCGTGAGGTGCCCGCCGTGGGCCAGGTTCAGGCCCATGATGGTGTCGCCCGGCCGGATCAGGGCGTGCATCACCGAAGCGTTCGCCTGCGCGCCGGAGTGCGGCTGCACGTTCGCGTACCCGGCGCCGAACAGGGCCTTGACCCGGTCGATCGCGAGCTGTTCGATCACGTCAACATGCTCGCAACCGCCATAGTAACGCTTGCCCGGGTAGCCCTCGGCGTACTTGTTCGTCAACACCGAACCCTGCGCCTGCATCACAGCCCAGGCGGTGTGGTTCTCCGAGGCGATCATCTCCAACCCGTCACGCTGCCGGCTCAGCTCGGCGTCGATCGTCGCGGCGATCTCCGGATCCAGCACGGACAGGTCCGCATCCAGGCTCGCCGACACGACCTGCTCAAACGCCAGTGTCTGTGTGCCCGCGGCCGCCGTTGCGCCGCTCACAGTTCGCCACCGTTCTTGGACGCGTACTCCTGGGCCGAGAGCAGCGGGCCGTCCGATTCGGCGGCCACTTTGAAGAGCCAGCCGGCGCCGTACGGATCGCTGTTGATCAGAGAAGGGTCATCGACAACGGCGTCGTTGACCTCGGTGACCTCACCCGTCACCGGTGCGTAGAGGTCCGAGACCGACTTGGTCGACTCAACCTCACCGCAGGTCTCCCCCGCAGTCACCGTCGACCCGACCTCGGGCAGGTCCACGTAAACGATGTCGCCCAGGGCGTCGGTGGCGACGGCGGAGATGCCGATGGACACAACGTTCCCGGCCTCCCGCGCAACCCACTCATGCTCAGCCGAATACTTCAGTTCAGCAACCACTTTGCTCATCTCAATTCCATCTTTCTTCTAGTTCGTAAAGCTTGTTTGTCCCGGTCCCTTCGGACCAAAGACGACTCGACAGGACTTACTTTTGACGCTTGTAGAACGGCAGCGCGACCACTTCGAACGGTTCCGCCTTGCCGCGCAGGTCAACGTCGACGATCGTGCCCAGTTCTGAGTGCTCGACGTCGACGTACGCCATGGCGACCGGGTAACCGAGCGTCGGGCTCGGCTGACCCGAAGTCACCTCGCCGATGAGCGATCCGTTCTTGAGGACGGAGTAGTGGGCCCGCGCTGCCCGACGGCCCGTGCCCTTGAGTCCCACGAGTTTTGGGCCGATGGACGATCCGACGCCGGCAGCCTTGATCGCCGTCAGCGCCTCCTTGCCCACAAAGTCACTTTCCTTCGCGAGCGAGACAACCGGGCCCAGTCCGGCGGCGTAGGCGTTGACGTAGCGGGAGAGCTCGTTGCCGTAGAGCGGCATGCCGGCTTCGAGGCGCAGGGAGTCGCGGGACGCGAGGCCGGCCGGGATGAGGCCGTATCCTTCGCCCGCATCCAGCAGTGCTTCCCAGAGACCTGCCGCATCCTCGTTCGGGATGTAGATCTCGAAGCCGTCCTCGCCGGTGTAGCCGGTGCGGGCGAGGAGCAGATCTTGTCCGTTGATCTGGACCTCAACCGCAGCGTAGTACTTCAGTTCGGTGACCAGGACGTGCTGCTCCGCTGGGACAAGGGTCAGCAGAATGGCTTCTGCATTGGGGCCCTGGACGGCGATCAGCGAGGTCTCGGCGGAGGCGTCCTGGACGGTGACGTCGAACCCGCCTTCCTTTCCGGAACCGGCCCGCTCAGCGAGGGCCGCGGCGACTACCTTGGCGTTGCCCGCGTTGGGTACCACCAGGAACTTCTGTTCGCCACGGCGGTAGGTGATGAGGTCGTCGATGATGCCGCCGTCGGGGTTGCAGATCAGCGAGTACTTTGCTTTGCCAACGGCGACCGCCGACAGCTTCCCGACCAGGGCGTAGTCGAGGAACGCGGCCGCGTCCTGGCCAGTGACCCAGACTTCGCCCATGTGGGAGAGGTCGAACAGGCCCGCGGCGTTGCGGACAGCGTGGTGCTCTGCGAGTTCCGATTCGTATTTAAGGGGCATCTGCCAACCGCCGAAGTCCGTGAAGGAGGCGCCGGCTTTTTTGTGCTGCTCGTAAAGAGCGGTGTAGTTCTCAGTCATTGAGTCAGTCCTTAGTTAGCGGAGTCGTCGGAGTGGTCCTCGAACGCTGCTGTGCTTTCCTCGAAGTCTTCGAGGGGTGGGCAGGAGCAGACCAGGTTGCGGTCCCCGGCAGCGCCGTCGATGCGTCCGACCGGCGGGAAGTACTTGTCCTGCTTCAGGTGAAGGACCGGAAACGCCGCCTGCTCACGCGGGTACCCGCGGTCCCAATCAGAGCTAACGACGGCGGCAGCCGTGTGGGGTGCGTTGCGCAGCGGCGAGTTCTCCACAGTGAAGTCGCCGTTGACGACCTGGTCGATTTCCTGGCGGATGGTGATCATCGCCTCGACGAAGCGGTCAATCTCCGCAAGGTCCTCGGATTCGGTGGGCTCCACCATGAGGGTGCCCGCCACGGGGAAGGACAGCGTGGGGGCGTGGAAGCCGAAGTCGATCAGGCGCTTGGCCACGTCCTCGGCCGTCACTCCAGAGCGGGCGGTCAGTTCACGCAAATCCAGGATGCACTCGTGGGCCACCAGGCCACCCGCGCCCATGTAGAGCACCGGGAAGTGCTCATCCAGCCGGGACGCAACGTAGTTGGCTGCGAGCAGGGCCGACTTGGTCGCCTCGGTGAGGCCCCTGCCGCCCATGAGCTTCACGTACGCCCAGGAGATCGGCAGCACACCTGCAGATCCGTAGCGGGAGGCAGAGATGGCAACGCCAGTCCCCTCAGAGTCATTGTTCGCGTCCCCCGGCATGAAGGGGGCGAGGTGGGCCTTGGCCGCGACCGGGCCGACGCCGGGTCCGCCGCCGCCGTGCGGGATGCAGAAGGTCTTGTGCAGGTTCAGGTGCGAGACGTCGCCGCCGAACATGCCCGGCTGGGCCAGCCCGACGAGGGCGTTGAGGTTGGCGCCGTCGATGTAGACCTGGCCGCCGGCGGCGTGGATCGCGTCGCAGACCTCGCGGACATCGGCGTCGTACACCCCGTGGGTGGACGGGTAGGTGATCATGATGCAGGACAGCGCGTCCTTGTTCGCCTCGATCTTCGCGGTCAAATCCGCGTGGTCGATCGTGCCGTCCGAAGCCGTGGCCACCACCACTACCTTCATGCCGGCGAGCACCGCGGAGGCGGCGTTCGTGCCGTGCGCGGAGGCCGGGATCAGGCAGACGGTGCGCTGCGCGTCCCCGCGGGAGTGGTGGTAGCCGCGGATCGCCAGCAGGCCCGCGAGCTCGCCCTGGGAGCCGGCGTTCGGCTGGATGGAGACCTGGTCGTAGCCGGTGATCTCGGTCAGCTGGGCTTCGAGGTCCTCGATCAGTTCACGCCAGCCCGCGGTCTGGGATTCCGGGGCGAAGGGGTGGATGGAGGCGAACTCCGGCCAGGAGATGGCTTCCATCTCGGCCGTGGCGTTCAGCTTCATGGTGCACGACCCCAGCGGGATCATGGTGCGGTCCAGGGCCAGGTCACGGTCCGAGAGGCGGCGGATGTAGCGCAGCAGCTGGGTCTCGGAACGGTGCGTGTTAAAGACCGGATGCTGCAGGAAGACAGACGAGCGCAGCACAGACTCTGGCAGTTCAAGACCCTTGGCCTCACCGACCGGACCAGCGCCAAAGGCGACGGCAACGGCGGCGACGACTTCCGGCGTCGTGGTTTCATCAACGGAGACACCCACCGTGTCGGCGTCGATCACGCGCAGGTTGATGCCGCGGGCCTCGGCCGCTGCGATGACCTTGGCGGCCTTGCCGGGGACCCGGACCGTGACGGTGTCGAAGAAGGACTCGGAAACCAACTCGCGGCCGGCGGCCTTAAGCGACGCTGCCAGGGTGCGGGCGTTGTGGTGGACGGCCTCGGCGATCGCCTTCAGCCCGTCGGGGCCGTGATAGACGGCGTACATCGAGGAGACGATGGCCAGCAGCGCCTGGGCGGTGCAGATGTTGGACGTGGCCTTCTCACGGCGGATGTGCTGCTCGCGGGTCTGCAGGGCCAGGCGGTACGCGGGGACGCCGGCATTGTCCTTGGAGACACCCACGAGGCGGCCAGGAAGCGTGCGTTCCATGCCCTCACGCACCGCCATGTAGGCGGCGTGCGGGCCGCCGAAGAACAGGGGCACGCCGAAGCGCTGCGTGGAGCCGACGGCGATGTCCGCCCCCTGCTCGCCTGGAGGGGTGATCAGGGTCAGGGCAAGCAGATCCGCCGCCACGGTGACAAGTGCGCCGCGTTCTTTAGCCTCCGCGATCACGGCGGACTGGTCCCACACCCGGCCGGAGACGCCCGGCTGCTGCAGGACGACGCCGTTGATGACGCCCTCGGGCAGGCCCTTGGAGAGGTCGGCGACCTCGACCTCGAAGCCGAGGGCTTCGGCGCGGCCCTTGACGATCGCGATGGTCTGCGGCAGCACATCGGCATCGAGGACGGTCTTGGCCCCGGCAGCGGACTTGTTTTTGTTGGCCCGGCGCATGAGGAGCACCGCCTCGGCGACGGCAGTGGCCTCGTCGAGGAGGGACGCATTCGCAACCGGCAGAGCGGTGAGGTCCTGGACCATGGTCTGGTAGTTCAGCAGCGCCTCGAGGCGCCCCTGGGAGATTTCCGGCTGGTACGGGGTGTAGGCGGTGTACCAGGCCGGGGCTTCGAGGATGTTGCGGCGGATCACCGGCGGGGTGTGCGTGCCGTAGTAGCCCTGGCCGATCATCTGCACGGCCGTCTTGTTCTTGGACGCCAGGCGGCGCAGCTCCGCCAGCACCTCGACCTCGCTCAATGCGCTGTCCAGGCTGAGCGGGCTTTGCTGGCGGATGGAGTCGGGCACGGCGGTGTCCACCAGGCCGTCAACGCTGTCATAGCCGATCGCCTTGAGCATGGCGTCGATGTCGGCCTGGCGGCGCGCGCCGATGTGCCGGTCAACGAAGGCAGAGGGATTGGACTGAACGGTCATAGGAACTCCAGGGTCTGGCCGGCCCGCAGGACACGGCTATGGATCGGGTCCCTCCCCGCTCTGTCGTGGACCTGAGAGATTCCGCAGACAGGGTCTGCTTGCACCGTCGGTGAGCTTGCCCTTCATGGTGAAGAGCGAGCTGCTTTCCAGAGTTGCCTCGCCGCGGCGGTACGTGGGCCTGAGAGATTCCCGGGGAGGATTTGCTCCTACGGCGCCCGCATCATTTGCTTGCGGGACTCTCCCGCCGCAGATCAAAAGCGTGTCGCTTACGCCGTGACCGGGGTCACAGCGGTGTTGTCATTCATTATCCGGCAGGGCCTGAACGGCCGGCTACAACAACCTGCTTAATTTTGTCGATGTCCTTTATTCATATGTATGAAAGCCGCTCCGCCGCGCGGACTTTATACGAATGTCTATACTCGCTGACAAGACCGCATCGTTCGTGCGTAGACGGGACCGCGGCCAAGCCCTGACTATGAAATTGCCCGAAAACACCGCCCCCCCCTGGCCCAGAAGGAGCTCTACTGTGACACTGGCACCAGGAGGCCGGAAGATGCTGCGCATTGAGCAGCGAAACGCGGCCACACCGGTGGAACGGAAGCCGGAATGGATCAAGGCCAAGGTCCAGATGGGCCCGGAGTTCGTCCAGCTCAAAAACCTCGTCAAGAAGGAGGGCCTCCACACGGTGTGTGAGGAGGCCGGCTGCCCCAACATCTTCGAGTGCTGGGAAGACAAGGAGGCCACCTTCCTGATCGGCGGCTCCGAATG
>NZ_JBFUJK010000036.1:0-4991 GCF_056401395.1 Arthrobacter sp. P4_F11
TGCGGACGGGCGTGACCGCGTCGGGGCTGACCCCGTTGGCCGCGGCGACCGTGAACGTTGCCGCACCGGCCGCCGTCGGCGTCCCGGAGAGGACTCCGGTGGTGGTGTTCAGGCTTAGCCCGGCCGGCAGGGCACCGGAGGCGACACTGAAGGTCGGGGCCGGGTCACCGCTAGCGGCGAACGTGTACGTGTACGCAGCTCCGACCGTGGCCGTCGCCGGGGGCGTGGACGCCGTGAACACCGGGGCCGCGGGCGCGGCCGGGGCGGGCCGAATCTCGATCAAGGACAGATTCCACTTGTCCGTGGTGGGAGCGGTGTCAAAGATTCTCACGGAAGAGGGCGCCGTCGCTGTGCCGGGAGCAGTTTCGCGTTGTGTCCAGAATGTGTCACTGGCGCTGGAAAGGAACTCATCGACCTTGGTTTGACCGCTTCCGACAGTGCGGGGGGTGGCCCTGCTCCAGTCATTTCCCACACCCCAGACCCAGGATCCGGTGCGGGTTGTCGTCAGAGAAGTGCTGGGCGCTCCAGTGGGCCCGTTGGCTCCCCCGACCGCTCCGTCGGTGGCAGTGTCCGCGCCAGTGAAGGTGGCGACCGTTATGGAAGCCTGGTAGGACCCGTTGTGTGTGGCAGTCACTCTCGCGTTCGTGAGGATGCCGTTCGACACGGCCTGCCAAATTTCAGCCGTTCCATACTGCACGTTGGTCCGCTTACGCAGGCGCCAGGTGAGGCCGCCACCGGTCACTGACGTGAATTGCTGTGACCCGGTAGTTGCCGGTCCATCAGCGCTCACAAATGCAACCAACAGTTCATTGGATTGGCTGGTTGTGAAGGCGGGCGAAACGACGGTCCGAGAAAACGCGGACTGGTGCGTGCTGACAACCTTGTCTGTCGCCAATYCGCCAGCTGCCTTGGCAGGAAGGGGCACCACACTGAATCCGACAATTGAAGCGATAAGGACTAAACGCGCAAATATTGGTCGCCGCATGAATTCCTCGCAAAGTCTTCATTGAAGTGAAAGGTGCCCTCACCACCATGGATTCGATGATGGCGCCTATGAATTGGAGCTATCAGCGACGGCGGCACGCTGCTGGAACCTGGGGGCGGCGGCCATGCGTCTAAATCATCCGGGACAAATGCCCTGACTGCGGCGTGATTGAAATGTGCCGCCGAATCCGGGAATCACCGGCCCGGGAGACCCATCCTAACGAGCAGGGAGCCGGGACACCCTGAGTGGCGGCTACCTGTTTAAGCACGGTTCATACTCGTTAAAGCCTTCGCCTTACTCGCTGGTAGCACTAAAGATATCGTTTGGCTTCGGTCCACTGTGTAGGCATGGAACCCGTCCGGATTGACATGCAGTTCCTCGGCTACGGCCAACACCTGAGTGTGGGCCGTCAGGTAACGTGCCGACGACATGTGGTTCCGTCGCCGGTTCAGGTCCAAGTACAAGTCCATATTGTCCAGATCGAGAGCCGCATCTGTTAGGGCTCCTTCGTCAAAATCCAGCAATCCGAGCGGGGATCGGTCGCTCACTGCGATGATCCGATTGCCGTTCAGGTCTCCGTGGGACCACGTCAGCCGATCCGGAGCCGTCCGAAGCAAATTCTTCGTCACTGCCTCTGCCGCGGCCCGCAAGGCACTGCATTGAAGCGACATCTCCGGCACGTTTTCAAAATGACGCAGCAATTCAGGATTGTCCAGCGGTTCCAGCTCAAAGCGACCGTGGCGCAGATAGGCTCCGCGGACGGCGGGGGTTCGGCCTCGGCTCATGACCTCCAGCACGTACTCTCCTGGCCTCCTATCGGACCATGCTCGGCAGACGCTCCAAGATCCGCCTGTAGCTTCGTCGGCGTATTGCCGAACGAGCAGGCACCAGCTCATGGAGTCAGCTCCAGGGTGCGGTGTGAAGTGCCGCTTCAGACTGTTAGACGCAGCATGAAGGAAGAACATGAGGTCCAAATGAAAGACGGGTTGAACCCTCATGAACCAATTCGACGGCGGCCGCCGTCGCTGCGGTCTGCGGCGGCTAGGAACCGATACTGCGCGGCCTACATCCGCGTCGCTCTAACAGCCATCGCGGATCCGCCGCCGCGCCTCACGGGCTCGGCGGCGGCGACCATGCCGCCGTGGGGCAGGAACTCAATGGCGGTCGCGGCGCCGATCTCCGCTGCCGAGGTGAACGCATCCCCGGACGGCGTGAGCTGATGGCCAAACGGTGCCAGCTGGCTGCCGTACTTGGCGATGAAGTCGGGTTCGGCCGTGACCTTGGCCGTGTTCCGTTGCGAGGCACGCGGTGCAGCGATCGCCCCGGAGATGGTCATGCCAAGATCCACCCGGTTCAGGATGGTCTGCAGGACGGTTGTGATGATGGTCGATCCACCGGGCGAGCCGAGAGCGAGGAACGGCTTGCCCTCCTTGAGGATGATGGTCGGCGACATGGACGAGCGCGGGCGCTTCCCCGGCTCGATCCGGTTCGGGTCGGCCGGGTCGTAGACGGTCGAGAAGTCGGTCAGCTCGTTGTTGAGCAGGAAGCCGCGGCCGGGGACCACCATGCCGGACCCTCCGGTCTGCTCGATCGTGAGCGTGTAGTCGACCACGTTCCCGCACTTGTCCGCGACGGTCAGGTTGGTCGTCGAGACGTTCTCGGTGTCCTTCTCGTCGACGGGCGCGACGGCGGCGGCCGGGCACGCGCCGTCGTACGAGGACACGTTCCCCGGCGCAACCGGCTTCGCTGCCGCGTGCAGCGGGTTAATCTGGCAGGCACGCTCCTTGCCGAACGCCGGGTCCGTAAGCGCGGCGGTGGGAACGCTCACGAACGCGGGGTCCCCCACGTACTTGCCACGGTCCGCGAAGGCAAGCGCGCTGGCCTCGAGGTAGTGGTGCAGGGCGCCCGGCGTGGACATCCCGGACAGGTTGGAGGGCGCCAGGATGTTCAGCGCCTCGCCCACCGTGGTGCCGCCGCTGCTGGAGGGCGCCATGCCGTAGACGTCCAGGTCGCGGTAGTCCACGTGCGTGGGCGCCTGATCCAGGGCGCGGTATGCGGCGAGATCCGCCGTCGTCAGGTGCCCTGCCGGAACGGGCAGCTTTGTGTTGGAAGTCTTGGGCGGAGCCTGCACCGTGGCCGTGATCTCCGCCGCAAGCGGCCCGCCGTAGAAGCCGTCCGTGCCCTTTTTCGCGAGGAGCCGGTATGTCTCGGCGAGGTCGTGGTTCTGGAAGACACTGCCGACGGCGGGGGCGTCACCGCCCGGGAGGTAGAGGCTGCTGGTCGAGGGAAACGCCTCGAACCGGGCCTTGTTGTCGAGGGTCTGCTGGCGGAACGTCTCATCGACCACGAATCCACGGGTGGCCACGTTGATGGCAGGCTTGAGGGCATCGCCGAGGCTCAACGTGCCCCACCGGTCCAGGGCACGCGCCCAGGTAGCCGGGGTGCCGGGGACGCCAACGGAGACGCCGCTTGTGACGAGCTCGGGCGTGAAATTGAAGGGCTTGCCGGTCGCTGGGTCGATGAACGCGTTGTGCGGCATTCCTGCCGGTGCGGTCTCGCGGCCGTCGATCGTGCCCACCTTGCCGGTCTTCGCTTCGTAGTACACGAAGTAGCCTCCGCCGCCAATCCCGGCACTGTATGGCTCAGTCACGCCAAGGGTCGCGGCTGCGGCGACGGCGGCGTCCGCTGCGTTGCCGCCCTTGCGGAGGACCTCGATCGCCGCAGCGGATGCCTCCGGATCCACGGTGCTCACCGCCCCGCCGTACCCGGTGGCGGTTGACGTCTTTGCGGTCTCCCGCGGATCGGCCTGCGCTGGGGCGGCGACGGCGCCACCCGTCACGCTCAATGCCAGGGCCGCCGTGACAGCCACCAGCCCCCGTGTCATATATGCCATGATCACTCCCGAGTCCTTGTTATACGTATTGACATTTCTTGTCACGCTACTACGCAGGCGTGCGACACTCAACACTCGCGTCGATGCCATTGGATGCTCTATCGGCAGCTGTCAGAAGTGGACGGCCGGGTGCTCGGTCACTTCAGCTTCATCAAAAATTGTCGGTGGCTCCTGAGATGATCTGAGTGTGGAGAGCAGGACAGTGTTGAGTGCGGAGAGCGGGGCGGCCGTGGAGGCCGTCGCCGAGTCTGTTGCCGCGCTGGCTGCCTTGGCCGGTGCCGGCGCTGGCGACGCCGATGCGCCTGCTGCCGACCCGGTGGGAGACGGCGATCCGTTGCGGCGGCTGGCGGACGGCTGCCTGGACGGGCTCGCCGAGGTCGCCCGGATGGAGGCCCGGACCGCGGCGCTGAGGGTGCGGCTGGCCGCCGACTACACGCACGCAACCAGGCTTTTGGCGCCGCCGGCTCCGTCCCCGCGGGACCGTGCCGTTCAGGAGCTGGCCCTGGTCGCCGAGGTCGCCTGTGTCCTGACCGTTAGCGAACGCACCGCCGCGGCCCTCCTCGCCGAAGCCCGGGCCCTGACGACGGCGCTGCCGCTGACCCTGGCAGCCCTTGGGTCCGGGGCGATCTCCTGGGCCCACGCCCGGATCCTCGTGGACGAAACCGCGTCCCTGGATGCGGCCGGGGCGGCCGCCCTCGAGGCACATTTCCTGGACCCAGGTGCGCCGAACCCGGCCCGCGGCTGCCCGGCCGGGGAGCTCGTTCCGTCCCGGTTCCGGGCCAAGGCCCGCGCCTGGCGCGAACGCCACCACCCGGCCGGCATCGAGGAACGCCACACCACGAGCGCCGCGGACCGGCGGGTCGAGTACACCCCGGACCGGGACGGCATGGCCTGGCTCTCCGCCCACCTCCCGGCCGACACCGCCGCCGGGATCTGGGACCGGACCACAGCGGCGGCCCGCGCCCTCCAGGGCCCGGACGAGTCACGGACCCTGGCCCAGCTCCGCGCCGACATCACCGCCACCTGGCTCCTCACCACCGGCACCGGCACGGGTGCG
The DNA here is from genome assembly GCF_056401395.1 of Arthrobacter sp. P4_F11. Lineage (NCBI taxonomy): Bacteria > Bacillati > Actinomycetota > Actinomycetes > Micrococcales > Micrococcaceae > Arthrobacter > Arthrobacter sp. P4_F11. Next base: position 4,936 of record NZ_JBFUJK010000036.1, read on the forward strand.
GGAACGGACGACGGCGGCACCGGTGGATCGGCCGACGGCGGCACCGGCGCCGGCAC
>NZ_JBFUJK010000037.1:0-3679 GCF_056401395.1 Arthrobacter sp. P4_F11
CGGTTGTTCCCTTTTGTGGGGCGTGTGTGGGGTGTGTGGTACGGGGTTGTTGTTTGAGAACTACATAGTGGACGCGAGCATCTTTTATAAGAAGCAATTTCCAAGAATATGAACCTGGATCTGTCGCTGTTGCCTTTTGGGGTGATGGTGGTGGTTTCTGTGGTTCTCTCGAAAATTACTCCTTGATCTTTTGTGGTCAAGTTTTTAAGAGCACACGGTGGATGCCTTGGCATTAGGAGCCGAAGAAGGACGTAGGAATCTGCGATAAGCCTGGGGGAGTCGATAACCGGACTGTGATCCCAGGGTGTCCGAATGGGGAAACCCCGCCAGGGGCGCGAGCTGCCTGGTGACCCGCATCTGAACACATAGGGTGCGTGGAGGGAACGCGGGGAAGTGAAACATCTCAGTACCCGCAGGAAGAGAAAACAATAGTGATTCCGTCAGTAGTGGCGAGCGAACGCGGATCAGGCTAAACCGTTCCATGTGTGATAGCCGGCGGGCGTTGCATGGTCGGGGTTGTGGGACTTCCCACTCCAGCTCTGCCGGGCTGGGAAGGTGAGAGTGCAGGCATAGGTGAACGGTCTTGAAAGGCCGGCCGTAGAGGGTGTGAGCCCCGTAACCGAAATGTTGTGCACCGCCTGGTGAAGTATCCCAAGTAGCACGGGGCCCGAGAAATCCCGTGCGAATCTGTCAGGACCACCTGATAAGCCTAAATACTCCCTAATGACCGATAGCGGACCAGTACCGTGAGGGAAAGGTGAAAAGTACCCCGGGAGGGGAGTGAAACAGTACCTGAAACCGTGTGCTTACAATCCGTCGGAGCCTCCGCGAGCGATCGTGTTGGGGTGACGGCGTGCCTTTTGAAGAATGAGCCTGCGAGTTAGTGTTACGTCGCGAGGTTAACCCGTGTGGGGAAGCCGTAGCGAAAGCGAGTCTGAATAGGGCGTTGCAGTGGCGTGATCTAGACCCGAAGCGAAGTGATCTACCCATGGCCAGGTTGAAGCGACGGTAAGACGTCGTGGAGGACCGAACCCACTTCAGTTGAAAATGGAGGGGATGAGCTGTGGGTAGGGGTGAAAGGCCAATCAAACTTCGTGATAGCTGGTTCTCCCCGAAATGCATTTAGGTGCAGCGTTGCGTGTTTCTTACCGGAGGTAGAGCTACTGGATGGCTAATGGGCCCTACAAGGTTACTGACGTCAGCCAAACTCCGAATGCCGGTAAGTGAGAGCGCAGCAGTGAGACTGTGGGGGATAAGCTTCATAGTCGAGAGGGAAACAGCCCAGACCACCAACTAAGGCCCCTAAGCGTGTGCTAAGTGGGAAAGGATGTGGAGTTGCGAAGACAACCAGGAGGTTGGCTTAGAAGCAGCCATCCTTAAAAGAGTGCGTAATAGCTCACTGGTCAAGTGATTCCGCGCCGACAATGTAGCGGGGCTCAAGTACACCGCCGAAGTTGTGGATTTCAGACATTAGCCAAGCCCTTGTGGTTCAGGCGTCTGGAGTGGTAGGGGAGCGTCGTGTGGGCAGTGAAGTCGCGGTGGAAACCAGCGGTGGAGCCTACACGAGTGAGAATGCAGGCATGAGTAGCGAAAGACGGGTGAGAAACCCGTCCGCCGGATGATCAAGGGTTCCAGGGTCAAGCTAATCTGCCCTGGGTAAGTCGGGACCTAAGGCGAGGCCGACAGGCGTAGTCGATGGACAACGGGTTGATATTCCCGTACCGGCGAAAAACCGCCCATGCTGAACAGGGGATACTAACCGCCCGAAACCTGCCTGACCGCCCTTGTGGTGGAAGGGTTTTGGTGGAGCGCGGGACCTGATCCTGGGAGGCAAGCGTATTAACAGGTGTGACGCAGGAAGGTAGCCGAGCCGGGCGATGGTTGTCCCGGTCTAAGGATGTAGGGCGAACGGTAGGCAAATCCGCCGTTCATGATGCCTGAGATCTGACGGGACCCCCGYAGGGGGGGATTCGGTGATCCTATGCTGCCGAGAAAAGCATCGACGCGAGGTTTTAGCCGCCCGTACCCCAAACCGACACAGGTGATCAGGTAGAGAATACTAAGGCGATCGAGAGAATTATGGTTAAGGAACTCGGCAAAATGCCCCCGTAACTTCGGGAGAAGGGGGGCCCCAACCTTGAACACCACTTGCTGGTGGGAGGGGATCGGGGCCGCAGAGACCAGGGGGAAGCGACTGTTTACTAAAAACACAGGTCCGTGCGAAGTCGCAAGACGATGTATACGGACTGACTCCTGCCCGGTGCTGGAAGGTTAAGAGGACCGGTTAGCCGCAAGGCGAAGCTGAGAATTTAAGCCCCAGTAAACGGCGGTGGTAACTATAACCATCCTAAGGTAGCGAAATTCCTTGTCGGGTAAGTTCCGACCTGCACGAATGGAGTAACGACTTCCCCGCTGTCTCAACCATAAACTCGGCGAAATTGCAGTACGAGTAAAGATGCTCGTTACGCGCAGCAGGACGGAAAGACCCCGAGACCTTTACTATAGTTTGGTATTGGTGTTCGGAGTGGCTTGTGTAGGATAGGTGGGAGACGTTGAAGCCCGGACGCCAGTTCGGGTGGAGTCATCGTTGAAATACCACTCTGGTCACTTTGGACATCTAACTTCGGCCCGTAATCCGGGTCAGGGACAGTGCCTGATGGGTAGTTTAACTGGGGCGGTTGCCTCCTAAAAAGTAACGGAGGCGCCCAAAGGTTCCCTCAGCCTGGTTGGCAATCAGGTGTCGAGTGTAAGTGCACAAGGGAGCTTGACTGTGAGAGAGACATCTCGAGCAGGGACGAAAGTCGGGACTAGTGATCCGGCGGTACATTGTGGAATGGCCGTCGCTCAACGGATAAAAGGTACCTCGGGGATAACAGGCTGATCTTGCCCAAGAGTCCATATCGACGGCATGGTTTGGCACCTCGATGTCGGCTCGTCGCATCCTGGGGCTGGAGTAGGTCCCAAGGGTTGGGCTGTTCGCCCATTAAAGCGGTACGCGAGCTGGGTTTAGAACGTCGTGAGACAGTTCGGTCCCTATCCGCTGCGCGCGCAGGAAATTTGAGAAGGGCTGTCCTTAGTACGAGAGGACCGGGACGGACGAACCTCTGGTGTGTCAGTTGTACTGCCAAGTGCACCGCTGATTAGCTACGTTCGGATGGGATAACCGCTGAAAGCATCTAAGCGGGAAGCTCGCTTCGAGATGAGATTTCCATACACCTTGYGTGTGAGAGGCCCCCAGCCAGACCACTGGGTTGATAGGCCGGATGTGGAAGCGAGGACTAACGACTCGTGAAGCTGACCGGTACTAATAGGCCGATAACTTACACCACACACCCTTCCCGTGAACGGATTCAAAAGACGTTCACACCAGGGGAAGGGTACAAAGAAACAAGACTGCTTGCGTCCACTATGTGGTTCCCAACCAACAAACCCGTTGCTTGAGGAACAAAACCACAACAAAATAACAACACCACAGATGTTGTAACCACAGATTTCCCCACCCCCGCCCCGCGGGTGCGTGGCGGAGCAAGGGTTACGGCGGTCATAGCGTGGGGGAAACGCCCGGTCCCATCCCGAACCCGGAAGCTAAGACCCACAGCGCCGATGGTACTGCACCCGGGAGGGTGTGGGAGAGTAGGTCACCGCCGGAACACCATTAACGGTCGAGGACCCCCACCAC
>NZ_JBFUJK010000038.1:0-3522 GCF_056401395.1 Arthrobacter sp. P4_F11
GCTCTGGCGCAGAATTTCACCGGTTTCGCGGTCGATCGCGCAACCCTTGACACTGCGCGCATGGACATCCAAACCGACGTAGGTACGCTTGTTCATGGCTGGAACCTCCAGACGTTCAAATGTGGCTCTACCAGTCCACACCCGCACCAGAATGCGGAACAGACCGTGGGCCGGCAACCCACGAATCTCTTTGAACCCGGGGTTCCAGTCCTACTTCAGGCAACCACCACACTTCATATTGTCTAGGGCCTGCACAGCTGCAGGCGCTAGTTGTAGGCCGTCTGGCCGGAGCGGCCGGCCAGCGCCACCTCAGCCCCGGCGGTCAGCTTCCTAGCACTCCACGACGTTGACGGCGAGGCCGCCCATTGCGGTTTCCTTGTATTTGGAGGACATGTCCTTGCCGGTTTCGCGCATGGTCACGATGACCTCGTCCAGGGAGACCCGGTGCGTGCCGTCGCCCCAGAGCGCCATTTTGGCGGCGTTGATGGCTTTCGCGGCGGCGATCGCGTTGCGTTCGATGCAGGGGACCTGGACGAGCCCGCCGATCGGGTCGCAGGTCAGGCCCAGGTTGTGTTCCATCGCGATTTCCGCGGCGTTTTCCACCTGCTGGGGCGTGCCGCCCATGACTTCGGCCAGGCCGGCGGCCGCCATCGAGGACGCCGAGCCGACCTCGCCCTGGCAGCCGACCTCCGCGCCGGAAATCGAGGCCTGCTCCTTGTAGAGCACCCCGATCGCGCCGGCGGTCAGCAGGAACCTGACCACCACGTCGTCCCGGTCGGCCTGGGTGGCCTGGTCCATGCCGGGGGCGAAGTGCAGGGCGTAGTAGAGCACGGCCGGGATGATGCCGGCGGCGCCGTTCGTGGGGGCGGTGACGACGCGGCCGCCGGAGGCGTTTTCCTCGTTCACGGCCAGCGCGATCAGGTTGACCCATTCCTGCCAGTACTTCGGGTCCCGGTACTCGGGGTCCTGGCCGAGGGTTTCCTTCATGAGGCGTTTGTGCCAGTCCGGGGCGCGGCGGCGGACCTTGAGCCCGCCGGGCAGCAGGCCGGTGCGTTTGAGGCTGACCTCGACGCAGCCTTCCATCACCGAGTAGATGTGCAGCAACCCGTCCCGGATTTCCGCTTCGGTGCGGGAGGCGCGCTCGTTGACGAACATGATGTCGCCGATCGAGAGGCCCTTGGACTGGCAGCGGCCCAGCAGTTCAGCGGCCGTGCGGAAGGGCAGCGGCAGTTCCTTCTTGGATTCGTCGAGTTCCTTCAGGGCCGCGTCTTCCTCGCCCTCGCGGACGATGAAGCCGCCGCCCACGGAGAAGAACGTCGCCTTGTGCAGGACTTCGCCGTCGGCGTCGGAGACCGTGAACGTCATGCCGTTGGTGTGCCGGGGCAGGATGGTCAGCGGGCGCAGGACCATGTCCTGCACCCCATACGGCAGCGCAACACCGTCCCCATCGCCCGCGCCGGCGAGCTGCAGGGTGCCGGTCTCGGCAATGGCAGCGAGCCGACCCTCCACTTCCTCGGGCAGGATCTGCTCGGGGTGGAAGCCCTCCAGGCCGAGCAGGATCGCGGTCATGGTGCCGTGCCCGTGCCCGGTGGCGGCGAGGGAACCGTAAAGGTCCACCCGCAGCGACGCCACCTTCTCCAGGTCCCCGGACGTTTTGAGTTCCTCGGCGAAGACCGCGGCGGCCCGCATGGGTCCCACCGTGTGGGAACTGGATGGCCCTATGCCGATGGAAAAGAGATCGAAGACTCCAACAGCCATTGTCGGTTCCTAACTAGGTCTTGCTGTGGTCCGGCAGAGGGTCCTGCCGGAAGGCGCTGCGCGCGCTGGTTGGCGGCCGCAGGCCGGATGCACGACGCCGGGCGGCGGCTTGTGGCGGCAACCCGGCGTCGTGATCTGTACTGCTGTTAGTTCTGTACTGCTGCTACTTAAGTCTTACGTCGCCTAGGCGAGGTTATCAACCGAGGGGTAGAGCGGGTGGGCGGCGGCGAGGGCCTGAACCCGGGTGCGCAGACCGGACAGGTCCGCGCCGGCCTCCGCGGTCAGCGCCTCGGCGATGATGTCCGCAACCTCGGCGAAGGCTGCCTCGCCAAAACCGCGGGTCGCCAGCGCCGGGGTGCCGATCCGCAGTCCGGAGGTGACCATCGGCGGGCGCGGATCGAACGGGACGGCGTTGCGGTTGACCGTGATGTCGATTTCCGCGAGCCGGTCCTCGGCCTGCTGACCGTTCAGCTCGCAGTTGCGCAGGTCCACCAGGACCAGGTGCACGTCGGTGCCGCCGGAGATCACGTTGATCCCCTGCGCGGTCACGTCGTCCTGGACCAGCCGCTCGGCCAGGATCCGGGCACCGGCGAGCACACGCTCCTGGCGTTCCCTGAACTCTTCGGACGCGGCGATCTTGAAGGCCACGGCCTTGCCCGCGATGACGTGCTCCAGCGGGCCGCCCTGCTGGCCGGGGAACACCGCCGAGTTGATCTTCTTGGCGATCTCGGCGTCGTTGGAGAGGATGATGCCGCCGCGCGGACCCGCGAGGGTCTTGTGCGTCGTGGAGGTGGTGACGTGGGCGTGCGGGACCGGGGACGGGTGCAGCCCGGCCGCGACCAGCCCGGCGAAGTGGGCCATGTCCACCATCAGATACGCSCCSACGGAGTCSGCGATCCGGCGGAACTCGGCGAAGTCCAGCTGCCGGGCGTACGCGGACCAGCCGGCCACGATCAGCGCCGGCTTGTGCTCCAGGGCCAGGCGCTCGACCTCGGCCATGTCGATCCGGTGGTCCTCTTCACGGACCTGGTACGGAATGACGTTATACAGCCGGCCGGAGAAGTTGATCTTCATCCCGTGCGTGAGGTGGCCGCCGTGGGCCAGGTTCAGGCCCATGATGGTGTCCCCGGGCCGGATCAGGGCGTGCATCACCGAGGCGTTGGCCTGCGCGCCGGAGTGCGGCTGGACGTTCGCGTACCCGGCGCCGAACAGGGCCTTGACCCGGTCGATCGCGAGCTGCTCGATCACGTCAACGTGCTCACAGCCGCCGTAGTAACGCTTGCCCGGGTAACCCTCGGCGTACTTGTTCGTCAGCACCGAACCCTGCGCCTGCATCACAGCCCAGGCCGTGTGGTTCTCCGAAGCGATCATCTCCAACCCGTCACGTTGCCGGCTCAGTTCGGCGTCGATCGTCGCGGCGATCTCCGGATCCAGCACGGACAGGTCCGCATCCAGGCTCGCCGACACGACCTGCTCAAACGCGACGGTGCTTGTGCCTGCGGTCGCGGTTACCGCGCTCACAGTTCGCCGCCGTTCTTGGACGCGTACTCCTGGGCCGAGAGCAGCGGGCCGTCCGATTCGGCGGCCACTTTGAAGAGCCAGCCGGCGCCGTACGGATCGCTGTTGATCAGAGAAGGGTCATCGACAACGGCGTCGTTGACCTCGGTGACCTCACCCGTCACCGGTGCGTAGAGGTCCGAGACCGACTTGGTCGACTCAACCTCACCGCAGGTCTCCCCCGCAGTCACCGTCGACCCGACCTCG
>NZ_JBFUJK010000039.1:0-2545 GCF_056401395.1 Arthrobacter sp. P4_F11
ACCGCCGCCAGCGTTCATCCTGAGCCAGGATCAAACTCTCCGTTGAAGTAAAACAGACACAACACGCGCCCCCGGGAAAACGGGATGCACACGCTGCACAAAATTTGAAACCAGCTAAAAACACCAGACCACACCACGGGGTGGCGGGCCCGGCAAATTCAACCAATTCAATACAATAAATTGGTATCAACAAACTTGGCACACTATTGAGTTCTCAAACAACAGACACACCCGGCACCACCACAACCAACAWTCAGTCRMGGATCGCTCCGGAGCAACTTTTCAAACTTACCCGAGTCCGGACCGCTTTGCAAATCAGCGTTTCCGCGACCCGCAAACCATCCAACCCGCCCCACCCGAACCCGGAGCGCACAAAACGCCGACCAGATCCGGTCTTGAAATTTAGGGGATTGGCCGCCTCCGGTTCCCAGCATTTCCGCTGGTCTCCCTCGCGGCGACTTAGAAAACAATACACCCACCACGCCCCCACCGCAACTCCACCCCCCACACCCACCCCACCACCCAAAAACCCCGCCACCACAACCCAAAACCACCCGCAAAGCACCACATCACACGCTCCCCCGCCACCCGCGGCCACTATGCCGTGCATCACTCCACCTCATGCCGGCAGCTCGCCCAGATGGCGGGCCCAGAAACTAGCAGCCGAGCAGTCCGTCGTGGTGTCGAATGCAGGCCGCAACAGGGGCATGACGCGGCAGGATGCTTCCGTTGCCCTGGGCCCTTGATGCCCAACAGCAGCCACCCCGCCGAAATCGCGTCTGAAGAGAACACCTGACGAACGCCAGCTACCTGGAATCAGCGAAGAACATTGAAACCCGCTGCGGAAGTTGCAGGATCTCGTGGTTTGATCGAGCGATTGATTCGGCCGCAGCCTGTTCCCAGTACATCGAGCATCGGAACGGTCGGCGCGATGCCTCGCGCCGACCCGCGATCTGTATCGGATACCCGCCTTCAAGAGCGCCACGTTCCACGACGACCAAGACCGACGCGTGTTCATTGTCTGCCGGAGCCGCCTGGCGAACGTGTTCCCACCCGACGCGATCCCAGGCAGTATCATCAACGGCCCTCACTCAGGCGCGGAATCCATCTTCATGCTCGGACAGCGCATCCACCCAAGCGTCTGGTGCTGAAGGTCGTACGCACCAGGAAGGAGGAAGGGCCTGGCCTGTGCGTGAGTTCTTTCCTTCGTGCGTCTTCGGTCGCCAATAGTCCCCGGAAACCGGGCAGCTCTTCAGGGCCTAAAGCAGGAGGCGTAGAAGAAGCGCAGGGCCGGCGGTCGTAGCGGCGCGGGCGGTGGTGGTTGCGGGCGATCCGGCCGGAGCGCCACGGCTAGCACCGCTGCCGGAAACGCTGTGCCGCCGCCGGCTGGGCAGTGTCCGCAGCGTGCTCTTGACGCGGCCCCGGCCGCAAGGGTAGACAAGGGCCATCCCGGTGCTGTCGCGGGGGTTATGACCGCAGACAGAACGCGGGCAGCGCGGGGACCGTCATGATGAACCACGGCGGAGCAGCGGAGTGAGGTGTGAGCGATGACCGGATTAGTTGCCTTCCGCTTCGTGGCGCTCGGCTGGGCAGCCTACTTCGCCGCGGAAGCAGGGGTTGCGGACGAATGGGCGTACTACTTCGCCGTCTTCGTGATTGTGCTGGCCCAGTGCGCCGGTGTACCGCTTCCCGCCGTGGCCGTCCTGCTTGGCGCCTACGCCTCGGCGCGCCACGGAGACCTGAACCTTACCGCCGTTATCGCGGTCGGCAGCCTGGGCGCCATGCTCGGGAGCACTATTGGCTACGTACTTGGGCGGGTGGGAGGCCGTCCCCTGATGCTTCGACTCGCACAGCGCTTCCATGCCGACGAGAATCGCATCCTCCAACTCGAGTCGTTCTTCGATCGGCACGGCGGCAAAGCCTTGTTCTTCGGCCGCTGGGTCATAGTTGTCCGGCTCTGGGGCGCCATTGCCGCGGGGGCCGCCAAGATGCCGTGGCCCACTTTTCTGCTCTGGACCATCACAGGGTCAATTGCCTGGGTCGCGAGCCTCAGTGTTCTCGCCTATTTGGCCGGGGCGCTGGCCAATGCCATCGGTGACGCTCTCGACATCGGCGGTTGGGTGCTGGTCCCATTCGTCGTGCTTGGCCTGGTGATCGTCTGGCGCCGGCGCAGACGCCGGAAGCTCAGGTCAGCGGGAGGGACAGGGGACGGCGCACCCGATGCCGAATGAGGCCGTCCAGGTGCCTCCGGTCTGTACGTTCCTGCAGCAACGCTCGGCCTCCTTCAAGGCGGAGCATACGACGTCGCAGGGCCCCTCATCGGCGATCGGGCACCAAGGCGATTACCGGACCGGCACGGGGGCAGCCGGTCGCGGTCCGGGTTCCGCTCCGGGTCGGGGACCCCGGCCCGGCTCGGTTCGGAGAGGCCGGTTAAATGCGGGAGGACCCCCACCGTGTGGTGGGGGTCCTCGACCGTTAATGGTGTTCCGGCGGTGACCTACTCTCCCACACCCTCCCGGGTGCAGTACCATCGGCGCTGTGGGTC
>NZ_JBFUJK010000040.1:0-2301 GCF_056401395.1 Arthrobacter sp. P4_F11
CCTTCTTCGGCTCCTAATTGCCAAGGCATCCACCGTGTGCTCTTAAAAACTTGACCACAAAAGATCAAGGAGTAATTTTCGAGAGAACCACAGAAACCACCACCATCACCCCAAAAGGCAACAGCGACAGATCCAGGTTCATATTCTTGGAAATTGCTTCTTATAAAAGATGCTCGCGTCCACTATGTAGTTCTCAAACAACAACCCCGTACCACACACCCCACACACGCCCCACAAAAGGGAACAACCGYGTGATCGGTGCAGCCAGGAAACCAGAAACAAACGTTCCCACACCACCACCACGCACCCACCCCCGAAAGGGAAGGACAACGTGGCCGCGCCATGGTCCTGTTGTCTCAGGACCCAACAGTGTGCCAAACACTACCCAGCAGCTCATTCCGGCGTGCGTTCCAGGACACCCTCAAGAGAGCATCCGTACTAACTGCCGGCCTGTGCCGCCAGGCACCTATTTGTTGATATTCCACCCGTGAGCACCCGCCGCAGAACTTGCGTCTGCGCAACGGGCGTACTCCTGACAACCCCACCACACGGACATAACGCCCGGCAGAGAAAGTTGTAGGTGCTCCTTAGAAAGGAGGTGATCCAGCCGCACCTTCCGGTACGGCTACCTTGTTACGACTTAGTCCCAATCGCCAGTCCCACCTTCGACAGCTCCCTCCCACAAGGGGTTAGGCCACCGGCTTCGGGTGTTACCAACTTTCGTGACTTGACGGGCGGTGTGTACAAGGCCCGGGAACGTATTCACCGCAGCGTTGCTGATCTGCGATTACTAGCGACTCCGACTTCATGGGGTCGAGTTGCAGACCCCAATCCGAACTGAGACCGGCTTTTTGGGATTAGCTCCACCTCACAGTATCGCAACCCTTTGTACCGGCCATTGTAGCATGCGTGAAGCCCAAGACATAAGGGGCATGATGATTTGACGTCGTCCCCACCTTCCTCCGAGTTGACCCCGGCAGTCTCCCATGAGTCCCCGCCATTACGCGCTGGCAACATGGAACGAGGGTTGCGCTCGTTGCGGGACTTAACCCAACATCTCACGACACGAGCTGACGACAACCATGCACCACCTGTGAACCGGCCCCAAAGGGGAAGGACTGTTTCCAGCCCGGTCCGGCCCATGTCAAGCCTTGGTAAGGTTCTTCGCGTTGCATCGAATTAATCCGCATGCTCCGCCGCTTGTGCGGGCCCCCGTCAATTCCTTTGAGTTTTAGCCTTGCGGCCGTACTCCCCAGGCGGGGCACTTAATGCGTTAGCTACGGCGCGGAAAACGTGGAATGTCCCCCACACCTAGTGCCCAACGTTTACGGCATGGACTACCAGGGTATCTAATCCTGTTCGCTCCCCATGCTTTCGCTCCTCAGCGTCAGTTAATGCCCAGAGACCTGCCTTCGCCATCGGTGTTCCTCCTGATATCTGCGCATTTCACCGCTACACCAGGAATTCCAGTCTCCCCTACATCACTCTAGTCTGCCCGTACCCACCGCAGATCCGGAGTTGAGCCCCGGACTTTCACGGCAGACGCGACAAACCGCCTACGAGCTCTTTACGCCCAATAATTCCGGATAACGCTTGCGCCCTACGTATTACCGCGGCTGCTGGCACGTAGTTAGCCGGCGCTTCTTCTGCAGGTACCGTCACTTTCGCTTCTTCCCTACTGAAAGAGGTTTACAACCCGAAGGCCGTCATCCCTCACGCGGCGTCGCTGCATCAGGCTTGCGCCCATTGTGCAATATTCCCCACTGCTGCCTCCCGTAGGAGTCTGGGCCGTGTCTCAGTCCCAGTGTGGCCGGTCACCCTCTCAGGCCGGCTACCCGTCGTCGCCTTGGTGAGCCATTACCTCACCAACAAGCTGATAGGCCGCGAGTCCATCCAAAACCACAATAAAGCTTTCCACCCCCCACCATGCGATGAGGAGTCATATCCGGTATTAGACCCAGTTTCCCAGGCTTATCCCAGAGTTAAGGGCAGGTTACTCACGTGTTACTCACCCGTTCGCCACTAATCCCCGGTGCAAGCACCGGATCATCGTTCGACTTGCATGTGTTAAGCACGCCGCCAGCGTTCATCCTGAGCCAGGATCAAACTCTCCGTTGAAGTAAAACAGACACAACACGCGCCCCCGGGAAAACGGGATGCACACGCTGCACAAAATTTGAAACCAGCTAAAAACACCAGACCACACCACGGGGTGGCGGGCCCGGCAAATTCAACCAATTCAATACAATAAATTGGTATCAACAAACTTGGCACACTATTGAGTTCTCAAACAACAGACAC
>NZ_JBFUJK010000041.1:0-1740 GCF_056401395.1 Arthrobacter sp. P4_F11
ACAACAGCTGATATGAGTTGAGTCTGTCCTTCACAAACACCTCCGGAGATGTCAGGACGGGATGTATCAGATTCCTTTGAGGACCTGAGGTTGATCCGCGGGATCCTCCCGACACCTTCGGAGGTGTTTGTTATGTCTGTTCAGGGCGTGGTGACCGGTGAATCACCCGTTGTTGTTGCTGTCGACGTTGGCAAGAGGACGGTCGCGTTGTCGGTCACCGATGCCGCCCGGCACCGCCTGTTGGGTCCGGTGGACTTCGAGATGACCGGACGGGGCCTGGACGGGATCCTCACTCTGATCAAAAGCAGGCTGGCCGGGATGGATGTTCCCGTGAGAGTCGGGATCGAAGCTGCCGGGCATTACCACCGGCCGCTGCTCACCCCGTCCGTGTGGCCCGCGGACTGGCAGGTTCTGGAGCTGAATCCCGCGCACGTGGCCGAGCAGCGCAGGGTCCAGGGACGCCGGCGCATCAAGACCGATGCCCTGGATCTGGAAGCGATCACCGAGCTGGTCCTCAGCGGCAGGGGCCTTCCTGTGACTGCGCGCGAGGCTGTGATCGGTGAACTCGGCGCGTGGGCGGCGCACCGGACCCGCASGGTCCAGGCGCGGACCGCGACGAAGAACCAGCTGCTGGGCCAGCTGGACCGGGCCTTCCCCGGGCTGACGCTGGTCCTGCCGGACGTGCTCGGCACCAAAGTGGGAAGGCTCATCGCTGCTGAATTCACCGACCCGAAGCGGCTCGCCGCACTGGGCACCGCCCGGTTCATCCGGTTCGCCGCCGTCCGCGGCCTCCACGTTCGGCAGCCGCTGGCCGAACGGCTCGTCCGTGCCGCCCGCGACGCGCTGACCACGGCGGACGCAGCCGTGGCCCGGCAGGTGCTGGCCGCCGATCTGGCCCTGCTGACCGAGCTCACCGCGCAGATCGACGCATCCGAGGCAGAGTTCGCCCGGTTGCTTCCGTTGAGCCCGTTCGCGACGCTCACCACGACCCCGGGCTGGGGTGTGGTCCGCGCCGGCAACTACGGCGGCGCCCTGGGCGACCCGCACCGCTGGCCCGGGCCGTCACAGATCTACCGGGCATCGGGTCTGTCCCCCACCCAGTACGAATCGGCAGGCAAACGACGCGACGGATCCATCAGCAGGGAAGGCAACGTGGCCCTACGCCGGGCCCTGATCGATCTCGGCATGGGGCTCTGGTTCAACGACGCGCCCAGCCGGACCTACGCCGCGGCGCTCAGGACCAGAGGCAAGCACGGCGGCGTCATCGCCTGCGCGATGGCGCACCGCGCATCACGGATCGCCTACGCCATGGTCCGGGACCAGGCCACCTACGACCCCGGCCGCTGGAAGTGACAAGCCGCGGCACACCATGATGCCAGCCGGAAATCCCCCTCACGGAACCCACGGAGGTGCCCGCAGGATCCCTTCACAACCCAGGCCGGCGGTGAGACGCTGGAACCGACGAAGGGCCGGACCAGACGCCGAYACAGCTATGGCGGACGCTTCCCGCGTTACGCCGCACCTAGCTTGGCGCCCGGCCCTTCGCCCTTGGGCAGCCCGAACGACGCCAGATGACCCGGCAACCGCCGAGGTCGAATAAGTCAGCGTGGGCGCCCTTGGAATCACGCCGGGCCAGCCAACCAAACCGCCACCCCACAGACACGTCAGAACGCCCGGCCAAACATGCGGCGCGCACTGTCATGCCCGGAGCATGCACTTGACACGACCTATAGCCAGCTA
>NZ_JBFUJK010000042.1:0-1560 GCF_056401395.1 Arthrobacter sp. P4_F11
CTAGACAATATGAAGTGTGGTGGTTGCCTGAAGTAGGACTGGAACCCCGGGTTCAAAGAGATTCGTGGGTTGCCGGCCCACGGTCTGTTCCGCATTCTGGTGCGGGTGTGGACTGGTAGAGCCACATTTGAACGTCTGGAGGTTCCAGCCATGAACAAGCGTACCTACGTCGGTTTGGATGTCCATGCGCGCAGTGTCAAGGGTTGCGCGATCGACCGCGAAACCGGTGAAATTCTGCGCCAGAGCCTGGCCGCCAACGATGCCGGGATCGCCGAGTGGGTAGCCCGGTTACCAAGCCCGGTCCTGGTTGTCTATGAAGCAGGACCCACCGGATTCGGTCTTGCCCGGCTTCTGAATGCGGCAGGGATTGAATGCGTGGTCGCGGCGCCGTCGAAGCTCCAGCGCCCTCCCGGAGACCGGGTGAAAACCGATGCCCGGGATGCCGAACATCTCGCCCGGCTGGCCCTGCTCGGGCAAATCACCCCGGTGCGGGTCCCGGGCCCTTCCCAGGAGGCCGCCCGGGATCTGGTGCGTGCCCGCGAGGACGTGCGGGCGGATCTGATGAGAGCACGGCACCGGGTCTCCAAGCTTCTGCTGCGCCACGGCCTGGTCTACTCCGGCGGCCAGGCCTGGACCGACGCCCACCACACCTGGCTGCACCGGCAACATTTCGATGACCCTGCCCTGCAGGCCGCATACGAGGCCGGCCTGGAGATGGCGGAACTGACGCTGGACCGCAGAAATCGTTTGGATGCGAAGATCACCGCGATGGCGGCAACGGAACCGTATGCCCCGGTGGTGCGGGCCCTGATGTGCCTGCGCGGTGTCTCGGTGCTGACCGCTTTCGGGCTCGCGGTGGAGATCGGCGACTGGAACCGCTTCACCGGCTCCACCATCGGCGCGTATCTGGGCCTGGTCCCCTCGGAGCATTCCTCGGGTGCGTCCCGGTCCCAGGGCGCGATCACCAAGACCGGGAACACCCATGCCCGCCGTCTGCTGGTCGAGGCCGCCTGGCACCACCGCCGCCCGTACAACAATGCCAGTCGTGACATGCGCTCCCGCTGGGATGCAGCCGACGAAGCGTCCCGGGTCCGCGGCCACCAGGGAAACCACCGGCTGCACCACAAGTGGGAACAGTTCGAAACCCGTCACAAACGCCGGGTCATCGCCAACGTCGCCATCGCCCGGGAACTGGCCGGCTGGTGCTGGTCCCTGGCAGCCCCCGTCCAAAAGGAACACCCATGGACGGATGACTAGACGTACCGTTCCCGGCCCCGACCCCAAGGCCCGGCAGCGTGGAGGAGACCCGCGACACAACTATGGACAACCGGCTAACACCGGTGACGCCCGACATTCCTAGACCAGCGGCACCCCTCCAGCCGAACACCTCGTCCTGCGGTAACCAACCCGCGCATATCAGCCAGACAGCGCTCCCTCGTCGAACATGACGCGCCAGCCAACCGGACGACGCCGAAGAACGGATACGAAAAGAGCGGTCCAAGACAAACCAGCCCTGGACCGCTCACCCTTGCCCTATTGACAAGAACACCTACATATCAG
>NZ_JBFUJK010000043.1:0-1549 GCF_056401395.1 Arthrobacter sp. P4_F11
ACAACCGGCTAACACCGGTGACGCCCGACATTCCTAGACCAGCGGCACCCCTCCAGCCGAACACCTCGTCCTGCGGTAACCAACCCGCGCATATCAGCCAGACAGCGCTCCCTCGTCGAACATGACGCGCCAGCCAACCGGACGACGCCGAAGAACGGATACGAAAAGAGCGGTCCAAGACAAACCAGCCCTGGACCGCTCACCCTTGCCCTATTGACAAGAACACCTACATATCAGGTGTACTGAGCCATCAGGTTGGTGACACCCGGGTGATGGGTGTGGTTCCGATGCCGGTGTGGATTCGTTCAGTGTTGTAGTGCTGGAGCCAGGGCGCAAGTGCGGATTGGCGGTCGTTGCTGCTGGTGAAGACCTGCCGGTAGGCCCATTCGGTTTGCAGGGTCCGGTTGAAGCGTTCGGCTTGCCGTTGGTCCAGGGGCAGTGGGGCTTGATGAAGCGCTGAACTGCTCCGAGATCTGCGACTGCCTGACGGAACATTGTGGAGTTGCGGTAGGCGAAGGCGTTGTCGGTGATGACGCGTTCGATCCGTTGGATGCCGTGGCCGGCGAAGTAGCCCGCGGGCGCGGGTGAGGAACCCGGCCGCTGTGGCGCCCTTCTCATCGGGAAGGACCTCGGCGTAGCCGATGCGGGTGTGGTCATCGATCGCGACGTGGACGTAGTCGTAACCGATTCCGCGTCCCTTGACCTGCTCCGAGCGGCCGTGGGCCCGCCAGCCGCCGCCGTCCGGGATGCGTCCGAGCTTCTTGACGTCCAGATGGACCAGTTCCCCGGGCCGTGCCCGTTCGTACCGGTTCGCCGTGGTCCGGGCGGCGCGGATCGGGGCGCCGGTCAGCGGATCGCAGTCTGCCAGCCGCGGGACCCCGTGCCGGTGCAGGATCCGGGACACGGTCCGGGCCGGGACGCCGGTGAACGCAGCGATCCGCAGCGGACCGAACCGTAACGACCGCCGGGCGTCCAGGACGGCTTGCTCACGGTTGGGACTCGTCCGGGCCGGTGATGACCTCGGCCGGCTTGAGCGGTTCGGCAGCCCGGCTGCGCCCTCGGCGCGGAATCGTCGGATCCACCGGTACGCGGTCTGCCGGGACACGCCCAGCTCGGCAGCGATATGGGCGACCGGGCGGCCGGCGGCCACCCGGTCAACGATCAGGAGTCTTCCATGAACTGTCAGCCGGGCATTAACGTGGGACACGAGGACCTCCGAGCGCAAAGTGTGTGAACTAGACAGCTCCACTTAGCCCGGAGGTCCTCCTCGTTTTCAAGCCCCACATGTCAACAACGTCCCGGCTCAGTACACCTGATATGTAGGTGTTCTTGTCAATAGGGCAAGGGTGAGCGGTCCAGGGCTGGTTTGTCTTGGACCGCTCTTTTCGTATCCGTTCTTCGGCGTCGTCCGGTTGGCTGGCGCGTCATGTTCGACGAGGGAGCGCTGTCTGGCTGATATGCGCGGGTTGGTTACCGCAGGACGAGGTGTTCGGCTGGAGGGGTGCCGCTGGTCTAGGAATGTCGGGCGTCACCGGTGTTAGCCGGTTGT
>NZ_JBFUJK010000044.1:0-1415 GCF_056401395.1 Arthrobacter sp. P4_F11
GGAGGCGCGCTCGTTGACGAACATGATGTCGCCGATCGAGAGGCCCTTGGACTGGCAGCGGCCCAGCAGTTCAGCGGCCGTGCGGAAGGGCAGCGGCAGTTCCTTCTTGGATTCGTCGAGTTCCTTCAGGGCCGCGTCTTCCTCGCCCTCGCGGACGATGAAGCCGCCGCCCACGGAGAAGAACGTCGCCTTGTGCAGGACTTCGCCGTCGGCGTCGGAGACCGTGAACGTCATCCCGTTGGTGTGCCGGGGCAGGATGGTCAGCGGGCGCAGGACCATGTCCTGCACCCCATACGGCAGCGCAACACCGTCCCCATCGCCCGCGCCGGCGAGCTGCAGGGTGCCGGTCTCGGCAATGGCAGCGAGCCGACCCTCCACTTCTTCAGGGAGGATCTGCTCGGGGTGGAAGCCCTCCAGGCCGAGCAGGATCGCGGTCATGGTGCCGTGCCCGTGCCCGGTAGCGGCGAGGGAACCATACAGGTCCACCCGCAGCGACGCCACCTTCTCCAGGTCCCCGGACGTTTTGAGCTCCTCGGCGAAGACCGCGGCGGCCCGCATGGGTCCCACCGTGTGGGAACTGGATGGCCCTATGCCGATGGAAAAGAGATCGAAGACTCCAACAGCCATTGTCGGTTCCTAACTAGGTATGGGCTCGGGGACAGAGGTGAACAGGGGCCCCTCCGGGTCCGGTCTCCGGCAGCATGCGTCTAAGGGAGCGGCACGTCCGCTCAGCGGGCGTCTTCGCGACCGAGCATGCAGAGGAGGCCGGGCCCGACGGGCCCGACAAGCTCAACCGGCGAGGTCGGACACGCCCGGGTAGAGCGGGTGGGCGGCGGCGAGGGCCTCCACCCGGGAACGCAGACCGGACAGGTCCGCGCCGGCCTCCGCGGTCAGCGCCTCGGCGATGATATCGGCAACCTCGGCGAAGGCTGCCTCGCCGAAACCGCGGGTGGCCAGCGCCGGGGTGCCGATCCGCAGTCCGGAGGTGACCATCGGCGGGCGCGGATCGAACGGGACGGCGTTGCGGTTGACCGTGATGTCGATTTCCGCGAGCCGGTCCTCGGCCTCCTGACCGTTCAGCTCGCACTCGCGCAGGTCCACCAGGACCAGGTGCACGTCGGTGCCGCCGGAGATCACGTTGATCCCCTTCGCCGTGACGTCGTCCTGGACCAGCCGCTCGGCCAGGATCCGGGCACCGGCCAGCACACGCTCCTGGCGTTCCCTGAACTCTTCGGACGCGGCGATCTTGAAGGCCACGGCCTTGCCCGCGATGACGTGCTCCAGCGGGCCGCCCTGCTGGCCGGGGAACACCGCCGAGTTGATCTTCTTGGCGATCTCGGCGTCGTTGGAGAGGATGATGCCGCCGCGCGGACCCGCGAGGGTCTTGTGCGTCGTGGAGGTGGTGACGTGGGCGT
>NZ_JBFUJK010000045.1:0-1065 GCF_056401395.1 Arthrobacter sp. P4_F11
GCTGCCGAGGTCCTGGCCACAGTGGTGTAGCCGGTCCGGAACCCAGTGACCCGGACCGTGAGGGTACCGGCGACGTCCCTGGCGACGGGAACGTAAGTGGATGCGGTCGCCCCGAGGATGGCCACGCCCGAACGGTACCACTGGTAGTCCAACCTGACCCCGACAGGATCGGAACTGCCCTCATCGACAGGACCCCAGACACCCGGATCCGCCGTCAGCTTGGACCCCACCTCGGCGGCCCCCGTCACCGTGGGGACCGGCGCCGCACTAAAGGTGCCAGGTTGCACCACCGCTGTGGGGGCCGATCTCCGGACAACGTAGGAGTAACCAAGCCTGATCCCGGTGACCCTGACAGTCAGCGTCTTGCCAGCGTCCGACCCCGTCACAACATAGCTGGATCCGTAGGCCCGACCGGCACCGGACCACGCGTACTTCAGGACCAACGGGGACGGGCCCCACATGCCGGGGTTCACGGCCAGGGTCGACCCGACCCTGGGGGTGCCGGTGATCGTGGGCGTGGACCTGACCAGCGCTCCCTTGATGACCGCCGCCGTCGGAAGGGACGTCCTCGAGTCAGGGGCGTGACCGGTCCGGGACGCGGTCACCTGGACCGTGAAGGTCGCGTACAGGTCGGAGGCGACCGGAACATAGGCCGCACCCGTGGCCCCGACGACCGCCACACCGGAACGGTACCACTGATAGCCCAACGCGGCCGGGGCAGCCCCGCCGCTCCCCGGGACCGCCGTCAGCGTAGACCCGACACTCGCCGTCCCGGTAATGACGGGGACCTCCCAGCCCGCAGCCACCGGCGCAGTGGCTGCCGAGGTCCTGGCCACAGTGGTGTAGCCGGTCCGGAACCCAGTGACCCGGACCGTGAGGGTACCGGCGACGTCCCTGGCGACGGGAACGTAAGTGGATGCGGTCGCCCCGAGGATGGCCACGCCCGAACGGTACCACTGGTAGTCCAACCTGACCCCGACAGGATCGGAACTGCCCTCATCGACAGGACCCCAGACACCCGGATCCGCCGTCAGCTTGGACCCCACCTCGGCGGCCCCCGTCACC
>NZ_JBFUJK010000046.1:0-876 GCF_056401395.1 Arthrobacter sp. P4_F11
GTGACGTTCTCGGGTGAAACCGCCTCCGGCTGGCAGCAGGCTACGTTCTCCAGCCCGGTGGCCATCACGGCAAACACCACCTATGTGGTGTCCTACCGGGCCCCGAACGGGTTCTATTCGGCCAATGGAGGCTACTTCAGCAGTGCTGCGGACACCCCTCCGCTGCACGGCCTGGCCAGCGGCACCGACGGCTCTAACGGCGTCTACAGCTACGGAGCCACTGCGTTCCCCAACAACAGCTACAACAACGCCAACTACTGGGTCGACGTCATCTTCAACGCAACAGGACCTGCAATTTCATCAGTTGGTCCTGCAAATGGTGCGACGGGTGTGGATGTGGCGGCGGAGCCGGCGGCGACGTTCAATCAGGCCGTGACGGCGTCGTCCGTGGCGTTCAGMCTGAAGGACAGCGGCGGCAATGCGGTGGCTGGTACGGTTTCCTACGATTCCGCGACCAGTACTGCCAAGTTCACGCCGGCCAGCGCCCTGGGATATAGCAGGACATATACGGCCACTGTCAGCGGGGCCACGAACAGTACGGGCCAGACGATGACGGCACCCTATTCCTGGACATTCACCACGGCCGCCGCGCAGGGGGGGTGCCCGTGCAGTGTGTTCAGTTCGACTTCGGTGCCGTCCACCGTCACAGTCAATGACGCCAACGCCGTGGAGCTGGGCATGAAGTTCCGTTCCGACGTGGCCGGGACTGTCACAGGTGTCCGGTTCTACAAGGGAAGCAGCAATACCGGGACCCATACCGGCCATCTGTGGTCCGCCTCCGGGACGTTGCTTGCCTCGGTGACGTTCTCGGGTGAAACCGCCTCCGGCTGGCAGCAGGCTACGTTCTCCAGCCCGGTGGCCATCACGGCAAACACC
>NZ_JBFUJK010000047.1:0-765 GCF_056401395.1 Arthrobacter sp. P4_F11
CCTTCTTCGCCTTCTTCGGCTCCTAATGCCAAGGCATCCACCGTGTGCTCTTAAAAACTTGACCACAAAAGATCAAGGAGTAATTTTCGAGAGAACCACAGAAACCACCACCATCACCCCAAAAGGCAACAGCGACAGATCCAGGTTCATATTCTTGGAAATTGCTTCTTATAAAAGATGCTCGCGTCCACTATGTAGTTCTCAAACAACAACCCCGTACCACACACCCCACACACGCCCCACAAAAGGGAACAACCGCGTGATCGGTGCAGCCAGGAAACCAGAAACAAACCAGCTCCGGAAAGGAAAACCCTCCCGGTCCTGTTGTCTCAGGACCCAACAGTGTGCCAAACACTACCCAGCAGCTCATTCCGGCGTGCGTTCCAGGACACCCTCAAGAGAGCATCCGTACTAACTGCCGGCCTGTGCCGCCAGGCACCTATTCGTTGATATTCCACCCGTGAGCACCCGCCGCAGAACAATCGTCTGCGCAACGGGCGTACTCCTGACAACCCCACCACACGGACATAACGCCCGGCAGGGAAAGTTGTAGGTGCTCCTTAGAAAGGAGGTGATCCAGCCGCACCTTCCGGTACGGCTACCTTGTTACGACTTAGTCCCAATCGCCAGTCCCACCTTCGACAGCTCCCTCCCACAAGGGGTTAGGCCACCGGCTTCGGGTGTTACCAACTTTCGTGACTTGACGGGCGGTGTGTACAAGGCCCGGGAACGTATTCACCGCAGCGTTGCTGATCTGCGATTACT
>NZ_JBFUJK010000048.1:0-652 GCF_056401395.1 Arthrobacter sp. P4_F11
CGTGAAGCCGGCGGCGACGTTCAGTCAGGCGGTGACGGCGTCCTCGGTGGTATTCACGCTCAAGGATTCAGCCAATTCGTCCGTCGCGGGGACGGTTTCCTACGATTCGGCGAGCAAAACTGCGGCGTTCACGCCGGGAAGCGCCCTGGCCTATAGCGCGACATATACGGCTACGGTCAGCGGGGCCACGAACGCCACGGGCCAGACCATGGCGGCACCGTACTCCTGGACATTCACCACAGCCGCGGCWCCGWCGGCACCGGCTGTTTCGTCGGTGTCTCCGGCGAGCGGTGCGACGGGTGTGGATGTGGGCGTGAAGCCGGCGGCGACGTTCARTCAGGCGGTGACGGCGTCCTCGGTGGTATTCACGCTCAAGGATTCAGCCAATTCGTCCGTCGCGGGGACGGTTTCCTACGACTCGGCCACCGCTACAGCGGCGTTCACGCCGGGAAGCGCCCTGGCCTATAGCGCGACATATACGGCTACGGTCAGCGGGGCCACGAACAGTACGGGCCAGACCATGGCGGCACCGTACTCCTGGACATTCACCACAGCCGCGGCACCGACGGCACCGGCTGTTTCGTCGGTGTCTCCGGCGAGCGGTGCGACGGGTGTGGATGTGGCGGCGGAGCCGGCGGCGACGTTCAATCAG
>NZ_JBFUJK010000049.1:0-511 GCF_056401395.1 Arthrobacter sp. P4_F11
GGTGTTTGCCGTGATGGCCACCGGGCTGGAGAACGTAGCCTGCTGCCAGCCGGAGGCGGTTTCACCCGAGAACGTCACCGAGGCAAGCAACGTCCCGGAGGCGGACCACAGATGGCCGGTATGGGTCCCGGTATTGCTGCTTCCCTTGTAGAACCGGACACCTGTGACAGTCCCGGCCACGTCGGAACGGAACTTCATGCCCAGCTCCACGGCGTTGGCGTCATTGACTGTGACGGTGGACGGCACCGATTTGGCACTGAACACACTGCACGGGCAACCCGCCTGCGCGGCAGCTGTGGTAAATAGCCACGCATACGCCGTCATCGTCTGGCCCGTGCTGTTCGTGGCCCCGCTGACAGTGGCCGTATACGTCGTGCCGTAGGCCAGGGCACTTCCCGGGGTGAACACCGCTGTAGCGCTGGCGGAATCGTAGGAAACCGTACCAGCCACCGCATTGCCGCCGCTGTCCTTCAGTCTGAACGCCACGGACGACGCCGTCACGGCCTGATTG